>CAXXRY010000044.1:0-71467 GCA_963668335.2 Aminobacteriaceae bacterium | reverse complement strand
CTCGCCGTCGAAGGTGACGGCAAGGTAGTACTCCTCCATGATGTTCGCCTTCTCCTCGACGAGGAGGGCCTTCACAGGCTCCCCCTTCAGTTCCATGGAGAGAATGAAGTCGGCCGCCTTCGCCGCGTCGTCGGGCGTGTCCGCAAGAATGACGCCTCCCGCCTTTCCTCTTCCCCCGGAGAGCACCTGCGCCTTCACCGCCGACGGGGCGAAAAGCCCTTCCCGGTTGGAGGCGGTGACGATCGCTCCTTTGGGCACGGGAATGCCGGCCTCCCGAAAGAGCGCCTTCCCCTGAAATTCATAGAGCTTCATGAGGCGACCGCCTCCCGCGCGAGCCTGATTCCCTCCTCGAAGGCGGCGAGGTTCATAGTCACGAACTTCTCTTTCACCGATTCGCGGATGGCCTCCATCAAACTCTCCTTCGAAACGACCTTCGTCTTTTCCTGCAGGAAACCGAGCATAACCATGTTGCCGGCCATCTTGCTCCCCAAGCGCACCGCAGTCTCCGTCGCGGGAACCTTCCAGACCGTGACGGAGGGATCGACGTCGCCGACCTCGGGAACAAGGCCGCTGTCGACGAAGAATGCGCCTCCCTTTTTGATCTCGTGCTTATGGCTTTCGTACGCAGCCTGGAACATGGCGACGATGATGTCGTTCAGCTCGCTGGTCGGGGCGCCGATAGGCGTCTTCGAGAGCACAACCTCCGACTGGCACTGTCCGCCCCTGGCCTCGGAGCCGTAGGACTGGGACTGGGCCGCGAAGATTCCCTCCTTCGTGACGGCCGCTTCTCCGAGGATCACTGAAGAAAGAATGATCCCCTGGCCGCCGAAACCGCAGAATCGGATGCTCGTCCGGCTCATGCTTTCGCCTCCTTGCTCTCCGCACACCCCTGGCACGGTTCCGTATACACGCTGCTCCCCCTGAAAACGGGCCGTTCCGTCTTCACGAATTCGCCTATCAGATACTTTCCGGCGATCTCTTCTGGCTTCATCTTTTCCGCGGCGGATGCCGGAACGCTATGGTTTTTGATCCACTCGACGAGGTTCTTCGGGCTGCCGCTTCCGAGCGCGTACCTGCCGAAGTGCGTGGGGCACTGGGAAAGAATTTCCACGACGGAGAACCCTTTGTGAGAGAGCGCGTTCTTCAGGAACGTCGTCATCTGCGGCGGACTGGAGGTCAGCGTGCGGGCGACATACGTCGCTCCGGCGGTGACAGCGAGCTTACAGAGGTCGAAAGGCGGCTCGCTGCTTCCGTAGGGGGTCGTCATGGTCACGGCGCCGTCGGGCGTCATGGGGGCGACCTGGCCGCCCGTCATCGCGAAGTTGAAGTTGTTCACCACGACGAAGGTGACGTCGAGATTCCGGCGCGCCGCGTGGATGAAGTGATTACCGCCGATGGAGAGGGCGTCGCCGTCTCCGGCGAAGACAACGACTTTTGTATCGGGCTTGTGCAGCTTGATGCCCGTGGCCCAGGCGAGCGTCCTGCCGTGGACGCCGTGGAGGCAGTCCATGTTGATGTATACCGGAATACGCGCCGTGCAGCCGACGCCGCCGATGCCGACCATCGTTCCGAGGTCGAGTTCGAGCGACTCGCATGCGCGGAGAAAAGCGCTGACCACCTGTCCGCAGCCGCAACCCGGACAGAAGAAGTGGGGCAACTTGTCCTGCCGCATGTACTTGAGCAGCGGATTACCGATTTTATGCATTGCGGGAGCGCTCATGACCGCACCTCCTCGATGACGGAGAGGATTTCATCCGGAGTGTGCGGCGTTCCGAGGTTCTTGGTCGCCCGCAGCGTGCGGCATTTCCCGCATACGATACGCTCCACCTCTCCGGCGTACCTGCCCATGTTCATTTCGATCGTGACAACGGCGTTTGCGTTGGCAGCAGTCTCGGCGATAGCCTCCTCGGGAACGGGCCACGGGGCATCGAGTTTCAGTACCCCGGCCTTAATTCCCTTCTCGCGCGCCGCATGGACGGCGTCGAGGCAGGGGCGCACCTCGCTTCCGAAGGCGACGAGCGCGATCTCCGCGTCGTCGAGCATGAAGCGCTGCGTCGTCGAGATTTTCTTTCTGTTCTCCCGGACCTTCCCTGTGATTCTTTTATAGAGGCGTTCGAAGGCGTGCGGCTCCCATTCGATATCCCCGCGCTCGTCGTGCGGGTTGATCGAGTGAATGACCCGGTAGCCCGTCCCCAGCTCGGCGAAGTCGGGAACGCCGAACTCGCTCTCCGCCAGAAAGGGTAGGTATTCCGAAGGACTTTTCGTCGTCCGTTTACGGTTCACAACCGGAATCGCGGAAGCATCCGGAATCTCCAGCCGTTCACGCATCAGCGCAAGCGACATCTCCGATATCACCACGACCGGCGTCCGGTACTCCTCGGCGAGGTTGAACGCGCGGACCGTGAAGTCGAACATCTCCTGGACAGTCGACGGCGCGAGCACGATCATCTCGTGATCACCAGCGGCAGCCCATCGCACCTGCATGATATCGGCCTGCGTGGCGAAGTTCTCGCCCCGGCAGCGCATCACGTCGAGCACCACTATGGGGGCCTCTACCGCGACGGCGTACTCGATCCCCTCCTGCATGTAGTCGTACCCGGCGCTCGCGGTCGCCGTCATCGCCTTGGCCCCGGCAAGGGACGCGGCGGTGATTGCGTAAATCGAACACAGTTCGTCCTCACCCTGGAAAAAAGCGCCTCCCACGGCGGGAAGTCGTCTTGCCATTCCCTCGGAGACTTCGTTCGCAGGGGTAATGGGATAGCCCGCGAAAAAAATCGCACCCGGCGGCGATCGCCCCTTCCACTGCAGCGTAGTTCCCCTGCATGAAATGGACTCCGGAGTGAACTCGGCTCTCAAGTCCCATTCATACACCTCCATTGTGTATGCCCGCGCACAGCGGGGGCAGAATGTATCATACACACGAGATTATCATGCAAAAAATGTAATGTCAAATATATTATCATTCAACTCGTCAAAAAAACCCTCCTGTCAAGGAGGGCATGGAGAGTGAGCGTACGCGTTTCCGTGACGCTATAATTCGAGGTACTGGAGCAGTTTTTTCCCTATGACCTTCTCCGCGGGCTCGAAGAGATCCGGGGAGCGCATTCCCGCTCCCAGGAGAAGCCGCCTTCTGGAAACAGTGAAGACGATGACATCCATATCCGAGGCAATCTCCGAACTGGCGATAGTCATCCCCGTCTCCGCGTCGATCACAGTGATCAGATCGGGAAAGGTCGCAAGGCGCTCTTCCTCGCCGCGTTCGATCGTCATATACTCTCTCCAGAAGGTGATCGAATGCTCTCCCACATACGCTGTTCCGGAATCCATACCTCCCGCCGTGAAGCGATCGACGGCCTCGACCTTGCCACGGCACAACACCTCGCCCGGCAGTATCGACAGCACAGCGGCGGTCACCGCTTCTCCGCCTCCGCTCCGCGCCGCTTTCACTGCGGCGCCGAGACGAATTGCAAGCTTGATGGCTCCGGGAGCTGCGTTCTCGTGCAGGTATTCGGCCTTCACCGGGTTTCGCGCCACAGCGAGAAGACCGCCCACGACACACGCATCCTGACGGACCATCGAAGAAACGGTCTTCACGTTTCCGCGCAGAACGCCTTCGATATAGTTTCCATTTGCAGGATCTCCTCCGGCAAAGGACTGCATCGTCTGATAGCCCGATACGAGATGGAGTCCCATCGAGCCCATCTCCGGCGTCGGATGCGCACGCCCGTTGCAGGGCGCGTCAAGGAGCGGGAGGCCCAGAATGGCCGCCTGCATCCATCCGTTCACAATTCCGCCGCTGCCGCACTCGTTTGGAATGAGCGCGGCGGGACGTTTCAGCCCGCTCTCCAGGAGTAGTTCAATGCTCCGAACGTGCGCCCGAGGGCTGGCAAAAGGCGCCTTTTTCCGGTGAGGACACGTCACCGTAGCGCACGTGACAACAGTCCCGTTCGGATCGATATCCTCGACATCCAGCAACACCGGGCTGCTGATCTTGAGCGCCAGCTCTCCGAGTATCATCGCCTCGTCTATCGAGGTTCCTTCGCCGCCCCCAAGAACCGAAGCGCCCAGAAGTATATCCTCGAGCACATCCATGTTCAACTCAAGCTTCGGCATGCTTCCCTCCCCTTTCAGGTTACTCCAGAAGACGGGTGAGACTGATACGGACCCGCCCCGCCTCTTCATCGTGCTCTACGGTCACGTCGTCCGTCATAATCCCCACGAGATAGATCTCCTGCCCCGTGCTGATGTCGCCTGAGAGCGACCACGAGTACTCCTCCATTTCGCGGGCGCGGGGCATTCTGAGCAGCCGTGTCATTTCCCGTATCTTGCTCGCGGGGTTTCCGGAGTAGTCGGATTCGACGCATATCTCGAACCCCTTCTCGTTCCGGACGACGTGCGACGAAAAGTCGTGCGCACCCATCGAGAAGAAGAAATTCATCAGCTCGCTCACGATGCGCGAGACGACAAGTCGTTCGTATTTCATTCCGTTTCTCTCCCTCTGAAGGCCTCGATGAGGGGCACGATCATAGCCGCGACGAGCCCCCCGGCGAAGCCGTTGTTGTACAAGTTGAAACCGGCGTGCAGCACGCCGACATACAGCACCACGGACGAGTGAACATACCCGGCCAGGATTCCCGCTTTCCAACCGAACTCGCCCGCAATAGGCGCAAGCGTCGTTCCGAAGAGCGCCGCAAGCTGTATTGCCGGGTCGGAAAGACTCCAGTGCTTCGTCAGGCTTCCAAGGACGACACCGGCGATAATAGGCGCAATGTTTTTCGGCGTTTTTCCCATCGCGCTGAAACCGACGACAGTAAAGATGCCTCCGAGCGTAGGGCCGTTCAAATCGCCGCCTATGATCAGCAGATAACCGGTCACGAACAGCCCGTTCACCCCCATGTTGATCAGCGTCGGCGGGAAGTCGAAGATATCGACGAAGTCGGCCAAAAGACGCCCCGGATGCGCCCATATCGACGAGAGTCCCTTGAAAGATCGTCCATTCAATAAATACCCGGCGAGGATCATCGTCAAGAATATCCCGAGAAGCATGGGGAGAAGCAGACCGTTGTTGCCCGTAGTCCAGAGCACCCTCGCCTCCGGAACGAAACCGTGCGACCGGAAGAGCGAGACATAAAGTGTTCCCACCATGCCCGCGGTAAAACCGACGTTGTACAGGTTGTACCCCTTGTGCACTGAGAGAAAGGACGCAGCCAACGAGGGAAGCAGAAACCCGGCTGTAATACCCGCGATCGCCCCGGCGGCTATCCGAAAAGGCGCCGGAAGATACAGGCCGAACATCAGTTGGCTTACAAGCGGGGCAAGAGAGGTTCCGAAAAACGCGATATAGATAAACTTCAGGAACGATTCCTTCTGGTGCCATGCATAGAGCCAGACGCCGCCGATGATAAACCAGACGTTGAGCAAATTCTTTCCGAAGAAGGCAAAACCGGCCACCGTGAACACAGCCGCTATGGAAATACCGCGTATATGGATCTTATAGTACACAAGAATAGCCGTAAAAAGCAACGTAAGAATACCACTGTTGAGGAAAGAAGCTCCCCGCCCCCCGACATGGAAGTAATCGGAGATGAGATAATCGGGCTCGAAAAGAATGAGCTTCAGGCCCGTGAGAATTTCGGAGATCGGACTGGAGTACAGCCCCATGGCGCAGAGAAGCCCTCCAAACAGAAAGAGAAAGAGCCTTTTCCCCCCGTCTCCTACGAGATAGCGGTCAAAACCAAGTTTTCCGGATTGCTCCGTCATCGCAATCTCCCCCCCTTCCCAAGAACAGGAAGGACTCCCCTCCGGAATCCGAGGCTGCACGCGCAGAAACGAAATTCTACGAGCGTACCCACCGAACAATCCCCCTCAGGCTATTTTTGATGAAAAACTCCTCCTTTTGCCGCTGCTCCTCCCTCAAGGAGGGAAGGAGTCCGAGCAGCGGGTCTTCCCGTGCTACTTCGTCAAAAAGCAACGCCACCGCAGCGTCCTCGTCCGTCGCAGCACACCGGCTCGCCCTTTCGCACCAGTCGCGGAACTGCACGGCGGCCAGGCGCAATGTTTCGGCAACATCCGCGGTCCATCCGTAGTGGCTGAAACAGAGATACTTCGCCCCGCTCTCGGCCGCAAGGAGCTCCATGGAACGTTCCAGAGCGTCCCCGTCCAGCCGCGGAGGGGTTGCGGGGAATCGATAGGGCGCGGATACTCCCGGAGTACCGGGCCCCGTCCAGAGGTGGCGGACCACCTCGCCGAGCCCCACGCCCGCCGCCTCGCCGGGGAAGAGGACCTTCCCGAAGTCCGCGTGGAAAACATAGGATGAATGGTGCGACGCGTGCCCCGGAGTCTCAAGGACCGTAAAGCCTTCCAGCAAAGAGTCGCCGGAGTCGATCAGGTGCTCCTTCGGAAGGGGAAGGATCGGACCGAAGGCGTCGCTCATCTCCGCGCCCAGCGTCGCGCGCGTTCCTTCGGCAAGCCTGGCCGGGTGGACAAGGTGCGCCCTCCCCCTCTCGGGAGCCAGGATGCGCGCCTCCGGGAAACACTCGAGGAGACGCCCTGCCCCTCCGGCGTGGTCCGCATGAATATGGGTAAGCAGGACAAGATCAAGCCGAAGGACGCCGAGAGAATGGAGCGATTGCTCCAGGAAAGGGACGGAAGCCGAAGGTCCGGTGTCGACGAGCACGTTTCGCCCTCTCCTGAAGTCGCGAAGCAGCCATGACGACAGATGATGATCAAACCCCGGAAGGGGAATCGGCAGATCAAGGAGAAAGAGGGCGGACCCCTCCTCCGCATAGACCTCGCGAACTCCTTCGGGGTACGGCTTGCCGGATGCGTGCACTGTCTTCACTCCTCACTCATATGTGAAATAATGCTCCACCAGTATTATACTCAATCCGGGGCGATGCCGCACTCCCCGGGAGCGGAAATTCGCTGAAGGCGCTCGGAGTTTCTCATGATGCGGAACTCCCGCCGCAGAAACCACGTTCCAGTGAGCGCGCCGCCAAGGTCCGAGAGCGGCAACGACAGCCAGATACCGTCCATTCCGAGAATCGGCGGCAGAAAGTACAGCGGGGCAAGAATAAAGATAAAGTGCCTTGAAAGCGTCAGAAAAAGTCCGGTCTTCGCCTTGCCGATCGCCTGAAAGGTGTGCGAAGCGACAAGGCTCACCGAGGCGAAGATGATGCCGCTGTATCCCAGGCGCATGCCGCGCACGCCCAAAGCCAGCAGCTCCGCGTCGTCCGAGTTGAAAATACGGATCAGCGGCGCAGGAAAGAACATGACGAGCGTAAAGCTCACAGAGAAGAAGAGAGCGCCTATCTTAATCGCTGCCATGACGGCGCGGATAACCCTGTCGTAGTCCTTCGCCCCGTAGTTGTAGCTGATGATCGGCTGGACACCGCCTGCAAGACCGAGGACCGGCAGAAAGAAAAGGCTGTCGAGGCTGAAGAAAATACCCATCGCCGAAATCGCCAGGTCGCCTCCGTAAAAGCGCAGGAGGCGGTTGAAAAGAGCGAGCACGTACGTAAAACTGACCTCGGTGAGCGCGGGAGCGGAACCGATTGAGAGAATTCTGCGGGTGATCACCCAGTCGGGCACGAGGTTCTTCATTCTGAAGCGGAGCGTTCCCATTCTGCGAATATAGTAGAGCGCCGCCCACAGGGCGGAGATCATCTGCGAAAGCAGCGTGGCGAGCGCAGCCCCCCCGACGCCCATTTCAAACACCAGGATGAAGAGCGCATCGAGTACGACGTTCGATCCCGCGCCGATGATGAGCGTGAACATGGCGTAGCGCGGATTTCCCTCCGCCCTGATGAAAAAGTTGAGCCCGAAGGCAAGCGTGGAGAAGAAGACGCCCCAAACGGCGATGTTCATGTACTCCAGACAGAGCGGCATCAACGTCGCGCTGGCGCCCGAGAGCTCAAGAATACCCTTTGTGAATGAGGCGCCCAAAAGAACCAGGAGAATTGCGCCGCCCGCAAGGAGCATGATTGCGTTCCCCATCGCCCGCTCCGCCCTTGCTCTTCGCTTTTCGCCGAGGGAGATTGAAATGAGCGATCCTGCCCCGACACCCACCAGCAGACCGAAAGAGATCACAAGCATCATGAAAGGGAAGGCCACGCTGATGGCGCCGATGCCCGCGGCGCCGACGGTCTGTCCGACGAAGAGCCTGTCGACGATGTTGTAAAGCGCATTGGCGAGCATACCCACAATAGCCGGCAGGGAAAACTTCCACATGAGAAGGGTGATCGAATCGGTCCCCATCGAGTGCGAGTTGTTCATATTCTTTTGCATAAGAGCTTTCCTCCACGTACAAATTTACTTGAGGTATGATTATAGCAGAGTCCACCTCTGAAAAGAGGAACAGTGACATCGCCGAGGAGGAACCATGACGGAAACACACTTTTTCCCTTTGCGGCTCCATTTGCTCTGCGCTCCTTCGCACCGGCGGGGAGAATACCTGCTCGAACGAAAATTCGCGCAGATGTTCGCCGCGTCGAACGGTATTCCTCTGGACTTCGACGCGCTGTTGAAAACACTGCGCGAATGGTGCACCTCGGAAGGGGTCGTCCGCAACGGACAGACGACGTCCTTCTCCGGGAAAAGCGCGGACAAAACGTACTCGGGAACGGCCACGCGCTTCCGCGACGAGCTCAGTATCCTCATCCACGTCGACGGAGAGGGGCGAAAGCGCTTCAGAATCCTTGGCGTCTGGAATGATTTTTCATGGCTGGTACTCTACCAGGAGCCTCTTCTGGGAGAGTGGCGTTCATGGCCCGGTGCGGCGAAGGATCCCGAGGGGATGGAGAAGGACAGGACGGACGAACGGACCGCCCGCGAAGGGTTCGAATGGGTTTGCAGGCGGAGGATCATCTCCCGTGCGCAGCTTCTTCGCGGGGAGGAGGTGGCGACGGAGTACTATTCTCCCTCGTACAGAAAACGATGAGCCGGAGACATGCCCCGGCTCAAAAACGCTACTCCTGGACGGGATACCCCATCTCGTCGAGCGCCTTCCGCAGCGCGGCAACCGCTTCGGGAGGCAGGCGGTCCATACCGCCCTTCTCCGTCTCGCGGGACGTAACGAACGCGAGTCTGTCCCTCATCCGCGAGAAGAGTTCCCTTCGGTACTGCTCGTCCGTGAAATCGATCGGGAAGCGATCCAGCGCCATCGTCTCCATATCGCTGAAGGGGCCGAACGACACGAACTCCGCCTTCCCCTCGACGATCGCCTCAAGGATGCCCAGTGTGTCGGCGGGCTTTACTTTCTTCCCCATGAACTCGCCGGTATTCAGGATATAACACGCAACCCCGTCGTCGAAGAGCGTCTTGAAGCGCTCGTAGTCGACGGCAAGCGGATACGTTCGGAACGGATTGGCGTAGGATTCGATGACGAGCGCATTCGGGTCCACTCCGGGGGCGAGGCGCTCGGCCGTCGTTCGTTTTGTGGCGAGCGTGGCGCCGAGCACCGCGGCCAGGTCGGACCCCTTCAGGCGCAGCACCGGCGGCAGCGACGAGTCCTTCATCAGCCAGAAAACGGCGTCGATCGGCTCGTCGATCCTGTCCACACGCTCGGGCGACCAAAGCTTCGACTTGATGGCGCGCCCGTTGCCGTTGCGCAGGTCCTCGGTCACCGCGTAGAGCAGGCCGTCCGTACTCCGTGTGACGCCGCAGTTCTGGATCGTAATGATGAACTTGTTGTCCTCGCACCCCATGGGGTAGTCCTGCACTTTGTCGAAGTAAGAGGGTTCGAGCGCAATGGCGTACTTCTCCTTGGCGTTGATCACGAAGGCGTCGTCGTGAAGGACGGTGATATCGTACTTGTTCCCGTGGCGCGCATGCGTGATCGTCGACTTTCCGGAACCGGAGAGGCCGAAGACCGCAGCAACAAACGAGCGTCCTCCTTTTAAATTGTACCGCTTCAAGCCCCCGTGGCAGGAGGCGAAGCCGTTCCGCACGGCTGTTCCCCACGCGAGCGTAAGCGTTCCCTTCTTGAGCTCGCCGAAGTAGCGCATGCCCAGGACCGCCGCACAGTTATGGAGCGGGTCGAAGAACGCCAACCCCAAGGGGTAGTCGGGAGAGGTCCAGTCGGGATCGGCAAACATGAAGATGTCGCCGTCCGGAAGCGGCCTGGAGGCCGCATACATGTCGAGGTAGGTTTTGTTGAGATACTGGAAGTTCAGCAACCAGTTGTAGACGAGGTTTTCATGGTTCTTCGGCGCGAGAAGATGGGCCTTCACCATGAAATCCCCTTCAAGACCGATATACGCCTCGGCGGAGTAAAAGGTACGGAAACGGGAGTTGTAGACCGCTTCCCTGAGCACCGCTGCATAATCCCCCATATTCACGCCGGGTTCGCCGACGATCCTCCGCGCAGCCGCGCACCGGCCGACGACCGCGCCGTCGTTCATCAGGAGCACGTTGCTGCGCGGGGGCAGCCCCTGTCCTTCCGGGCGGTAGACCGGCATCCCTGTAAGCTCGACCGTGCCGGGGGAGACTCTCGCCAGTTCGTAGGCCTCCTTGAGGTTCGAGACCGAAACCACGTTGTTGCCGAAAAAAGCGGACTCGATGGTGGTCCGCGCCTGCGACTTGATACGAGAGAAACTCTCGGGTCCGGAAAAAAGTTCCAGAGTTGACATGGAGATTCGCCTCTTTCTCCCGCATTCGGGAACGTTTTGCCCCTCGATGGGGGCGCTCTGGCGGCGTCATTGTATCACACTCCATCCCGTAGTGTGATACTGGAGCCTCGCACGCGGCGTTCCAAAGAACCCGTCGCAGCCTTGAAAGAAAGAGCCCGCCAGGTTCCGCGCCCCAAAGAAAAAAAAGATAAAAAGCTATATCCCCCGTGCAGAGCGAATCCGGCCGTACGCCTCCTGAATCTCCTGAAACTTCTTCGACGCGAGAGCAACGAAGTCCTCGTCGAGATTCTGTCCGATGAACTTGTCGGGGTGGTATTTCGCGAGCAGCTCGCGATAACGCTTTTTGATTTCCTCGTCGGAAGAGGAAGGCGAGCAACCGAGTACGACGTAGGGATCGCGCTTCCCGCCGGGAGGCGGCGTATATGAAGCCCCTCCTCTTCCGGCGGAGGAGCGGTTCCTCGCGCCCCCTGACGGTCCCGACGAGCCCGGCGCCCCGCGGAGAATATCTTTCAGTATTTTTGAGAAGAGAAAGAAGAGCAGCAACGGGGCCGCCTTCAGAAGAAGTCGAAACAGAAACATGAAAAACCTCCTGCGCTGATCAGCGACAACATATATACGGAGCGCATACTTCCGCATCCCTGGTTCAGACAGCTCACTCTGAGCATCATGGAGTATTATAGAATAGTTTTCTGCGCGGGGCACGGTGTTTTCACGAAAAAAACATACTCTTGGACAATGGAGGAGCGACGCGCGCCTCCGAGGAGGTAGACGTAATGAATCTGCACATAGGCGGGTACATACCCACAAGCTTTCTGGACTACCCCGGCAATACGGCGGCCGTGGTCTTCTTTTGCGGCTGTCAGTTCCGGTGTCCCTTCTGCCACAACCCGGAGCTTGTCTTTCCGGGCGCAGAGATCGAACGGATCGACGCGGAGCGAATCCTCGCGGACATGAAGAAACGAGCCCCCTTCCTCGACGGCGTCTGCGTCACGGGCGGAGAGCCGACGCTTCAACCCGGACTTCTCCCCTTCCTGAGGGAGATACGAACACTCGGGCTCAAGCTGAAGCTGGACACCAACGGGGCGCGCCCGGACGTCCTCGAACAAATTCTCTCGGAGAAACTGGCCGACTACGCGGCAATGGACCTCAAGGCTCCCGAAGCAACGTACCCCCGGGCCTGCGGCCGGGACGGCGACGAGTCGCTCCTTCCGCTCGCGCAAAAAAGCATCGCCCTGTTGCTGCGCGGCTCCATCCCCTTCGAGTTCCGGACGACGCTCGTCCCCGGACTCCACAGTATCGAGGACGCGCCTCTTCTCGGGCGCATGGCCGAAGGAGCACCGCTCTTCGTCCTTCAGAATTTCCGTCCGGGGCACACGCTCGATCCCGACTTCTCCTCGCTCACCCCCTTCTCCATGGAGTTTCTGGAGGAGTTCCGAGCGGCGCTTCTCCCCTTCGTGGGAGAGGTCAAAATCCGGGCGTGAACTCCCTTACCAAACGAAGTGCTTCACGGATGTCGCCGAGCGTGAGCATGATCGGGCTTCCCTCGGCGCGCCCCCGGTTCCGGAGAAGGTAGCTCGGGTGGAAGAGCGGCAGGACGGAGAGCTCTATCCCCTCCCAGACACAGGAGTGAAGACGTCCGCGCAGCGTGGATATTCCCTCCTTCGTTCCCAGCAGCGCGCGGGTCGGCGCGTTTCCCGCGGTGATGACGAGGCGGGGCCGAATGTGCCGCAGCTGCGCGGCGAGGAACGGACGGCAGGCGGCCGTCTCCGTTTTTGAAGGAAGGCGATTCTCGGGAGGACGGCACTTCACGGTGTTCGTGATGAACAGTTTCTCCCTGGGAAGCCCCGCCTCCTCCAGCAGTTCGCTCAGCAAACGTCCCGAGAGGCCGACGAACGGCCGCCCGGACTCGTCCTCCTTCGCCCCGGGGGCCTCCCCTACAAGAACGACCGGCGTTCTTTCCGGCCCCTCGCCGAAAACGGCGTGCGACCGCGTCGCAGCAAGGGGACAGCGTTCGCATATCCCGACCTCGTTTTTCAATGCGTTGAATGATGCGTCGTTCATTCTTTTCGTCCTTTCGTCGCTTTCCCGTACGGGAGCTGTTCTGTCATAATAGAAGCGTCTCCGGAGCATTCAAAAGCGAGCGCCCGGAGGCGTCCGAAATGTGTGCAGGGAGGGTATTGCATGGGAAACAGCAGCGTCTTCGCCGTCTTCGACCTGGAGACGAACGGCTTCAAGGGAGCGTCGGCCGTCTCCGCCTCGTCGATCGTCTTCACCGCGGAGGGGAGGATCGTCGACTTTTTCAACCGTTTCTACCACTCCGAAGAGCGTCCGGATCATCGGACCGAGCGGGTCCATGGACTCACGCCGGAGCGGATCGCGCACTTCCGCGCGCGGAAGAACGCTACCCCTCCTACTTCCTGGAGGACTGGCCGAGCCTCGCCGCATTCTGGGAGCGATGGAACCCGGAGGGAATCGTCGTCCATAATCTCTCGTTCGACCTCTCCTTTCTGCCTCGCGAGGCTGCGCGGGGAAGAAAGTGGTGGTGTTCGATGAGAGGACTCACCGACTTCTGCAAAATCCCGAAGAATACGGACCGGGAGGGCGAATGGAAGTGGCCCCGCCTCTCCGAGGCGGTCCGCATCGCACGGGAAAGTCTGCTCGAACCGCTTCCGCTGGCGGAGGCGGAGGAGGCCGTGGGACCGGCCCTCGGGCATTACGGCCTCAGCGACTGCTTCGAACTGTACGGTCTCTTCGTCAGGGTCCTGAACCAAGCGCCGGAACGGGTGCGTTTTCGCCCCGCCTCCGCTGCGCAGCTCTCTCCCCGGCGCGAACTCTACCCTCTTCCCTCGGCCGTCCGCGATGCGTTCGTCAGGGAGCGCCTCGACTATTCGGCGCGCGTCGCCGAAGCCGCGGGAGATCGCGAACGGAGCCGAAAACTCCGCTCGCTCGCAACCGATGGAGAGGCCGCTCCATAAGAGGACAGGGCCGCTGGAACTCCTGCGGATGCGGGAAATGCGCGCCCCGTCCCCTCTGTAGTCCGGGAGCTGCTCTCCGCTTATGCTCCGACGATAAAGCGCTTCCCCACCGTAAGCGGAATGAAGCGTTTCCCGAACGCCTGGAAGAGCTTCGCCTGCATGGGGAAACCGGTGCAGTGCCCGCAGGCGATCCATGCGGGGTCGAACTCCTTCAGTCCGGCGAGCGTCTTCTCCATCTTCTCTTCAGTTCCGTTCACGAGGTGCAGGCCGCCGACGATGCCCTCGAACGGTTCGCCGGGGTAGAGCGCGCGGACGCGCTTCAGAATGTTCACGATCCCCGAATGGCTGCACCCGGCGAGGACGACGAGCCCTTTCCCCTTGACGCGGGCGACGATCCCCATGTCGTCGGGGAGAGAATCCTGAACCACCTCGCCGTCGCGCACCGTGAAAAAGCGCTTCCCCGGCCCTTCGAAGTCGGTCTCGCGCGGGATCTCCCCTGTCGTCGACAGTCCGTCGGCAAGAGGAAAGGGCGCGCCCGAGAGCAGCAATCTTCCGCCCGCTCTCTCGATCGCCTCCCGCTCGTCGCCGGTGCGGACACCCTTCGCCGCCACCACAGGCGTCGTCACGAAGTGCGGACGAAAGAGCGCCGGGTTCGCGATCACGGGAAAGTCGCCCTTCCCGGTAGACTCGACGAATTTCGCGATACCTCCGGTGTGGTCGTAGTGGCAGTGCGAGAGAACGACGAAGTCGGCGGACTGCGGGCTGATTCCGAGCTCTCTCATATTATGGGCGAGAAACTCGTGCGTCTGCCCCACGTCGAGGAGACCGCGCACCTCCTTTCCGTCTTTCGTCCCTCTGATAAAGAACGAGAGGCCGTGCTCCGCTATAAAATGTCCTTCCATGGACACCGAATCTTCCATCAATGTGATGATCTCGAGTACATCGAGCATATCACTCCACCTCCAAATATAGGATATTTTGTATAATGAACTGAAACCGCCGACTTTGCAAGAGGCGGCGGCACGAGAGGAGAAAAATCGAAATGTACTTTATCGAAGGACAATCGCACGACCCCGCCTTCAACCTCGCGCTTGAGGAACATCTCTACAGAAGCGTCGACGAAGGACACCCCGGCTACTTCCTGCTGTGGCAAAACGCCCCCTCGATCATAGTGGGGCGCTTCCAGAACACGGCCCAGGAGGTGAATCGCCCCTTCGTCGAGGAGCGCGGAATCAACGTCGTCAGGCGGATATCCGGGGGAGGCGCGGTCTACCACGACCTTGGAAACGTGAACTACTCGTTCATCGTCCCAAACGACGAAGGCGCCCCCTTCGACTTTGCGCGCCATGCCCGACCGGTGATCGACGCCCTCGCAAAACTCGGCGTCGCCGCGGAGAGCGGCGGGCGCAACGACCTCCTGATCGACGGACGGAAGTTCTCCGGCAGCGCGCAGCACATGGACCGGCGCAGGCTGCTCCATCACGGGACGCTGCTCTTCGACTCCGACCTCTCGGTCCTCGAACAGGCCCTCAACGTCGACGAGGAGAAGTTCACATCCAAAGGATTCAAATCCGTCCGGAGCCGCGTGACCAACATCCTCCCCATGCTGCCGAAGCCCATCTCCGTGGAGGAGTTCATCGAGGCGCTTCGCGGCTCTCTCTCCGGGACCGAAATCTATTCGCTCGACGAGGCGCAGCGTGCGGAAATCCGCCGCCTTCGGGACGAGAAGTACGCGACGTGGGAGTGGAACTGGGGGGCGTCCCCCGAGTTCACCGAGCGCAAGGTCCGCCGCTTCCCGTGGGGGAAGGTGGAGGCGCTGCTGAACGTGAAGGAGGGCGTCATACGGCAAGCGAGGTTTTACGGCGACTACTTCGGCTCGGAGAACCGGGAGGAGATCGAAAAGCTGCTCGAAGGCCTTTTCTACAGAGAAGACGCGCTTCGCGAGGCGCTGGAAGGATTCCCGCTGGAGCGCTCTTTCAAGGGCGCGCGCCCGGAGGAGTTCCTGGCCTTTTTGCTGTCCTGAGCCGTCGTTCTTCGGAGGGTTGCAACCGAAGCGTCGGAAGCGGCTCGGAACATACGGGCACAGTCGCCTCCGTCTTTCTTCGCCCAGTACATGGCAGTGTCGGCGTTCTTCGCCAGTTCGATCTCGTCGCGACCGTCCTCCGGATGAATGGCGATGCCGATGCTGCACGAGACGTCGACGGAACGCCCTTCGATGAAGAACGGCTCGCGAAGGGTCGTCAGGAGCTTCTCCGCCACGAGCAGCGCAACCTCCGCCCGATCCACCGCGGGAAGCAGCACCACGAACTCGTCCCCGCCGATCCGTCCGACGGTGTCGGATGCGCGCAACGCCGATTGCATGCGTTCGGCCGCCTGTTGGAGCAGCACGTCGCCAACCGCGTGTCCGTACGTGTCGTTTACAGGCTTGAACTTGTCGAGATCGAGGAACATCAGCGCCGTTCGGTTTCCGTTGCGCTTCGATGCGGCGAGCGAGCGCTCCAGGCGGTCGGCGAAGAGCGCCCGGTTGGGGAGTCCGGTAAGCGGGTCGTGTTGGGCCATATGGGCGATCTTCGCCTCGACCTCCTTACGCTCGGAGATATCGCGGGTGACGCCGTGCAGCTCGATTCGCCCGTTCCGGGGATTGCGCCAGTAGACCGTTACGACCTCCGTCCAGACCGTCGTCCCGTCTTTGCAGGGTTGCTCCACTTCTTCGGTATAGAAACGGGTATTATTGAGCGTTTCATCTTTCCTGAACTGCTCGGCCCGTTCGTCGACAAGCTTTCGTATGAAGGATGCGGATTCGGGGGTCATCGCCGCATCCATGGCTTCCGTCATAACCTCTTCCGGAGTATACCCCCGCAACTGCTCGACAGACGGACTGATATAAAGGAATCGGAGCGTCTCCACATCGAGCGTCCAAATCACGTCCTTCATGCTCTCCGTGAGAAACCGGTATTTCGCCTCGTTCTCCCTGAGAGCCTCCTCCGCCTGCTTCCTGTCCGTGATATCGCGCTCGGCGACGAAGAACCCGGTCGGATTGCCGGAGTTGTCCCGAAGGATCTCCGCATTCGCCTCGGCGTAGAATGTACTTCCGTCCCTGCGGACCATTAAATACTCGGCAGGGCCGGTATAGTTGCCTTTCAGCATTTCACCCAAGTAGTACATGGTTTTGTCATGCCACGCGGGATCGACAAACTCCAACATATGGCGACCGACCAGATCGTCCGCGTCCGTGTACCCCCACATCTCCACGCATCGCTTGGACACGCTTGCGACCACCCCTTCAAGAGATATCGTGGCAATACCGTCCGGGCTGGTCTCCACCATAGTCCGCCAAAGTCTCTCGCGCTCCTTCAGCTCCTCCTCCACTTTCTTGCGTCCTGTTATATCAAAAGCGCTCCCTACCGTACAGACTTCTCCCTCGAAGAGGACGGTCCTTGCGGTGAAGTCGACCCACCGGATATCGCCGCCCTTCGTAAGCAGCTTCAGTTCGTACCTGGTCGGGGTGGAATCTCCCCGTTCGCGGGCAGCGCTCCGGTCTAAAGCCGCAGCACGGTGGTCCGGGTGGATATGATCAAGCCCCTTCATTGCGAGCAGCTCTTCGCGGGAATAGCCCGTGATCGACTCCATCGCAGCGTTCACCATGACGAAACGCCCTTCCCGGAAGACATACATCCCGGCGGCGGAGCTTTCCACAATCATATGAAAACGAACGATGCTCTCGGCGAGGGCGATTTTCACCAGCGCCTCTTCTTGAATGAACTTCAGCAGACGGCGTCTTTCAAACAGCAAAAGAACGCAGGCGAGAAGCAGCGCTGAAGAAAAAAGGACTAAAAAAGGACCAGCGACCATGGAACCCATATATTTTCCTCCCGCGGCGAAACCAGGGAAAGCGGCTTCATAATTTCGGTAACCGTTTAAGGATAGCATACCGGGCTTCCTCCGTCGCGCCTCTTTCTGTTTATTTCGAGGCGCCCTCTCCTCCAAAACGCAGAAAGCGACGTCCCCGGATGACCGGGAAACGCCGCTTTCATCATCGGATCGATTCGGAAAACTACGCCTTCTTCGGCAGCGATATCGCGCGCCCATGGACGGCCATCGCCGCTTCCATCAAGGCTTCGCCGACCGTCGGGTGCGCGTGGATCGTGGTGATGATCTCGTCTGTGGTCGCCTCCAGCCGGAGCGCCAACCCTCCCTGCGCGATGAGGTCGGTGGCTCTCGGGCCGATGATGTGGACGCCGAGGATCTCGTCGTATTTCTCGTCAACCACGTACTTCACCAAGCCGTCGCTCTCGTTCATGATCACGCTCTTCCCATTCGCCATCAGCGGGAAGCGCCCGACCTTGACACGATGCCCCCTACTTTTAGCCTCGCTCTCGCTCAAGCCGACTGAGGCGATCTCGGGAGCGGTGTACACTGCGCTGGGAACGGTCTTGTAGTCCATATCGACGGCATGCCCCATGATGTTTTCCGCCGCGACCTCGCCCTCTCGGGAGGCGACGTGCGCGAGCATGATGTGCGACGCGCAGTCCCCGATCGCGTAGATTCCCTTCACGGACGTCTCCATCCGTGAATTTACCTTCACTCTGGCGCGGTCGAGGGCGATCCCGAGGCGATCAAGCCCCAGCCCCTTCGTAACGGGGCGGCGGCCGACGGAGACGAGCGCCTTCTCCGCGTCGAGGGACGAGCGGGCCCGCAGGCGTTTCCACCCGCACGGCGAGTCCTTTGCCCTTCTTCTCCACGCCGACGACCTTGGAGTTGGTATGAAAGACGACACCCTTTCTCAGGAGCACGCCCTTGAGAATCTGGACGATCTCCTCGTCGAGCATCGGAAGAATCTCAGGAAGCATCTCGACCACCGTCACCTTCGCGCCGAAGGACGAGAAAATCGAAGCGAACTCCATGCCGATGACGCCGCCGCCCACGAGGGACAACCGACTTCGGGAGACGCTCCAGCGAGAGAGCCCCGGTGCTCGTCATCACGCCTTCGAGATCGAATCCGGGAACAGGCGGAACCACCGGCTCCGAGCCTGTCGCCACGATGACGGCGTCGGCGGAAACCGACTCCTTCGAGCCGTCCTTCTTCGTCACGGCGATTTCCTTCGGCGTGACGAAGGAGGCCTCGCCCTCGACGATGCGGACGGCGTTGCTGCGAAGCAGCGTTCCGACGCCGCCGACGAGCGTCTCCACGACGGTCTTCTTCCGTGCCATGAGTCCGTCCCAGTCGACTGCCACATTCTCGGCTTTCAGGCCGATCATCGCGCCATTCCTTCGCCGCCGTGAACAGCTCCGCTGTATGCACGCAGCACCTTCGTCGGAATGCAGCCGACGTTGAGACAGACGCCGCCGAGCGTCGTTTTTTTCTATGACGGTCACCTCGGCGCCGAGCTGCGCCGCCCGGATGGCCGCGACATATCCACCGGGACCTGCGCCGACTACTGCGAACCTGTTTCCGTGTTTCCATGGACACTCCCCTCCGTCCTCTTTACAAAAAGAAGGAGCCAGGGGTTCTCGACAAGCTCCTTGATACGGGCGAGGAAACGCGCCGCCTCCGCGCCGTCGAGAATCCGGTGGTCAGCTACCAGGCAGAGCGCCGACATCGGGCGGACGACGATCTCGCCGTTCACGACGACCGGTTTTTCCACGATGGCGTTCACTATCCGAGGATGCACGCCTCCGGAGGGTTCACTATCGGCGTGAAGCTCTGCATGCCGAACATGCCAAGATTGGTGATGGTGAACGTGCCGCCCTGCATCGCGTCGAGGGCGAGCGAGCCGCCCCGCGCCTGTCCGACGAGCAGCTCAGTCTCTTCCGCGATGCGGAGGAGGCTCTTCGACTGCACCGCCTTCACGTTGGGAACGAGCAGGCCACCCTCGACCGAGACCGCGAGCCCGATGTTCACGTTGCCGTGCATTATGAGAGAGTCTCCGTCGAACGATGCGTTCGCGAGCGGAATCTCCTTCAGCGCAGCGGCGCAGATCTTCATCAGGATATGATTGTAGGAGATCTTGACGCCCTTCTTCGATGCTTCGTCCTTCACCTTGTTTCTGAAGGCGACGAGCGCCGAGAAGGTCCGCTTCGAGTGTGTACGTCACCGAGGGAACCGTGGCGTTGCTCAGGCTCATCCGCTCGGCGATGACCTTCCGCATGGGCGTCAGCGGAATGCGGACATCTTCCGCCTCCGGAACGGCGGCTGCGCGAAGGACATCGTCCTTCATCACACGCCCGTCTTTCCGCATGGAGCCCATGTCGACGCCCAGCTCCGCAGCCATTTTCGCCCGCCACGGGACTTGCCTTGACAGCGGAGCCTCCCGAGGCGGCCGCGGCGTCCACATCCTTTCGGACAATACGGCCCGACGGCCCCGAACCGGCGACAAGCGCGAGGTCGATCCCCGCCTCACGGGCAGTTTTGCGGGCAAGCGGCGTCGCGCGGATTTCGCCGGTCGGAGCGCTGCGAACCTCGGAAGGAGCGGCGGCTTTCTTCTCCTCCGCCGCAGGCGCCGTTACAGGCGCTCCCGACGCTGCGTCGGCAACGGTTTCGCCGGCAGCGCCGATGTAGGCGAGAACCTCGCCGATCGGAACGTCCTTTCCTTCAGGAATCAAGAACCTTCAACAAAACGCCTTCGGCCGGCGATTCCACCGTCGAACGTCAGTTTATCCGTGGCGACGACCATCAGGATATCGCCTTTCCGGACAGGCTCTCCCTCCTTCTTCTTCCACTGGGGAGACGATCCCTGTGTTCATTGTCAGCCCGAGCTTGGGCATTGTTACGGGTGAAGCCATTCAAAAACCCCTCCTTTTGAGGAACGAAAGAACATACGCTGTACAGCGACAGGCGGATACGCTGTCCGCGCTACATCATGCCCAAAAGACGCGGCAGGTAGAGCGTGATTCCCGGAAACACGGTAATGACGACAAGAGCGATGATCGAGGCGATGAGGAGCGGGATGACCGGACCGGGTAATCTGTTCCATCGTCAGGCCGCTGATTCTCGCGCCTACATAGAGATTCACCGCAACCGGAGGCGTTACCTGACCGATCGCCATGTTTGATGGTCATCATCACGCCGAACCAGATGGGATCCCAGCCGAACGTGACAATAACGGGCGCCAGAATCGGCAGGAAGACGTAGGCGATGGAGATCGCGTCGGAGCAACATCCCCGCGAAGAGCAGAATGATGTTGATCATCAGCAGTATGACCAGCGGATTCTCCGAGATGCCCAGAAGAAGCGCCGCGATCTTGTCGATAAGTCCCACGGTGGCGCCGAGCCAGGAGTAGAGTCCGGCGCAGGTGACCACGATCATGACGACCGACGTCCCCGCGACTGTCTCCCGAAGAATGTCGTAGAGGATGCGGAAAGTAAGAGTACGGTAGATGAACACGCCGACGAACAGACCGTAGAACACCGCGACCGCGGCGGCCTCGGTGAGGTGTGAAGATCCTCTCCGTAAATACCTCCGAGGATGATAACGGGTGTGAAGAGTCCCCAGAAGGCGTCCTTCAGCGCAAAAAGGACTTCCTTGGAAGTACCCCGCGGAGCGCTCTCTGTAGCCGTGCTTCTTGCTGATCAGCCAGGACAGCGACGCAGAGAAAGCTTGCAACAACCAAGCCCGGTACGACTCCGGCGGCGAAGAGCGTGCCCACTGACTGCTGCATGATGTCGCCGTACACGATGAAGGAGATACTCGGCGGAATGATGATCGCAAGCCCCGCGGACACGGAGGACGACTGCGGTGGCGAACGCCTTGTCATACCCAGCCTCCGCCATGCCGGGAATGAGAATAAGTCCGAGAGCCGCCACGCGTCGCCGGACCGGAGCCGCTCACAGCGCCCCAGAACGCGGCCACGATGACCGTCGCAACGGCAAGACCGCCGGTCATATCACCCACGAGCTGCTTGATGAGGGCGATGATCCGCTCGGCGATACCGACTTTTTCCATGATAACTCCGGCAAGAATGAAGAAAGGAATCGCAAGAAGAGGAAACTTCGCGATGCCGGAGAAAAAACTGTACGAAAGCATCTGATAGCCAAGATCCCAGTTCCAGACCACGAAGATGGCGGCCGAACCGAGAGCTACGGCGATGGGGACCCTCAACAGGAGAGGGACCAGAAAGAGGACGATCGTCCAGAATGCTGGTTCGTGAAGCAAAGACTCCATCTCTCGTCCCTCCTAAAACTTGTTTGTACGAATCGTAGCCAGACTCGCCTGTAGAATACGAATGAAAATGAGCGCGGAGAAGACGGGCAAAGCGATCGTGTAGTAGTAAATCGGTATGGCGAGCGACGGCCGAGGTGACCGCGAGGTCGATCTCGTCCATAACCTGAACATACCCCAGGTACGCCAGAAGCCCGAAGAACACGAGCGACATGCCTGCGGATACGTAGAAACAGAACTTCTTTCCCTTGCGGGGGAGCTTGTCGTAGAGAAAGGTCATGCTTAGATTCGCGCCTTTTTTGAAGGCGATAGCTGTTCCCAGCATCACCAGCCAGACAAAAAGGTAGATGGTTACCTCTTCTGTGAATGAAAGCGCATAAAAGATGAAGTAGCGGGTAATAACGTTGGCAAACGTGACCACCGCCATCACTATAAGAATGAGAGAGCCGAGAAGTTCCTCGAAGTTATCGAATATTTTTTTTACCATATCAGGCCAATCCCTTCTGAAGAAAAAGACTCTGTGATTTCCTCCTCCACGCGTCCCGCAAGCGTTCTCCCTCGAGGGCGAGCGAAGAAGCGTGCGGCGAGGAAGGAAGAGAAGGCCCCCGGGCAAACGAGCCGAGGGCTCGGGGGGAGCCCCGTCCCCCCGAGGTCGTGAACGTAAACGGTTACTTCGCCACAGCGGCCATATCCGCTTCGGCGGCGTCGACGATGGCGTCGCCGATCTTGGAGCGCCACTCCTTGACGACGGGAGCCGTCTTGTCGGCAAAGGCCTTCGTCTCTTCCGGAGTCAGGATGGTCACCTTCATACCGACATCGGCCAGCGTCTTGTGCCACTCGGTGATTTCGGGCAGCTTGCCGATGCTCTCAAGATACTTGTGCGCGGTTCCGTCGTCCAGGCTGATACGGGCAAGAGCGATCATGTACTTGCCTGCCTCCACGGCCGCTTCCTGAATCATCTTCTGATCCTCTGCGGAGAAGGACTTCCACACGGCCGGGTTCACGACGTACATCGTCGGGTCGACCACATAGTGCCACTCGGTGACGAACTTGTGGTACTCGTGCATCTTCACGGGGTAGAAGGTGCTGATGGGGTTTTCCTGGCCGTCAACAACGCCCTGCTGGATGGCCGCCATGGTGTCGCTCCAGTTCATGGTGACGGGGTTGGCGCCGATCGCCCGGAACGCGTCGAGGAAGATGGGGCTGCCGACCACGCGAATCTTCATCCCTTCGAGATCCTGAGGAGTACGAATCTCCTTCTTGGAGTTCGTCAGCTCGCGGAAGCCGTTCTCGCCCCATGCAAGGAATTTCACGCCCTTGCTCTCAACTGCTTTGACGACCATCTCTCCGGACTTTCCCGCTTTGACTGCATCAAGCGCGGCGTACTTGTCGGGCTGATTCGCGATGAAGAAAGGAAGAGCAAAGAGGTTCAGCTCGATGATCTGCGGGGAGTAGTTGATGGAGGACTGCACCGCGAAGTCGATCGTCCCGTTGCGGACGAGCATGAAGGCGTTCGTCTGGGCTCCGACGGTAAGCTGGGAGCCGGGATAGACTTTGATGTTGATCTTGCCGCCGCTTCTCTCCTTCACAAGTTCGGAGAAATAGACGGCGCCCATGCCCCAGGAAGTGGTGAGGCTGGGAACGATATCGAGTTTATACTCGGCTTTGTAGGCCGCAAAGGCCGGAACGGAGAACGCGCAGAGAGCTGTAACAAGGACGAGCAGCGCAACGAGTTTTTTCATCTTCTTCTTTACCTCCTGAATGTGGTTTTACAACTTCCCATGTTCGGAATAGCGCTTTTCCTTCCACAGTTCCTTCGGTAGCGGAGTGATCACCTCCTTGTGCCGGTGATGGTATTCCTTGTATTGTAACGTACAATCACAGTTTCGGAAAAATCTTGAAAAGAGTAAACCCGGTCTCTTCGTCGAACGAGCGTCTGAGTTCGGGGCCTTCGAACGCGTCGAGAACAATCTCCGCCGTGGCGAGAATTCGATTCTTCCCCGTATCCGCAAGGTGCCCCGCGAGCGGACGCAGATCCTCTCCAGCCACCTGCGCATGCAGGTGGATCGAAAGCTCGTCCTTCTCGTCATCCCGGCCGAAAACCCCCTGCACTGCGATCAGTTCAAGCGGCCCCTCGACGGTCCCTGGGTTCGAGGTACACAACGCGCCCGGGATTTGCCGGATCGGGTGTCACGCAGACGAGACTCGCGGTGCGCAGACTCCCGATCATCGTGGCGATTCGCCCGGAGCGGAGTCCATGACGTTCGCAGACGGTACGCAGCCCTTCGAAGACGTCCTCTCCCGGGGCGAGACGAACGAGGATCGTCCGCCCGATCGCCGTTTCCGCAGGACGAAACCCGTTCCGTCTCCATGGTGTCGCCTACATCATCGCCCGAACGGCGGCGGCGATTTTCTCAGGAGGTGATCCGGTACGCCTGCTCCAGCGGGACGCGCGAAAGGAACCGGGGTGAACGGAGCGCCAACGCGAACGATCGGCGCGTCCAGACAGTCTATTGCCTCCTCGGCGACGATGGCGGCTATCTCCGCGCCGACGCCGCCCTGCTTGACCGCTTCGTGCGCGATGGCAAGACGCGTCGTTTTCGCCACCGACTCCAGGATCGTCTCCTTGTCCAGCGGCGAGATCGTCCGGAGGTCGATCAGCTCGACGTTGATCCCGTCCTTCGCCAACAACTCCACCGCTTTCACGCAGAGGTTCATAGTCATGGAGTACGAAACGAGCGTCACGTCGCTTCCCTCTTTCACGATCTTCGCCTTGCCTATGGGGGTCAGGTACTCATCCTCTGGAACCTCGCCCTTCATGGAGAAGAGCGCTTTGTGCTCGAAGAAGATGATCGGGTTGTCCTCGCGGATCGCCGCTTTCAGCAGCCCCTTCGCATCCGCCGGATTCGAGGGGATGACGACCTTCAGTCCCGGGATGTGCATGAAAAACGCCTCAAGAGACTGGGAATGCTGCGCCGCCGCCTGGTTCACAAGGCCGTCCGGCGCCCGCAGAACCATGGAGACGGGCTTCTGCGCGCCGAACATGTAGTAAATCTTCGCCATCTGGTTGTAGATCTCGTCGAAACAGACTCCGGCAAAGTCCGCAAAGTGCATGTCCGCGACCGGGCGCATTCCGGCAAGCGCCGCTCCCACGCAGGCGCCCACTATCGCCGTCTCGCTGATAGGCGTATCCATCACCCGTCCTGTACCGAACTTGTCGGGGAGGCCTTTGAACTGACCGAAGATGCCGCCCTGGACGGGCGATGTCCTCGCCCATGACGAAAACCCGTTCGTCGCGGGGCCATCTCCTCTTCCATCGCTTCCAGTGTCGCCTGGGAAAAACTAATCGTTCTCATCCTGTCCACCGCCTTACACGTAGAGTCCTTCAAAGAGCGCCGACTCCTCCGGTACGGGAGAGGTGCGTGCGAACTCCAAGGCCTCTTTCAGTTCTTCTTCGACCGTCTTTCTGACGGCTTCCAACTCTTTCTTCGTCATCGCCTTCGCCTTGATCACTTTGTTCTCGAAGCGGGGGATGGGATCGGTCTCGTCGAGGACTTTCTGGACCTCTTCCTTCGTCCGGTACTTCTCCGGGTCGCCCACGAAGTGCCCCTTGATGCGGTACGTCTTGCACTCCAGAATCGACGGCCCCTCTCCTCTGCGAGCCCTTTCAACAAGCTCCTTCGCCGCCTCGTAGACGGAGAAAACATCGTTTCCGTCCACGATCACGCCCGGCATTCCGTAGCCGACGGCGCGGTCGGCAATGTCGTCCACCGAGGTCGTCGTGCGGTACGGCGTCGTGGAGGCCCACTGGTTGTTCTCGCAGACGAAAAGCACCGGCAGCTTCCACGCCGCGGCCATATTCGCAGCTTCGTGGAAGGTTCCCCGGTTGGAGGCGCCGTCGCCGAAAAAGGTCACGGCAACCCCGTCCGTCTTCTGCATCGTGTGCGCAAGCGCCGCTCCGGTAGCCATCGTGAATCCGCCGCCGACGATGCCGTTCGCGCCGAGCATCCCCACGCTGAAGTCGGCGATGTGCATCGAGCCGCCCTTCCCTCGGCAGCTGCCGGTGCTCTTGCCGAAGAGCTCCGCCATCATCCGTTTGAGGGTCCGCTCCCTTGGCGATGGTGTGGCCGTGGCCGCGGTGCGTGCTCTGAATATAATCGGTTTTTCGCAGGTTGGCCATGACGCCCGTAGCGGTGGCCTCCTCGCCGATATACAGGTGAACAAACCCCGGAATTTCGCCTTCAAGAAAGAACTTCTCGATCATCTGCTCGAAACTCCTGATCGTCACCATCGTCTTGTAGAAGTAGCCCAACAGGTCCTTTTCATATTTTGCGGGAGAAAGAGTCGCCTCTTTCCGCACAGGCTGCGCATACATACAAATCACCTCGTTGAAAGTCTGGTCTTTTTCCGAATACGGCCCTTCGTACGGCCCTCTTCTTCTTGTTCATGCGCGGTTCTTCGAAAAAGCGCCCCCCCTTCCTCGAATCCGCCGCGGCCTCTCCCGGTCACGAAGAACGGGGCGGCCGCATAGAGCTGTCATATCCCTGCGCCGAGATTTCCCGGCATCGAGAGAACATTGTTTCTGCCTGTAATCAGATGACGGTGCATAGCCTCCGCGGCGCCGCCTCTATCGCCCCTGCGGACGGCATCGGAAATGGCGCAGTGCTCCGCGAATGAGCGTTGAACGCTCCCCGGCTCGCGGAGGACGTTGGCCCCCATGGAGATAAAACGGTCCCTGACACGTTGTACTGTCTTGAAGATAAGAGCATTGGAATAAATGCGGAGGAAATGGTCGTGAAACTCTTTGTCATGGCGGAGATACTCCGAGACGTCGCCCTTGTCGACGGCCTCTTTCTGAAGCGCGAGATTGCGGTCCATCTCCGCGGTCCGCTGCTCCGTCATAAAGGGGATGATCTCTTTGATCACGAACTCTTCGATCGCCATCCGGAGAGCGAACGTCTCGTTCACCTCGATAACCGAGACCTCGGGAATGACGATGCCGCGATGCGGGTGGATTTCGATGAACCCCTCCATCTGAAGACGCTGAAGGGCTTCCCGTATCGGCGTCCTGCTCATGTTCAGCTCCGCAGCCAGAGAGTTCTCGGAGATGACGAAAGAATCGGAGGATCTGCGCTGGAGCACCAGCGTCCGAATTGTTTCGTAGGCTTGGTCTTTCTTCTTTTCCCGCACCTGCGCTCCCCCCCCATGCAACGCTTTCTTGTATACAAGCTAAATACAAGCTTTATACATTTGATAGGATACCCTTTGTGTAACGGGAATGTCAAGAGGTTTCAGGAAAATGCCTTTGAAGAAAATTAGTTTCGAAGAAAAATATTACGCACTCCTTGGAAAAATCCAACTTTTATCCGCCGCTTCGCGATAAACCAGTTTCTCTGCCTCGTCACGGAGATGAAAACAGGACTTGACAAACTCCTTACGGATTTGGTATTCTTCGCAAGTGTTTTATTGCTCTAACAATAAGTGCTAACGCGTTCGTTTCCACGAGCGTTATTTTGTCAACAGAAAGGAGATCACTGTATGCGCCACATGTTGAAAAACAGGCTTCGCGTCGTTGGAACAGGGGTGTGCGCCCTGTTGCTCGCGTGCTTCCTCATCTCTCCGGGAGAGGGAGCCGAAACGGTCGTCACGGACCAGGCAGGAAGAGAGGTCGTGATCGAGGGTCCGATCAAACGTATCGTCACCATTCCCATCCCGGCGGCGAGCATGGTGCTCGCCATCGAAGGCTCCTCGGAAAAGCTCGTAGGGATGAATCCGCTTTCAAAGACGGCCATGGAAGCTGAAATACTCTCCGAATTCTTCCCGGAAGCTCTGAAAATACGCAGCGACATCGTTCAGGGAGAGGGCTTCCAGCCGAACGTGGAGACGCTGATGAGCCTCGCTCCGGATATCGTCTTCCAGTGGGGGAACTTCGGCGACAACCTCTACACTCCGTTGTTGAACGCCGGGATGAAGGTAGCGCTCTTCAAGTACGGCACGCAGGAATATCTTGAAGGGTGGATAGAGACGTTCGGCGCCATCCTCGGCAAGCAGGAAAAATCGGCGACGATTCTCGACTGGCACCGGAAGACCCGCGAACAGCTCGCGAAGAGAAGCGACGCGATTCCCGATTTCGAAAAGCCGCGGACGCTCTACTTCCTTCGCTTTCTCGCCAACTATCAGGTCGCCGGGAAAAACACGCACAACGACGTTTCCATCGCGCTCGCGGGGGGAAGGAACATCGCCGCGGAAGAGATCGACGGATTCGCCGCGGTGAACGAGGAGCAAATTTTGCTCTGGGATCCCGAGGTTATCCTGCTCAACGGCTTCGAACGGGATCTCACTCCCGATCATGTGTACGCCAACGAACGACTGAAAGGGGTTTCCGCCATCAAGAACCGCCGCGTCTACAAGCTCCCCCTCGGAGGCTACCGCTGGGATCCGCCCAATCAGGAGACGCCGCTCATGTGGATGTGGATGTCCTCCGTGCTTCATCCGGGGCGGGACACGTTCGACCTTGCCGGAGAAATGGAACGGGCCTACGGGCTTTTGTACGGAAAAGCCCCTTCGAGCGAACAGTACGACCATATTCTTCTGATGGACAAAAACAGAGGGAGCGCGCACTATGACGCTCTCTTCGGAAGGGCGAAGTAAGCGATCGTGACCGAACGACGCGCCGTTTTCCCTTTTCCCTTGCTCGCGGGCATGCTCCTCGCCTTGACGGGAGCGGTCGCCTTGTTCTCCCTGGCGGTCGGGCGCTTTCCCGTGCCCGTGGAGCGCGTCGCCGGAATCCTGCTTTCGGCGCTCTTCCCCGCCGAGGTCTCCTGGAACGTTCAGGAGGCCTCGGTGGTTCTCCTCATCCGTCTCCCCCGCGTTTTAGGATCCTTGATCGCCGGGGGCGGACTGGCGATGGCCGGAGCGGCGCTTCAGGGCGTCTTCCGCAATCCGCTCGTGGGGCCGCAAATCATCGGGGTCTCTTCGGGAGCCGGATTCGGCGGCGCGCTGGCTATTTTACTTTTCGACGGCCTGTTCGCGGTGATTCCGCTCGCCTTCGTCTTCGGGCTTCTGGCGATGATCGCCGTGTGGAGCCTCGGCTCGGGCGAGCGGGAGGAATCGCTCCTTTCGCTGGTACTCGGCGGCGTAGTCATCAGCGCGTTCTTCACGGCGCTCACCTCCCTCGGCCAGTACGTGGCGGATCCGTACAACAAGCTTCCCGCGATCGTCATGTGGTTGATGGGGAGCTTCGCGTCGTCGTCATGGGACAGGCTAGTCTTCGCCGCTCCGGTGATCTGCTTCGCCGGGACGTTGCTCTACTTGGTTCGTTTCAGAATCAACGTCCTCTCGCTGGGACAGGAGGAAGCGGAAGCGCTCGGCATCGACGTCGCGCGCAACAGGTGGTTCGTGCTCGTCTGTACGACGCTGATCACCGCCGCAACCGTCGCGCTGGCGGGAATCGTGGGATGGGTGGGGCTGGTCGTGCCTCATATGGCGCGGATGCTGGTCGGCTCGGACCATCGCAAGCTGCTTCCGGTCTCCGCGCTTCTCGGCGCTACGTACCTCACGCTTATGGACGACGTCGCCAGAAGCCTGACGGCGGCGGAGATACCGATCGGCATACTGACGGCGCTTGCAGGAGCTCCGCTCTTCGCATTCCTGTTGAAAAAACGTCGGAGACAAGGAGGCGCATGGATGTGATCGACATGGAAAACGGTGGATTTCGATACAACGGAGGAGGCTGGATATTCCGCTCGCTCAGTTTCACTGTCGGGAAAGGAGAGATTCTCTCCATTCTCGGGCCGAACGGCAAGGGAAAAACGACGCTTCTGAAAGCGATCCAAGGGATGCTCCCCCTCTCCGAGGGAAGTATAGTACGGGGTGGAAATGTCGGTTATGTGCCGCAGATCGCGGCGACTTCCTTCGGATACAGCGTTCTTGATATGGTAGTGATGGGGCGAAGCCGCCACCTCGGACTGTTCGCCCCTCCCGGAAAACGCGATTTCGCCGTCGCGCATCGCTGTCTGGAGCACCTCGGGTTGGATTCGCTCGCCGATCGTCCGTTTCGTACGCTGAGCGGAGGTGAACGGCAGATGACGCTCATCGCCCGCGCCCTGGCCTCGGAGTGCCGCTGCCTTCTCCTCGACGAACCTGCCTCCGCGCTTGATTTCAAGAATCAGAACGCCATGCTTCGCACGCTCCGGTCACTCCGGGACGACGGCATGGCGGTGATCATGAGCACGCACATGCCGCACCATGCGCACGTCGTCTCGGACAGGGCGTTGCTCATGTTTTCCTCCGAGGAACATGTTTGTGGAAAATGCGACGAGGTTCTCATCGACGAGAACCTGCGAAGGCTGTACGGCGCCGATGTCCGAAGGATATCGTTTTCCTCCGGCGGCAGAGGATATTCCGCCGTCGTGCCGTTGTTCTCATAACGAATCGAAGGGAGATTTTTGTAATGTTGATCGAAAGAAAAGCTCTGCAAACTCTGCTCTACACCATGCTTACCTGCCCGTGTCCCGTTGGAGAGGAACATGAACGCGCGCTCGTCGAGGCGTTCCTCTCGTCTGAAGACGACCCGCTGGATTTCGGCGCGTTTCTCACCATCGCCGACCGGAATCCCCTCCCCACGCCCCTGCATCTTTTCCTCCGGTTCTTCGCGGACGGAAGAGAAACGCCTCTTGCGGACGACATCGTCTTCTCCGACATTCTCCGCTATTTCGGCGGGCACTATCATTGGGAACGTTCCATCCAATCGTTCGATCCTCTGGCGATGCGCGACGCGGCCTCGTACCTGATCGGGCACATGTTTCTGCCGGTCGTTCCCGTTCCGGGAAGCGAAGGGCGGCAAGCGCTCTGGAAATCCCCCGAAGTTCCGGTCCTCTTCAAGGAGACGATTCTCTTTCCGGGAGTTCCGCTCGCGAAGACGGACTGTACGCTCTGCATCTCGGGGGATTGGTGGCGCCTCTCTCCCGTTCGGAAGCCGAGATACTCCAACGCCATGCGCTGTTGTTGAAGGACATGCTCCGTCTTGCCGGTGAAACGCCGGAAATCGACTGTTCACGCTTCTACTTCGGCAAGAACCACAGGGAGTCTACACTCTCCCGTCTTCGGCGCAACGGCGTTCAGTGAAGAAAGAAGCCCTCTCCGAACGTCACTGGAGAGGGCTTCTTCTCGTTCAGGCGCTGGTGGAAGCATCGGGGTTCTCCCGGAACGGCTTCTGTTGCGTCATCGTTTTCATCAGTTCATTCAGCACGAGGCCGGACTCCAGATGTTTTTTCTGGATCTCGCGCAGCGACGCCATATCGCTCTTGTATTCATCCTTGCCGTACGCGCCCCCCCCGCTTCGTTCCTTCAGGCGGGAGCAAATATATTCCAGCTTCTCGACAGCCGAGGTCATCAGGGAAACATATCCCCGAAGCACCCCCAGGAACTTCTCTTCCGGTGACGCCGCATCGGGTTCTTCGCGCCGTATGGCGGCCTTGACCTCGGCGAGCTCTCTCAGCAGCTCTTCAAGCAGACGTAGATTTTCGGAGTAGTCGATCGGCCGGTAGATTCCCGGTATACGCAGTATCTTCCGCAAAGACGGCTTGAAAAGATCCTCCTGTACCTTCATGTACCTTCGGAGCATCTCGTTGACGCGCTGCGCAAGAACGGCTGTTTTGTTCACGGATGTCATGAATCGGTCCTCCTTTCCTGGCTTTCTGTTTCATTATCGGGGACAACCAGCACGCCGTCGAGTACCTTTTCGAGTGCAGCCACCGCCGCGGCCAGGTCTTCTTCATCGGCATCCTTTCGGGAAAGGAGTTCCTTCACTGCGGCAATCTTCCGCTCCAGTTCGCCGAGCAGCTCCCCTACGTCCGCCCTGTGCTCTTCCTGCAGTGCGCCAAGCTGCTCTTTGGCAACTGAAACGAGTTCTCCGCCGATCGCCGCCGCGCGCATCCCCCGCTCCCTCAACGGGTCGCCGTCGAGAGGCTCCGGTGCTTCTTTTCCCGAGAAAAGAAAAAGATACGCAAGGAGAAACCCCAGGCAGAGCAGCCCTGAAAAAAGGAGCAGACGCTTTGTCTTTTTCACGTGATCTTCCTCCAGAATTATGTACCCGCAATGCGGCCGACCGTCCTGAACACTCTTCCGGAAGCGAAGGCTGCGGTACGTAAAATTACTTACCCCGCTGTATTGTAGCACTGAATAGCGAAAAGAAAAAAGCCCCCTGCACAGAGAGGGAGCTTGTTTTTCGTATAACGGATACGCCGAACTCAGTTAGGAAAGCGTTAGCGCTGCCTCCGGGAATCGCGGGAAAACCGATCAATCCGTCCCCTTTCGGCGCTCTTCAAGAAGAGGTCTTCGTTCTGCTTCCCGGCTTCACCAGCGGAAGGCCCTTCGCACAGAGAGGACACTCCTCCGGCTTCCACAGCGGAAACGCCACCTTCCAGAGCGACTCGGGGGCATGCGGAAGCGATGACTTCCCGCCGCTTCTGTCGATGACGGCCCCCGTCCCGACCCACGTCGCGCCGCCGCGTTCGAGGACGCTCCCCACTTCGCCGGAGGAAACGCCGGTGGGGACCACGTCCTCGATCACCACGACGCGCTTCCCTTCGGGGAACGGGAAGCGGCTGAGGACCATCTCGCCGTCGCGCCGCTCGCAGAAGATGAACGGAACGTCGAGCGCGCGCGCCACTTCGTGCCCGATGATGAGGCCGCCGAGAGCGGGGGAGGCGATAATGTCGGGCGAGTAGCGGCGCACCTTCTCCGCAAGCGCCTCTCCGGCGAAGGCGGCGTAGCGCGGAAAGCGAAGCAGCAGGGCGCACTGCATGTAGTCGCTGCTGTGGTTCCCCGACGTCAGCAAAAAGTGCCCTTCAAGGTGCGCGCCGCTCTCCTTCATCATCTCCTGCAACTTCTCAAGCATTACAGACTCCTGCATTTCAGCCCCTCCTTCTATGGCCGCGGCGATGCTTCTCACCGCCGCGATTCTGTCCGGAGCGTTCAGTATCGGACGCCCCACGACGATGTAGTCCGCGCCGTTCGCGATCGTTTTCTGCGGCGTGGCGACGCGCGCCTGGTCGTCGTCGGCGCTCGCCGGACGTACTCCTGGGACGACCGTGAAGAGCCCGGCTCCGGCGGCGCGGACCACGGGAAGGTCGAGCGGAGAACAGACGATGCCGTCGATACCTGTCTCCCGGCAGAGCGCGGCGCGTTTTTTCGAGCGCGTCGGAGAGCGAACACCCGGGGGCCACCTCGGCCCACGAGGCGTCGTCGAAGCTCGTGAGGACGGTCACGCCGAGCAGGTTCGTCCGCGACCCCGCCTTCTCTTTGCCGCGGCGGGCTTCTTCCAGCATCTTCCGGCCGCCGCCGCAGTGCAGCGTGAGCGCCCACAGGTTCTCAGAGGCGAGCGCCTCCGTCGCCTGGAAGACGGTATTGGGAATGTCATGCAGCTTGAGATCGAGGAAGATCGAAAACCCCATCGCGCCGATCTCGCGCAGGAAGGCGAATCCTCCGCGGGCGTACAGCTGATGGCTGATTTTCAACATACTTCAGTTCTCCCTTGAGGGAAGCGAGCAGCTCGCGCCCCTCCACCACACGCTCGACGTCGAGCGCCAGAATGAGCCGGTCCAGTCCGTTGTTCATCTTCGCGATCCTCCTGTTATTCATGACGCCCCAGGCCGGTCAGCCCGGAAACGCCGGCGATCTTCTGTTCCATAAGGTATGCCGAAAGCCCGGCAACGATCTTCCGCGGCAGGTCGAAATCGGTGAAGAGCGCGCTACCGACCTCCACCGCCGACGCCCCCTGCGAGGAGCATTGCCGCTGCGTCCTCCCACGAGGAGACGCCGCCGCACCCCACCACGGGGAGCTTCACCGCCCCGCAGACCTGCCAAACCGTGCGGAGCGCGAGCGGAAAGACCGCGGGGCCGGAGAGCCCGGCGACCACCCTTTGGAAGGCCGGGGCGTTTTTTCTTGATGTCCATCGCCATGCCGAGCCACGTATTCCCGCAGACGATCGCATCCGCGCCCTCCGCTTCGGCGGCTTTCGCTACTCCGGCAAGATCCGGGGATTGCGGGGTAAGCTTCACCCACAACGCGCCTTTCCACTCGCTCCGCGCGATGCGCACCGCCTTCGCCGCGCTTTCGGGCGAGATACCCCACGCCATGCCGTCGCCGGTCCACGTTGGGGCAAGAGATGTTCAGTTCTATGGCGGGGATGCCGGGGATTTCCGCAAGCGCGGCGATGCTCTCCCGCACTTCGCGCTCGGACTCCATGACGAGGTTCACCAGGAAGGGGCGATTCGCCCCCCGGACAAGCGGCAGAGAGTCGTCGAGGAAGGAACGCAACCCCGCTGTTCTGCAGGCCGATGCTGTTCAGCATGCCGCACGGGGTCTCCCAGACGCGGACGCCCTTGTTCCCCGCCCGCCTGTTCAGGCTGACGGCCTTGGTGCAGAGCGCGCCGACGCCTTCCAGGCGTTCCGGCGACCAGAGTTCCGCCTCGTACGGCCAGACTCCGGACGCGATGATCACCGGCGATTCGAGGTGCAGTCCACCGAGCGAAACGTACATCTCAGTCCGCGAACTCATTCCACAGCACCTCCTCCGCAGTGAAGACCGGGCCATCCACGCAGACCCTCCTGTTGCCGCGCGCGGTCGGGATGACGCACCCGAGACATCCGCCCATGCCGCACGCCATCCTGGACTCCAACGCCACCCTGATCCTCGCGCCGTCCTCGGGATATTTCGCCGCAAGCGCCCGGAGCATCCCCTGCGGGCCGCAGGCCCAGATTTCCGTATCGGCCGGCAGTTCGGAAGGGAGGCCGTCGAGCGCCGTTCCCTTCGCTCCCGACGCTTCCGTCGTCGGAGAAAAGAGAGACTCCGGGGAAGGATTCCTTCAGCCATTCGGCGCACCCCTCCCACCCTCTTCCCGCGACGCCCATCGAAACGCCCGCAATCCTGGACATCCCGAGACGGCGCGCCGCGAAGAGCAGTGGAGCCCGCACCGACCGAGCCCCCCGCGAGGAATACTTTCTTCGGCAGGGGAATGTCGCCGCGCGAGGAGAAGAATCCTCTCCCTATCGGGCCGCGAACAACGAGGGAATCTCCCTGGCGCTTCGAGGCGAGCAGTTCCGTTCCTCTTCCGACGACTCTGTAGAGCATCTTGAAGATCCCGCCGGAGGCAGCCGCCACGGCCAGCGGACGCCCCAGAAAAGGGTCGCCGCAGCTTCCGGCCCGCACCATCACGAACTGTCCCGGCTCCGCAGCGGAGGCTATCGCCTCGCACTCCACCGCGAGCAGACCGGAGCCGTCGCCCAGGGCGCGGCTGCCGGCGACTTTCGCTTCATAGTCCCGGGGCGCGCTCCCTCCGCAGGTCATTCGCCGTCCTCCAGGCGGTTCATCCGCACGTTCCCTTCAACCAGCGTCATCACCGGCCACCCCTGCAACATCTCACCGTCCCAGGGGCAGAGGCGCGCCTTGCTCTTCCATTCGTTCACGTCCACCCGTTTCACCGCGTCGAGGTCGAGCACCGTGATGTCCGCTGTCGCGCCCTCTTTGATCGCGCCGAGCGAACGCCACGGACGCGGAAGCAGCGCGGCCGGCCCCGATGTGAAGAGCGAGAGAAGGTGCTCCAACGCGACCGGCTCGCCCAGCTTGAGCCAGGTATCCAGCACCACCGCGACCGAGCACTCGATCGAAGCGATGCCGCAGGGCGCCTCCTGGAACGGAACGTCCTTCTCATCCATGTGGTAGGGGGCGTGGTCCGTGACGATCGCGTCGGCCGTGCCGTCCGCGATGGCCTCCCAGAGCGCCTTGACGTCCTTGCGCGTCCGAAGGGGCGGGTTCACCTTGTAGGTCGAAGAGAAGCGGCTGACGAGGATGCAGTTCTCGTCGAGCGAGAGGTGGTGCGGCGTTACGTCGCAGGTCACCGGAAGCCCTTCTTTTTTCGCCTGCCGTACCGCGTCCACTCCCAGCTCCGTGCTCACGTGCCGTGAAGTGGATGGGGGCGTCCGTTTCGCGGCTCAGCGCGATGCCGCGCTGGATATCGATGACCTCCGCGGAAGCGGGCCACCCCTTCATGCCGCTGGATGCGGAGACCACGCCCTCGTTCACGTGCGCCTTCGCGGTCAGCGAGGGCTCCTCTGGGTGCTCCATGATTCGCACGTCGAGATCTTTGCTGTAGCCGCAGCGCCGTCTTCAGCAGCTTCGCGTTCCGATACCGGAGAACCGTCGTCGGTGAACATCACCGCTCCCGATGCCGCCATCAGGCCGAGTTCGGCGAGCTGCTTGCCCTGCCGTCCCTTGCTCACGCACCCGGAGGGCAGCACCCGCGCGCCTCCGGCCCGTTTCCCGCGGGCGACCAGGTACTCCACAGTGACGGGGTTATCCACCGCGGGGTCCGTGTTCGGCATGGTCACAACGGTGGAGTACCCTCCCGACGTTGCGGCGCGCGCGCCGCTCTCCGTATCCTCGCGCCACTCGTACCCCGGGTCGCGGAAGTGGACATGCAGGTCGATTGAAGCCGGGGCAGAGCAGCTTTCCGCCGAGGTCGTAAACCTCCGCGCCGTCCTCGGGGAATCCGGAGCCTCTGCGGGCGATCACGCCGTCCTTCACGAGGATATCCTCGCACTCGCTTCCGAGGCTTCTTCCGTCGAACACTTTCGCATTTTTAAGCAGTATGCTCATCGCGCACCTCCAAGGCAAAGGTAGAGCAGGGCCATCCGGACAGCGACGCCGCTCCGGACCTGACCGAGAATCACGCTGTTCGGGCCGTCGGCCACGGAGGAGGCGATCTCCACTCCGCGGTTCATCGGCCCCGGATGCATCACCGCGGCGTTCGGAGAAGCGAGGGCGACAAGCGACTCCGTCGCGCCCCATCGCCTGTGGTACTCGTCGATGGAGGGAATGAGCCCGTCCTCCTGCCGCTCGCGCTGAATCCGAAGGAAGTAGAGGATGTCGGCGCCCCGGGCCGCTTCGCGAGCGTCCGGCAGCGTACTCGACGCCGAGCGAATCGGTATCCTCCGGCAATGAGCGTCGCCGGCCCGCTGAGCGTCACCGTAACGCCCATCTTCCGGAACGCCTGAATATCGGAACGCGCCACCCTGCTGTGGAGCACATCGCCGATCATGGCCATCTTCGCGCCGTCGAGGTCGCCGAGCTTCTTCCGGGCGCTGTGCAGGTCGAGCAGCGCCTGGGTGGGATGGCCGTTCGTCCCGTCCCCCGCGTTGAAGACCGAAGCGCGGTGCAGCTTCTTCGAGAGGTAGTCGGGGACGCCCACCGCGCCGTGGCGCACCACCACCGCATCGGCGCCCATCGCTTCGAGCGTCCAGACGGTGTCGCGCAGCGTCTCGCCCTTGCTCGTGCTCGATCCGGAGGCCGACCAGTTCACCACATCCGCGGAGAGCATCTTCTCCGCCAGCTCGAAGGAGACCCTGGTCCGCGTCGAGTTCTCGAAAAAGCAGTTCACCACCATTTTGCCCCGCAGCGCCGGGACCTTCTTTATCGGACGGTTCATCAGCTCTTCCATATAATCCGCCTGCTCCAGGAAAAAGTGCAGCTCCTCCCTCGTCCAGCCTTCGAGGCTGATGAGGTCCTTATGCCTCCACTCCATGCTCCGCACCTCCGTTCCGTTCGCAGATGACGACGCAGTCCGTGCCGTCGAGCTCCTTTACACGCACCTCGACGTTCTCCGAGCGAGAGGTCGGGATGGCCTTTCCGACGTAGTCCGCCGCTATCGGCAGTTCCCTGTGCCCCCGATCCACCAGCACGGCGAGCTGCACGCGCTCCGGACGCCCCAGGTCGGTGATCGCATCGAGCGCCGCCCGGATGGTCCGCCCCGTGAAGAGGACGTCGTCCACCAGCACCACGCGCTTCCCGGTGATATCGCCGGGGAGCGAGGTGCTGTGCACCACGGGCTGATCGGCAAGCGTCGAGATGTCGTCGCGGTAGAGCGTGATATCCAGTTCGCCCGCGGGGACCTTTACCTTCTCTTCGACCTTGAAGATCTCCCTCAGGCGGGCCGCGAGATGCACGCCGCGGCCGCTGAATCCCCAGAAGCACCACCTCGTCGAGTCCCTTGTTCCGCTCGACGATTCTCGACGGCGATGCGCCGGAGCACCCGCTCCATATCCCTCTCCGTCATGACCGTCGTTTTTTTCCGTCCACACATGTCCGGACTGCGCTTTCACCACGATCCCATCTCCCTTCCGTAAAAAAAGAGCCTCTCTCCCGACGGGAGAAAGGCTCCGACATTTTTTTCAACAACAGAAAGAGAAGCGCTCCGAACACGCGACCGACAGATAGTGTTGCACATGGCGCCTCCCCCCTCTCTTCAAACTGGGGGAATGATACCATACTCGAAAATTTTATGCAAGCGGTTGCAAAGAAAAAAACAACGAAGAAGCGTTATCTTCCTCCCTCTTCGGTCACTCTCCGAACGAGGAAACGCAGGAGCTTCGGAAAAACCTCCATGAAGTACGGAAGGTACAGACGCTCCGTGTTCTTATGGGCGCTCCTTCCCGAGCGGGCCGAAATTCAAGATCGGGATGTCCAGCTCCGCAAGCGCTTCCGTAGGCAGACTGTACAGCCGTTTCCAGCCGGGCATGTTGCGGGCGAACGTCTCCATCTCCCGTGCCTCGCCCTGAAAACCGCAGTAGCTGAGGTCGGAAACCCCCTCGAAGAACGGGCGCATTTCAACCGTCAGTCCGAATCGTTCACGCGCTTCGCCCGCAGTTTCGCGCGCCGCACGCTCCACCCTGCGCTCCCCTTCCGAAAGACCGAAGTTCGCGCGGTGGGGATACCACGGAGGCAAGAAACCGAAGACGACAAGCGGCCCCGAAAGACCGCAGAATTCGACCATTGCCTCGACAAGCGATACGGCCTTTGTACGTTCGTCGGCTCCGGAGGACGCCTGCGAGAGAACGTCTTCGATGAAGGCGGGGTATTCCGCTCCCGTCTTTTCTTCGGCCATGCGTTCAAGCTCGTCGAACGAAAGCACCGTCGGGTTCCACTTTTGGGAAGGACCTTCTGCACCGTTCATCCTCGCGAACGCTTCGGCGTTGCGTTCGTGCGTCTCTATCGCTTCGTACAACGCTTCCTCCGCAACGGCGCGCATTTCGTCGAGGATGCGCCCCGGCAGCTTCGTCGCCGTGAGGTAGCTGTAGAAAGAGAACGCCTTCGTCATGATCGTCGCGGAGTACTCCCTCTCGAAGATCCGTCTGGCGCATGCATCCGAACGGGGGGTACGCTCTTCCACCGAGCGAGTCCGCATATCGCGGGTCGCCTTCGAGCGCCAGGTTGATCCTCGAAATTACGGGCGCGGCGCCGAACCCTTCGTAGTATTCTCCGACGTGCGTCTCCTTTCCCGCACAGAAGAAAAAGGTGTTGATCTTTCCAATGCTTCCCAGGTAGATAGAGGGAAGCGCCCGCTCTCCCCCCGCAAAAGTGGGTTCAAGCTCGATGCACGTCAGATAGCGAAAGCTCCTCCTCTTTCTGTATGCGCGCAAGTTCCGCCGATGCGGCAAGCATCCCGGCGGAGTTGTTCTCTTCGTCGGGGACTGCGAGCAGCAGCAGGTTCGCCTCGAGCCCTTGCGGATTACGGGCTTCCTCCATCAGCAGGTCGACTCCTGCGGCAAGTCCGCTCTTCATGTCGGCAACGCCTCGCCCGAAGAGCCACTCGCCGCTTTCGAGGTCGCATCCGGCGTCTTCCGGAAGCGCGACGTCCTTCAACCGCCGCGTGTACTCCTCGGGATCGAACGCGAAGGGGGCAAGCTCGCCGCACGCCTCTACGCTCACCACGTCCACGTGCCCCGCCAGAATGACCGTCTCCGCCGTCGGCTCCGGCCGGCGTACGAAAGCGAAAAGGAAATTTCGTCCGAACGGGTCGCTGTCGAGCGGAAGGAGGCAGAGGTCCTCCGGGTGCTCCCGAAAGTACGGAAGCACGGCGAGCCTTTCGTACAGCAAACGCGTCACGCGGTTTTCATACTCCGGGGAGGGGGAGACGCTCGGAATCCGCAGCATGTCGAGTAACAGGCGGCAAAGCACGCTCTCCGCGTACTTTTTCAGAACACTCCCCCTCTCCTCAGGCATAGATTCCCTCCCGAAGCCAGGCGTTCAGCGCTTCCTTATCCATGTGGGCAATCCCCAAATCCTCCAGCGTAACGCCGGTAGCCCGGAAGTCCGTCCCGGTCATAACGGAGGCGAGTGTGATCATGGATTCAATGACCGGAACCTCGATTCCGAACTTTTTCGCCAGCTCCAGATAGATGTGACAACCGACGGGGATATCCTCGGTGATGTAGCGGTTGTGGATGGAGAACGGCCCCGTTCCCATCGCCAGCGTGTACTGCTCCTCGAAGGGGACGACGAACTTCTCCCCCATGTGCTCCGACCCCAGAATGTTCGACCTCGAAAAGAAGGCCTTCTCCGGGAAATCCTGAATGCCGACACCCATCGCTTCGGCGATCGCGCACTCTTCGCGGTAGAGAGCGAGCTGCACCTTCGAGATCGAAGGGCAGTATGCGTGCGAGTAGATGGAAAAATCGTACTTGTTCTCGCCGTAGACGACGCCCCAGTTCTCCATCGCGCCCGACGCCGAGGATGGACCCCGGGCAGTGCAGGATAGGGTTCACGTTGCTGAAACCGACGTCCGCGACGGTGTCCCCTCGGACGGGGTGTTCCACGGAGTCGAGCGACGGGAGGTAGCGCTTCGATTCGAAGAAGGCCTCCTGGTCCGTCATCGGCAGCGCCGCCCCGCGCAATGTGATCGCCCAGTAGTTGACGCTCACCTCCGGCATCTGCTGGCCGCCCATGTTCTTGATCCTGATGCCGTAGGGCTGGCTGCTCCACTCGCCGACGACGATCTTCTTCGTGCATCCTGCCTCGCGGAGCATCTTCCGGAAGAGCAGCGAGCCGAAGTTCGCCGTCGTGAAATGCACGACCATGCCGTCCTCAAGATGCGGGATCAGACGCTCAAGAAAGGCTTTGTACCCCACGGCGGGGAAGCTGACGACGACGATCCCCGCGCCGCGGACGGCCTTCGCCATATCGTCGGTGACCACGTCGATCTTCGCCAACCCCTCGCGCTTGAATCCGTACAAGCTCTCCTGCCTTCCGCTGACTCGTATCTCACGCTTTGTTCGCGATGCACCCAAGCCCCTCGAAGAAATCGGGCAGTTCGTAAAGGCGGACTTCCCGCCCGGGCGAGCGCCGTACAGGCCGCATGACCGCGCGCCGTCGCCCCGCCGCCGAGAATCGCTACCGGTTTGTCTTTCAAATACTCCATATTCATATCGGACGCCTCCTAGAGCCGGCCCGCCGAGCACAAGGCGAGGCAGCCAGAGAGCAAGTTCCGGCAGGAAGGTCCACCGCCAGAAGCGTCGGCAGCCATGCGAAGAGGATGAAGATCATGGCCGGTTTCATCATCTGCGAAACGGGCGTCTTCGCCATGCGCCCGCCGAAGTAGAGCGTCGGCGCCGTCGGCGGCGTCACGTTCCCCAAGCCGAGGTTCGTCCCGATGATCGCGGCGAAGTGGATGGGGTGAATCCCCAAGGAGACCACGACGGGAAGCAGTATCGGAGTGCAGAGCAGCATCGCGCTCACATCGTCCATGATCAATGCCGATGATGATCATGAAGAGGTTGATCATCAGCATCAGCACGTACTTGTTGCTCGACAGGGCGGTAAGAGAGGAAATAATCATGGCCGGAAGCCGTTCCTGGACGTAGATGCGGCTGAGCATCATGATGCAGTACATCATCAGCATCACGACGCCGGTGGTTGTCGCCGTCTCGATGATCACCTCCATGAAGTTGCTCCGGTTGAGCCCCTTGTAAATCCAGAACCCCACAAGGCACGGAGTAGAGCACGGCAACCGCCGCCGCCTCCGTCGGCGTCATGATTCCTCCGTAGATTCCTCCGAGGACGATGAACGGCATGAAGAGCGCGGGGAGCGCCTTCTTTCCGCGGTTCCCGAGAAGCTGCATCGTCTCGGGGAAGGGTAAACGAGGAGTTACTTTCACGTTCGGGTCGTTTCGGAGCATGATGATATTCAAAAGGCTGAAGAAGAATCATGGAGAACGATGCCGGGTCCCACCGTGGCAAGAAAGCACGCAAGCACAGACTGCTGCCCCACCCAGGCGAAGAGAATCATCTGCGAACTCGGCGGGATCAACAGGCCCGAGCGGCGCGGCGCACGAAACAAGCGCGGCGCTGTGCCCCATCGGATAGCCGTTTTCCCTGAGACGGGGAAACATGATGGAGCCTATGCACGAAAGCGTCGCGGCGCAGCTTCCCGAGATGGATCCGAAGACGGCGCAGGAGACGACCCGCGACCACGCCGAGCCCCCCCTTGACGCGGCCGACGAAGACGTCGACGAAGTTGACGAGCGACGTTCCTATACCTCCCCTGTCCATCATCCCGCCCACCATGATGAAGAGAGGAATGGCCAGCAGCACGATGGAGCTCATCTGGCTGAAGGCGTACGGGAGCATGAAGGACGGATCGTACGCGTGGGTAATGACCATGAAGGTCGTGGAGAGCATGAAGCAGAAGGGGACGGGCAGCCCGAGAAGAAGCGTCACGATTATGAGCAGAAGCGCAATGGTTATCGCCATTCGTGTTTCCTCCAGTGCGCCGGCCGTTCGCTTTCCCGGAGCGCAGCGCGCTCTCGGGGAAACGCTTGGGCCGACTGTAAGATGGATTCCCTAGCGGGAGACTCCCTCCTTCTTCATCGAAATGAAGGCGAAGAGATCTTCAAAAAAATAAACGACGGCGTACAGAGACATAAGCGCATACACTACGAGCACCGATGTCTGCGAGATAAAGACAGGTATTCTCAAACCGGTCGTGCGCGGCATCCAGACATAGCTGTACCACACCATATCCACCGCCCACACGGTGAAGAGAATACAAAGCGAGGCGATCGTCAGGTTGACCAGCACGCTTAAAAGGGCTTGAGCGCGCGCAGAGAGCATCTGCGGGATGATGTCCGCCTTGACGTGGCTCTTGTCGTACACGCCGTACGAACTTCCTATGAAATACAGCCAGAAGGCAGCAATCACAACAATCTCCTCTATCCCGAACAGGTCGGTCCTTGAACACGTACCGCAGCAGCACTGCAACGCACATGATCAGCACCACGAAGCAGCTGCTCAGGACGAGAAGCGCTTTTTGCAGTTTGAGGAGAAACTTCCAGACCAAAAGACGATCTGACGGTCTCGACAAAACTCACGGTACCCCCTCCAGTACTGTGCGGGGCGTTGCCGCCCCGCACGCAGAGTCTTTCTACTTCAGCGATTCCCGGATCTTCTCAATGGTTTCCTTGCCGTAGGTCTCCTCAAGCTTGGGCCATGTCGTCGCGCGAACATGCTCGGCGATCGCGGCCATCTCCTCGGGAGAGATCGGCAGGATCTCCACTCCCGCCTCCGCCAGTTTCTTCTGGTACTCAATGTCCTCCGCGTTGCTGTCCGCAAAGCTCTTGTCGGCCTGAGCGTTCACTGCGTCGACGATCACCTTGCGGTTCTTCGGGCAGAGATCTTCTCCCATACCTGCTTGCCGACGATGATATGCCGTCTGGTCGAAGAGACAGTTATAGGGGATGTAGTATTTAATAACGTCGCGGAAGCTCAGGTAGTTGATCTGGGAGGAACCGCCGATCCAGCCGTCGCAGACGCCCGTCTGGATGCCGCTGTACGTATCCGCGTAGGGGATGGAGGTCGTCCGGAAACCGAGATCCTCGGCCGTCTCCTTGTAGACGGCGAGCGGGGCCACACGAATCATGGCGTCCTTGTCCGCCCCTGCCTTCGCATGGTTTTTCGGCTGCTTGGCAAGACCGACGCCGACGAACCCGTCGCCGTAGATCCGGAGGAGGTGCACGCCCAGTTTTTCAAGCGATTCCTCTATGATCGAATACACGAAGGACCCCGGGGAGAGCTGCTTCTGCATCCCCTCGCCCGTGGAGGCAAGGAAGGGGAGCGAGCCGACTTCGAGCATGGGATCGAACTGACTGGGGAGGAAGATGAGCCCCATCTCGATCGTGCCCCGCCTGATCTCCTCGAAAACCTGCGTATAGTCGCCGAGCTGGTTCGCGGGGAAGACGTCCAGAATAACCCGTCCTTCCGTCCCCTTCTCGACAATCTCCTTGATGGCTTCGAGAGACTTGCTTCCGCGGTACTCCGGAGAGGAGATCCCCGCCACCTTCAGCACAAGTTTGTCCGCCGCGGCGGACGGCAGCGCAAAAACTCCCGTCAGCAGCAACCCGAGAACAAACACTCCCAGAACTCCGCACGCAGTGCTTTTACTTATCATCATAACATCGCTCCTTTCAGATTCTTTTGTGCCTTGTACAGATCTTTTCCGTGCAGTCATTTTTCCCCGCAACTCCTCCTTTCACGGCGTCAACGCCTGAACTGGAGCTTGTATGAAAGCTCCTCGGCGCCGTCTTTCAGAAGATGAAGCCATTCGATGATCTTCCGGTCCGTCGCGTGCTTCTTGGGCGCGGCCATGGCGAGACAGATGCGGACCTCTCTCTCCCTGTCGAAAACGGGAACTGCGAGGGAGAGCACCCCGATATTGAATACCTCGTCTTCGACGGCGTACCCCTGCTCGCGGATTTTCCTGTACTCCTCCATTAAAATATCCCTGTCGACGAGCGTGTACGGAGTACGGCGTTCCAGATCGGAAGCTTCAAGAAGTCTGCGGATATGCTCCGGATCCTGGTAGGCGCACAACAGCATCGCTGAGCCTCCGGAGTTCAGGGGAATGCTCTTGCCGATGAAATCGTTCACGTCGTACACGCCTCCGGGCACCCTGTGCTTGTAGGCGGGAAAGGCGCGGTCTCCCTCCCAGATCGTGATATAGGTTGTCTCGCCGACGGCTTTGGACGTATGTGCAAGTATCGGAGGGGCCGTCTCGCCGATTCCCTTGAAGTGACCGTACACGTTGCCGAGCCGAAGCATGATGGGGCTGAGATGGTATTTTTTGGAAGAGTGATCCTGAATGACGAAGTTCTGCTCCTGCATCGTCCGGAGCAGTTTTGTAGGCGCCGCTTTTGCCGATGCCGGCATGGACGGCGATCTCGGAAAGACCGAGCTCGTAAGGCGGTTCGCCGAGACGTTTCAGAAGAAGCAACGCTTTTTCCAGACTGCTCACGCGCATACCTCGTTTCTGTACAGGAAATGAAGTTTCCCATAGAAGAATTTACTGCACTATAACAGCTACTCAGCGATTTGTCAAAATTTAAAAGTCGCTCCTTCTCTCCACAGATGATCCCGTACCCGATACCCACGAACGAAGCGGGACTCGGTCGCATACTTCATTCACATACATCACAACCTGCTTGACAAGTAGATTTTTTTCAACTATTATCCATGAAGGAAAAACTTCGTAAAAGCAAAAATGACGGTGCTTTTACTTCTTTCGAGAGAGCCACTATCTCTACCGCCCCTCTTTTACCCTACACGCTCATCATCCTGTTGAGCGCCGTCTCTTCCGGGCAATCTCGCAATATAAGCGAAGTCTTTCCTCGGCGTGTTCATTGATAGAGTGCGTTATCATAAGTGGTTGCTCTGTTTTTGGGCTTTCCACAGTATTGGCGGAGCGAAGAATTGAAAAAAAGAGAGGAGACTAAACGATGAAGTTTCGTGGATTGGTACTTTTTCTGTTTTTACTCATACTTCTTATTCCGGCGACGAGCGAAGGCTGCACCACTATTTTGGCGGGTAAGGGAACGACTGCGGACGGCTCCGTACTCCACGGACATAATGAAGATATGGGGTTCTCCGCCGTAGGGCGCTTGTGGCCCGTCCCGGCCGCCTCCCATCGGAAAGGAAGTACCGTCGATGTTCCGTACGTCTCTCTTGAACTTCCGGATACCACCTACGGATACTGGGCCTCGGGCAACGCGTTCGGAACATCGGGGCTTGGAATAGCCGCCGAATCCCGCCCCTACGACTCCGTTCTCGTCGGTATGAACGAATTCGGCCTCACCATGAGCTGCAACTGGATGTATTCAAAAGAAGAAAACCTTCCGGGCCGGGGAGTCCGCAGATACGCTCTTCGACAGCTCATTCTCGAACGGGCGAAAACGGCGCGAGAGGCGGTCGAGTTCATAGGAGGAATCATCGATACGTATTCCCAAGCGGACTGGGGAGGTCTGACATACTGCCTCGCCGATCCCGAAGAAGCGTGGATCGTCGAGACCACCTCGAAAAACTGGGTGGCGCGCCGGGTGAACGACGACGAGGTTCTTGTGGTCGCAAATCGCTTCACCATCGAAGAAGAGTACGATATGGCAAGCAAGGGACTCATCGACACAGCGCAACAAAACGGCTGGTTCGATCCTTCGAAGGGAAAACCGTTCAACTTCAAAGCCGCATACGGCGATCCCGTCCGCATGAGCTCCCCGTACGACATCGACAGGGAAGAACGAGCGTACGCTCTTCTGAAGGGAAAATCCGGGGCGCTACTTCCGGCGGATCTCATGCTGGTCTTGACGGACGCTTACGAGGGAACGACCAAGTATCACAAACCGATCAACCATATCGAACCGTGGGAGGATGTCACCGACAAACTGCTCATTCCCAGAGCGATCCGGACGAATCTCTGCCAATCCTCCACTGTGGCGCATCTGCGTGGGAGCATGCCCGTCGACGTAGGGAGCGTCCTTTGGTATGCAATGGCTGTTCCCGGCTACTCCGGCTACTTCCCCGTCTACGCGGGAGCCTCCTCGATTCCGGACGAATACATGAACGTCAACAGCGCCTACGGCGCTACTTCGGCATGGTGGACTTTCCGCATGCTCCAAAAGATCACGGATACGGAGCATAATCTTCTCTTCAGCATACTCAGGAGTTTCTGGGAAGGAGAGCGGGCGGCGACGATGAGCAGCGCTGCGCTGGTCGAGGAGAGAGCCCTGCGACTCATCGAAGAAGGAAAAAACGACGACGCGAGGAAGTTGCTGGATCGTTTCACCTATGCACGGGCGAAAGACGCGCTGCAAAACGCACACGTGTTCCTTCGCAAGTTTCAGGATAAAACAGGCAACGTACCGATTCACTGATTCCTTTTTTTGAGATATTTTCGAACACGCCGCGATCCGCCTTGAAAACGAGGCGGATCTTTTTTTATTTCGTAGAACAAGGTTTGTTGCTTTATAGGAAACTAGAGGACGGCAGCGAGAAGATGCAGCGCCTCTTCGAGGGCTGCGGCGAACCGTTCATTCAGGTCGCCGTCCTCCGCCCAGGAAGCGATGTGGAACACGAGGCTCTCGTTTCTCGAGAGGTAGCGGGCGGACAGACCGCCTCTCTGGACAGGGCCGTACCCGGCGAGCGCAAGCCCTTCCCCGCTCGTCGTGCTCGTCGAGATACAACATGCCGTCAGCCTTGTCCATGCAGGAGAGGAGTAGATTCCGGGTTCGGCGGCAATACCGAGCTCCGCGCCGCGCGTACGCCATATCTCCCGAAGAAGTCCGAGGTGCCCCTCCGTTCCCCTGCCGGACAGGCATTCCTCTATACGTTCTTTATGGGCGCGGCTTGCCGCGAGCAAGAGAGGCCGGAGGGACAGCCGGTCGTATGCGCCGGAGTACAGCGCGTCGAGAAAGGCGGCGGCTTCCACGGTGAGCGGGCGGGTTCCCTCGGTCCGACCTCCGGCGAAACGGCGCATGTGGACGGATTCGTACGCGCTTCTCCACTCTCCCCAGATCGTTCGTCCCGCAAGAAGCAGCGCAAGCTGTACGAAGGCATCGGGGCTGACGCCGGCGCGTTTCGGAAGATCGCTTCCAAAGGAAGAAACGCGGAGAATGCTCTGGCGGCGTCTTTGGGAAAGCTCTCGGGCGCTCTCCCCCGCTTTCGCGAGGAAGCCGCGCAACTCAGGGAAAAGGGAAAAGCGGAGATGGAGAGGCTCGGAGAGATTCTTCGCGGTTCCTCCCGCCGCGGACGCGCGTTCCAAAACCGCCTTCACGAGCGGTCCCATGTGCGTGCCGTCGCGTGCGGAGTGCTCGAAGTTGATCCCCGCCCACCCGTCCTCCGTGACGATGATCTGCAACGCCTTCTCGTACCATGCGTTCCTCCCCTCGTCGAAGAGGAAACGATACGCGGCGTCCTCCAGACGCCCTCCGCAGGGGGAGTCGAGGCGCAGAAGAAAGAGAGCGCGCTCGACCATATCCAGGAAACGGGAGTTCTCGTCCGAAGAGGCGCGCAACAATATCCTCCCTCTCGCGGCTTCTTCGCGGGGGAGACACGTCAGCACCCCCGGAGAAAGAGCGCAGAAAGTACCGGCCGCCGCAATACGCTCAAGAAGCTCGGCGGTCTCGTTCAAGGGGCGCAGCTCCCCGCTGGCGGAGATCAGTTCGACAAGATGAAAACGGCCTTTCGAGAGGATAATCGCGCTCCTGCCCGCGAGACTCTCGGCGCTTCCTTGCACCTGGATATCGCGAGGGGTCGCCGCGCTGCGTGAGACACGGAAAATCGAGGTGGAGCCTTTCATGCAGAGGGGGTCTCCCCGCAGCACGTCGGGTTCGAGCTCCTCGCGATCTATCGTTGTACAGAAGGACGCCGCCGCAAGCGCCAGACGGGCCGCGAGGCGGAAGGGATTTGCTTCGTTCGGAAGGAAGTCGGGGTCGAAGATGTAGAAGGGATTCGCATGAACCGGCAAGGGTTCTCTGCAATCCAAATACCAGTCCTCCCAGTAGGGAGCGCTTCGGAGAACACCCTCTCCTTCCTCCCTCCTGATTCGTTCCAGCACCCCCTGTAAAAGCCGCGCATCTCGGCGGAGGAAATCATCGACCGCACTCCGCGAACTGCGGCGTTCCGTATCGTTCAGCAGGGGATCGCTCCAGCGAAGGAGGCGGGCGCAACTCCGTCGGACATCGTCGAATGGAGGAGGAGGAAGCACGCTTCGCCCCTTACTGTTGAGAGACACCTGCACGCTCCTTTTCATCCTCGGCCATCTCCCGCACGAGAGAGAATACGAGCACCTTGCCGTCGTAGAGCACAGGAGAAGCCTGCACTTCAACCTTCCGCAGCGCCCCGTCCTTGCGGCGGTGGAAGAAGACGAAGCGGCTCCGTTCACCGTTGCGAATCCGCTGCATATGCTCTTTGAGCTCCTCCGGCGGGGTCATGTTGATATCGAACGAGTACAGACCGGTCAACTCCTCCCTGGAGTAGCCGTAGAAACGGCAGGCGGCGTCGTTGCAGTCCAGAATCCTGCACTCCTCCGGATCGACGATGAGCATCGCCATGTTCGAGTTACGGAAGATCGACGAATAGCGGCGCTCGCTCTCCCTGAGAGCTCCCTCCAACGCGCGTATCTCCGTCAGGTCTCTCCCGGCGGCGATGATGCCCTCTTCGTTCTCCTCGCGACTTGTCCACCGGCTGCACGTCCAGGAAATCGTGCGGGTCCGGCCATCGTTCACGGAAACCTCGGTTTCCAGCTCCCCGGAAACGCCCTCCGGTCGGTGTGCGGCCCTCTTCATCTCCTCAAGCACGTACTCCCGGTAGAGTTCCTCCGGGAAGAGCTTCTCCATAACGCGGGAATCGGGAGACAGAGCTTCTTCGCTGCAGTAGCCGCTCAGCCGTTCAGCCGCTTTGTTCCAGAGGATCGGGTTCCAGCGTTTGTCGAAGATCATCAGCCAGACGTTCATGCTGTCCAGTATCTCGTCGAGGAAACGCCGGTCGAGCTGCTGCTCCCGCTCCGCCAGCACCGAATCCGTGACGTCGCTGAAAACGAGGGCGATCCTCCCCCACTCGGGGGAGAAAACCCACATGTCGAAGAACTTGCCGATCTTCGGATAGTGCGCTTTGAACCGCACCTTGCTTCTGGTCTCGGCAACGCGGACAAAGATATCGAAATACGGAATCTTCTCTCCGAAGATTTCGCTCCCCTTCCTGCCTACGGCTCGTTCCGCGGAAATACCGGAAACAGTTTCAAACGCGGGGTTGACCTTTTCGCAGAAGAAATCCTCCGCTTTGCCCGACTCGTCGTAGAGAAGGCGATACACGGAAACCGCCTGTTCCATGCTCAAGAGAACCGCTTTACAGAGAGCATGTTCGCCGTTTTCTGAAAAACTCTCGGCGGCGGCGCTTTCTTCTTCAGCTTTCCGGACGATTTCGTTCAGCTCTTCCAGTTGATCCAAAAGGCTGTCGTCCCAATTTTCCACTCTATCCAACCCCTCTCCGCCGAAACCCGGCTCAGTACAGCCCCTTCTGTATGCTTCCGCTCTTCCTGTCGAAATAGTAGCCCGCGCAAAATTCCGCTGAAGAAACGGTCAGCTGCGACTCCCATATCTTCAGCGTAACGTTGGCGTAGATCTTATCCCTGATTTTTATGAGCGGCGTCCCTTTTCTTTCAGCAAGTATCGCCCGCTTTTCATCCTCGATTCTCCCCGCAAGGTCGGCCATATTCCCGCCGACCTTCCTGTGGTAGCGCGCCAAGAGAAAGAGCTTTCCCTTTTCTTCTTCCGAAAGGCGCTCCAGGTCGAAACCGAGGCCGGGACGTTTTATCGAGAGCATGCCCTGTTCGATCTTTTTTTTCATCGCTTCAAGCTCCGCCATCTTCGCCGTCAATTCTTCGATATTTCTGTTTCTGACCGCATCCCGTCCCGCTTCGAGCATCGTCTTCGGTTCCATCGCGGAACCGGCCGAGAGCGTCTTGATCGTCATCCCGGCGATCGTAACGCCGCCGATGATTCCTCGCCGGTTCTTCCCCTGCACAAGAACGGACTGCCTTGCTTCGAGGGTGGCGAAGAGGGTGTACCCCAAAATTTCGATGTTCACGCCGGAAATGAGCAGACCATACTCCACGAACCCCGCTCGGATATACTCGCCCGCCCGGATTTCACAATGTTCGCCGACGATACCTCCTTCGACGATGCAGCTCCCTGAAGCCTCGATATGTGCGTTGAACGCGGAACCGGATACGGCAACATCGCGCCCCGCCTTCACCGAGAACCCTTCCGTCACCGAACCGCGGACGACCACCGAGCCGATAAAGTCGATATCGCCGGAAAGAATATCGACGTCGCCGGGCACTTCGAGCACAGGGAGCACATCCAGCTCGCCGCCGCGGAAGACGGGCTGCCCCACGTCCCGGGCGGTAAGCACTTCCGTCGTGCCGTCTTCCTCCGAGACGATCACGCCCTCCCCGAACTTCACCCGGAAGGGGGCGGGACGGGGCGGAGAAAGCGGCTGACCGTAGATGTCCGATCCTTCAACCCCCTCTTGCGGAGGGTGCACCCTTGCGATTATATCTCCGGTATGGACGATGGGAATACTCCACAGGTTTTTCCAGTCGATGGCGCTATCATCCGTTTCGTCGACAAGTTTGACCTTTTCGAAGGGCACGAGAAACTCGATCTTTCCTTCCACGGGGTCGACAGGAGCTGTTCCGGAGGCGATCAAGGCGTCCTTCCCCCTTAGTTCGCCGCCCTTGTTGCACCCTTCGACGATCGTACGAATTTTCCCGAGATCGAGCAAACAAAGCCCGGCCTCCTCCAAAGCCTCGATAATCTCCGCCGCGTCCAGAGGAATCCCGGCGCCGACCGGGGGATAGGTTTCCAGCCATGCGAACAGGCGATCATCGGAGACCCGGAGCTCCCATGACGCGTCGCTGCTCTCCGTCGTCGGCAACGCGCCTGTCTCCCTTGTCCCGGAGAGAAAATGGTCGATCTCCGTCACCAGTCTCTCCAGATTGGCCATCCGCAGTTCGTCCATGCGTTTTCTCCTTCCCGCTCCGGCGCTCCGATCTACGGAACAGCCCGCATCGAGCAAAAGACCATGTCGACGACGCCGCTCTCGCTGCAAACGGGGTGCAGCGCATACTCCAGCGGCATGTCGCCGCACGGCCCCGGAAGAACGACGACGCCGTATTTCGATTTCCCGGCAGCGAACGTTTGCGCCAAAAGTTCGTCGAACGCGGCAATCCGCTCCTCCGGAATGCCGAGCGTCTCCCATGAAAGACCGGCCATCTCCTCGGGTTTTTTTTCAAAGAGCGCCGCCCCTTTCTTTCCGGAAAAACGGAATTTTCTCATGCGATCAAAAACGTAAAGATAGTCGGGCGAATTCTCTAGAATACCGCCGAGAATCTTCGCCTGCAAAGCGCAGTCGAAGGTGACCAGATGGAGCTGTTCCTCAAGCTGCTGTTTCTCGGTAATATCGTGAAGAATAGAAAAGAGAAATGTTTTCCCCTGAAACGGAGTCGGCGAGGCATATACCTCCACAGTGCGGATTTCGCCGTTCTTGAGACGATGCTGGAAAACGAAGCGATTCCTGAGCCGTGCAGTCGCCGCCTCCATGTTCTCGCGCAGTTCTTCCGCCGGAAGCAGATTGAAATCTCTATTCGTCAGCGCGAGCATCTCTTCTCTGGAGTAGCCGTAGAGGAAGAGCGCCGCGTCGTTGCAGTCGCATACGGCGCCCGTTTCCGGGTCGACGAGAAGCATAGGGGCCACGGTCTCCTTGAAGGCGGCGACATACCGGCGCTCGCTTTCCAAAAGCTGCTCTTCGGTGCGGCGCTCATGCGTCACATCGCGCCCCAGAAGCAGAAGACCGTCGGAGGAGACATCCTCGAAATGCCACGGCCGTACCGTCCACTCCACACGAAGAGATCTTCCCTCCGCCCCGCGCACGCATGTCTCCAGCCGGACCTCCGAAAAACCGTCCCTCCGGCAGGCATCCATCTTCCCGATGATATCCCCGCACTCCTCTTTTCCGGGACAAAAAACGCTCAAGAAATCAAAGCTCCCCGAGAGCGCTTCTTCGGCAGAAATGCCGGATAAGCGCTCCGCGGCGGCGTTCCAGAAGACGACTTTTCCCCATTCATCCAGCAACACAATCCAGACATCCACGCTTCCGAAGACTTTTTCCGTAAACCGTTCGTTCTCCCGTCGCTCCCGTTCCGCGGCAACTTGGCTGGTTGCATCGGTTATAGCCATGCAGAACATGTCGTTTTCAAGAGAGAACGCAAGAACGTCAAAAACCTTGCTCAATTTTTCGAAGGAAAACATGAAAGAAATGGTCCGTTCTTCTTCGAGGGCGCGGTTAAAAAGATCCAAAGCGAGAATTTCCTTGCCGTCGGACATGAAGAAATCCCTTCCGCTCCTGCCCGCCGCGCTCTCCCGGGCTATGCCGAAGATCATACAAAAAGCGGGATTGACGCTCTCCAGCAGAAAGTCTACCGGCATCCCCTGCGCATTGAAAAGCATCCGACAAACAGCCACTGCGCGCGATGTCGAACGGAAAACGATATCGTTCGAACGCAGTTCTTCGTGCAGCAGCCCCTCCGTCGCTCCGGAAGCTTCCTCGCGTCGACGCCCTTCCGCCTCGGAAACTATCGACTCGATGCTCTTCAGAAGATCCTCGTTCCGATTCTCCATCGCGCACTCCTCCTTCCGGCTGCTCCCGCTCTCAGAAGCTTCCTCTTGTAATCACGCCGCGATCCTTGTCCATGAAAAAGGACGTATAGAACTCCTGCTGCTTGATCACAAGCGTTTGTCCCCAGATTTTGAGGGTCACGTTGGGGTAGACCCTGTCGCGGATGCGGATACGGGGCATGATACGCTTTTCCGCCATGGACGCGCGCTTTTCATCGTCGATCCTGACGGCCAACTCCGCTACGGAGTTCTTCATCTTCCCGTGGTACTGTACGAGGAGAAAGAGCTTTCCCTTTTCCTCCTCAGGAAGTGTATCAATATCGAAATGCGGACCTGCTCCCTTGATTGAAAGAATAGCCTGCTCTATCTTCTTCTGCATCGCGAGGAGCGCCTCCTTCTTCCGGTTGAGCTCCTGGAGTATGCGCGCCTGGAACGGGTCGCGGCCTGCCTCGAGCTGGGTGGACGACTCCATCGGAGAACCTGCGGAGAGCGCCTCGATGCCGGCGCCGGCGATACAGTTCCCGCCCACGATGCCTCTGCGGTTCCTCCCCTGGACGTAGATCGATTCGCCCGCCTCGAGCGTCGCGAAGAGCGCGTAGCCAAATATCTCAACTTTCCGGGAGGCGCTTATGGACGCGTATTCCACAATGCCGACGCGCACGTCTTCGCCTGCGAGAAGAAACGATCGTTCTCCCGTCACCCCCCCTTTGACACTGCACGAGCCTCCCGCCTCCAGACGGGCGTTGTACACCCACCCCTGCACGCTGACGTCCCTCTTCGCCTTGACGGAAAATCCTTCGAGTACCGAGCCGGTGACAAGGACGGAGCCGAAAAAATCAATGCTGCCGGTGGAGATGTTCACGTCGCCGTTGATGACCAGCAGTGGGTCAACATCCAGCACGTTGTCTCTGAAGACGGGCTGGCCAACCGTTCGCGCCGAAGCGATCTCGACGGCACCGTCTTCACCCTCCGAGACGGTCACTCCGTCGCCGTACCGAATGCGGAAAAACGTGTGCGAAACAGCTGGAAGGGGGTTCCCGTAGACATCCACCCCGTCGGTTCCCTCCTTCGGAGGGAAAATCTTCGCGATGACATCTCCTTCGTTCACGGAGGGGGTGAGCCAGAGATTTTTCCAGTCAACGGAGGATTCGTCCTCCTCGGAGCGCTTCGCCCTCTCCATGAGGACCAGGAACTCGATCCGTCCCGGAACCGGCGACTCCGGAGGAATACCGCGCGCAACAACCGCGTCCTCCCCGGAGGCCGGGTATCCTGAATCGCACAACGCCGCCAGCGCCATCACCCTGTCGCGGTCGACTTCCCGTATTCCCATCTCCTCCAGCTCCGCGCATATCCTGAGCGGATCGGGAGAAACTCCGTTTCCCACTGCGGGGTACATGTCGAGAGAGACAGTCAGCTTGTCGTCCGAAACCCGCACATCCCAGGACGCATCCCTATCCTCCGTCCGAGAGAGGGCCGTCTCCTCCACTCCGGAAAGCAACGCCTCTATTTCCTTGGTAAGCTGTTCGATATTCGCCATGCGCAGATCGCTCATAAGGAAACCTCCCCGCGAAATTTCCTGGTATCCGCCTGCGTTGCTCGACAGGCTTGCCGGTTCTCATTCCGCGCGTATTCCTTGCGTTCGCCTTCGATTCTGCGGGTCTTCCAAACGGTTTCTACGCGAACGCATACTCTCGCCGGTTATTGTACGAGTTGGAACACGCCTCCTCAAAATATATATTCAATACTGCATCCAAAGAGAAGAGAGCATGTTCTTGATTATTATACACTTTTTCAGGTAGAATTTGATCGTGAAGAGGCAAGATGCCCGCATCCCCGGGGCCTATCGCTATCAATCCGGCATACGCCGCCGGAATAAAACCTGAAAAGAGCCGGACTCGTCGGTACGACGAGCAACGAGGAGGAGATTTCGAATGTCTGTCGAGCACGAAAGCCACGCCCACAGCGCTTCGTTTCCGGGGCGTCACGCAGGCGGCGAACATGCATGCCTGAGGGAAATTCTGATCGTCGACGATGAGGCGGTCAATCTCTCGGTGCTTTCCAAAGTGCTGACGCCGCACTTCGCGGTACGCGCCTGCAAAAACGGGGAGGACGCGCTCTGCAACGCAAGCGTGGAGCCGATACCGGACCTCGTGCTTCTGGATATTATGATGCCGGGGATGGACGGATATGAAGTCCTGACGAGAATGCGCGCCGCCCCGAAGACACGCGATATCCCGGTGATCTTTCTTTCCGCCCTGAACGCCGACCTCGACGAAGAGAAAGGACTGCGCCTCGGAGCCGTCGACTACATTACCAAACCCTTCAAACCCGCCATCGTCCTGGAGCGCATCCGCTCGCACCTCGAGTTGAAGGAAGCGCGCGACAAGCTGAAAAACCAGAACGAATGGCTGGAGGCGGAGGTGAACCGCCGGGTCCGCGAGAATCAGATGATCCAGGACGTGAGCATGATCGTCATCGCCCAGCTCGCGGAGACGAGAGACGCCGACACCGCGAATCATATTCTCCGCACCCGGGAGTATGTCGACATCATCGCACGCAGGCTGCTGATCTCGCCGAAATACGCCGACGAACTCAAGGATTCGCTCGAACGGATCGTCAAGGCCTCCCCTTTGCACGATATAGGCAAGATCGGCATCCCGGACGCCATTCTGCTGAAACCCGGCAAACTCTCGCCGGAGGAGTTCGAGGTGATGAAGACGCACTGCAGAATAGGAGGGAACTCCATCCGCAAAGCCATTGTAAACGCGGAGATTTTGAAAAAAGACAGGGCGTCCGACGGAACGCCGCCCTCGCTGCTCTTTCTGGAAGAGGCGGAGATCATCGCCCTTTTCCATCACGAACGATGGGACGGCACGGGGTATCCGAACGGGCTCAAGGGAGATGAAATACCGCTCTCCGCCCGTATCATGGCGCTTGCCGACGTCTTCGACGCCCTGACCAGCAACCGTCCCTACAAGTCCGCGTGGAGCGTCGAGGAAGCCGTCGCGTACATCAAGGAACAAAGAGGGGCGCACTTCGCCCCCGATATTGTCGACGCCTTCGAGGCCGAAATGGACGCTTTTCTCAAGGTGCGCCGCCTGATGGCGGACGACTGACGGAGACCACGTCATGAACGGAGAAGAAGACGCGCTGTTCTTCGAGTGTCTGCGTCGGAACAAGACGCTCGCAACAGCCTGCCGCCTGGCGAAGGTCGGTGCTTGGGAAATCGATACGGCGACGGGACTGATGGAGTGGAGCGAAGAGTTGACACGGATCCGCGAGTTCCGCCCTCTCCCGCTCTTTTCTGTAGAGCAGAACTTCGAAATGTTCGAGGAAAACGACCGGGAGCGTTTGCGCGAAGCGTACATGACGGCAATCGAGGAGCAACGCTCCTTCTCCTCGGAGTTCGAGATCGTCGCCACATCCGGCGCGAAGAAGTGGATCCGCATCTCCGGTTTCCCCGTCGTCGAAAACGGACGCGTCGTGCAGGTTGAAGGAGCGACGCAGGACATCACGGAGCTTCGCGAGGCCATCCTGCGCGCGGATCGCCAGGGGAATCTCTTCGAAGCTCTCTTTCAAACAATCCCCGACTTTTTGCTGCTGCTTTCACCCGAAGGGGTCTATCTTGATTACATGGCGAACGACGCAAGCGTCCTCTACGCCCCTCCCGAACGCTTTTTAGGCAAATCCGTCCGCGACGTGTTGCCTCCCGATATCGCCGCAGCGCTCATGGGGCGTCTCGCGGAAGCGTTCTCTTCAAGAAGATTGATCGTATTCGAGTACGCGCTCGACATGCCGGACGGGCGGAAGCACTACGAATGCCGCCTAAGCCCGATCGACGAAGGAACGCGTTGCATCGCGCTCATCCGTGATGTCACAAAGCGCGTGCGGACGGCAGAAATGCTGGAACGGGAACGCTCTCTTCTTCGTGAACGAGTCAAGGAACAGCGCAGTCTTCAGTCTATCTACGAACTTACCGACGACGATTCGCTTCCCTTGGACGAACTGATGCGCCGGTGCGCCGATACACTCTGCGAAGGTTTCCGGTACCCGGAGATCGCGTGGTGCCGCATCGAATACGCAGGAAACGAGTACGGCACACCCGCCTTCGTGGAGACGGAGCGTATGCTCGTTGTCGAAAAACACACCTCCGCGGGACAGACGCTCCGTCTCACGGTGACGTACGCGACCGAACCTTCGGTGGAGCATGAAGAAAAATACCTGCAAGAGGAGTACGCCCTCGCCGATTCGGTAGCGCGCCGCCTGACGGAGATTCTCGACAGGAGAAGAAACAGGCAGGCGCTCCGCGAGCAACAGGGGTTAACGAACATCATGCTCGAAAAGACATCCGATGCATTACTGCTCGTGGACCCGGCGACGGTCGGAGTGGTGCGCTTCAACCGCGTCGCGCACGAACAGCTCGGGTATACGGCGGAGGAATTCTCCCGCCTCACCATTTTCGACATCCAGGGCGAACACATGCCGGGGGATATACAAGAAAACGCCCGGAAAATTCTCGGCGGCGCCGTGATGGGGTTCGAGACGAAGCACCGCAGAAAGGACGGCGCCCTCATCGACGTCGACGTCGAATTCTCCGTGGTCGATCACGGGGGACGCCGGCTTATCTGCGTGCTCTGGCGCGATATCACGGAGCAAAAAAACAGAGAGTGGGAACAACTGCGGACCACGGACCGCCTGCACCTGTACGCGACGCTTCTTGAACGGGTCTCTTCGCTCGGCTCCGGGATCGAAGGCGAGCTTCCGCTCTTCGCGGGCGAGGTGAGCGAGATGCTTTCGCATGCGATGGACATCGACCGCGTCTCAGTATGGGTGTACTCGGAGAGCGAGACCACGCTGGAATGCGTCGATCTGTACGAAAAAGGCGCGCGACGCCACTCCGCCGGAGCGCGACTTGAAGAAAGCGCGTTCCGGGAGGAGTTCTCTTATGTCAAACACCACCGATACGTGGACGCGAGCGACGCGTTGACCGACCCTCGGACGAAGGGGTACGTCGATGTGTACCTGAAGCCTCTTGGAATCGCCTCGATGCTCGATTGCACGATCTCCTTCGGCGGACGCAGCCTGGGGCTGCTCTGCTTCGAACAAGTCGGACGCAGGCGTTCGTGGGAACACGACGAGATCGTCTTCTGCTGTCAGGTCGCGGACAGATTCGGTATGGTCTTCCTGAACAGGGATCGCCTGGAAGTCCTCAACGACCTCCGCCGCAGCGAAGCCTTCCTCAAGAAGGCGCAGGAGGTGTCGAAGACGGGACATTGGTATATAGACATCCACGGACAAGAGCTCGTCTGGTCGGACGAGATGTGCCGAATATTCTCGCTCCCCCCCGGCGGTAGGGTCACCCTCGATACGTTTCTCGACCATCTGCACCCCGACGACCGTCCCGAGGTGGAGAACGCCTGGGCCGACGCGCTGAAGGGCGCCCCCTTCTTCCTCCGGCATCGCATCGGTTCCCGGGAGGAGTTTCGATGGATCGAAGTGCGGGGGGAGTTCGAACTCGGCGACGACGGTGTTCCCCTCTCCGGACTCGGCACCGTCCAGGACATCACCGAAATGGTGAAAGCGGCGGAGGAACTGGATACGTACCGTCTTCATCTCGAAGAGCTTGTCGAATCGCGCACAAAGGAACTGCACGCGGCGATAGCGGTCGCCGAAAACGCGAACAGGGCGAAGAGCGCGTTTCTCTCCAACATGAGCCACGAGATCCGGACGCCGATGAACGCGATCATCGGGTACGCCCACCTTCTGCGGCGCGATCCGCTGACGTCGAGGCAGGCGGATCAGCTCCAGAAACTAACAGTATCCGCGAATCATCTGCTGGGTATCATCAACGACATCCTGGATTTTTCCAAGATCGAGGCGAACAAGGTCGAGATCGAGATTCAGGATTTCGAGCCCGCCAGGGTTGTCGACAACGTCTGCGCACTCGTCGCGAACGCCGCGGCGAACAAGAAGCTCTCGCTGCGAACACATTTGGAGGGAGTGCCATTGGTGTTGCGCGGCGACGGGGTCCGGCTGGGACAGGTACTGCTGAACCTCGTCGGCAATGCGGTCAAGTTCTGCGAGCGCGGCGGCGTCTCGATTTCGGCGCGGGTCGTCGAGAGCGAGGGCGAGCGCGTCCGGACGCGCTTCGAGATAGCGGACACCGGAATCGGCATGACCGAGGAGCAGATGTTCCGGCTTTTTAGCGACTTTATGCAGGGGGACATCTCCACCACGCGCCGCTTCGGTGGGACGGGGCTCGGGTTGGCGATCAGCAAACACCTCGTCGAACTGATGGGCGGGGAGATCGGCGTCGAGAGCGAGGTCGGCGCCGGCAGCACGTTCTGGTTCGAGATTCCGTTCGAGCGCTCCGCAGCTCTTCCCAAGCACTACGAGGAGATACGCTCTTTCGCCGGAAAGCACGCGCTCGTCCTCGACGACTGCTCGGAGGATCGTGATGTACTGTGTTGCCTGCTGGAAGACATGGGATTGAGAACGAACGCCGTCGCCTCCGGACAAGAGGCCCTGGACGCCTTGACGGAGGCGGATCGTCTGCGGGATCCGTACGATCTGCTGTTCGTCGATTTCAACATGCCTTTGATGGACGGAATCGACGTCATTCTCCTCGTGAAGTCGCTCAACCTGCAACAGCGTCCGGAGGTGATCATGGCAACCGCCTACGGGAATATGCTTCCCCGCGAGGAGATGAAGCGTATGGAGCACGTACACATCCTGAGCAAGCCGTTCACGCCGTCGACGCTGCACGACACGCTCGCAGAACTAAGCCTGACGGAGAGAGAGAAACCGGCCGTCCTGAAGGATAATCTCAACGAGGAGCTGAAGAAACGCCGCGGCGCGCATATCCTCGTCGTGGAGGACAACGAGATCAACCAGGAGGTCACCTGCTCGCTGCTGGAGTCCGCGGAAATGCGGACGAGCGTGGCGGAGAACGGTCTTCGCGCCGTGGAGATGGCGCGGGAGAACGACTACGATCTGATCCTGATGGATGTCCAGATGCCGGTGATGGATGGAATGCATGCAACCGCGGCTATCCGCGCTCTGCCGGAGCGGCGCACCGTGCCCATTCTCGCGATGACGGCCAACGCCTTCGAGGAGGATCGCCGGCGATGCCTGGAGGCGGGAATGGACGATCATATCCCGAAACCGATCGAACCCGAACGTCTGTACGCAGCCTTGGCGAGATGGCTTCCGGAGAAGCGGGGCGGCACTCTTGCGGCGCCCTCCCGGAAAGAGGGGGAGCATGAAGGGGAGATCGAACGCGCGGAGCGGAATGCACCCCTCGACGCGGTTCGCGAAGTCGAGGGGCTGGACGTCGAGGCCGGAATCCGCATGCTCCAAGGGGATGTCGCACGGTATGTGCGTCTGCTCGGCCAGTTCGCCCAAAAACACGGAGAGGACGCGAATATTCTCTCCGCGCACCTCTCCTCGGGGTCTTTCGACGCGGTCCGGCATACGGCGCACGCCCTGAAGGGGGTCGCAGGAACACTGGGGGCGTTCAGGATCCAGCAACTCGCCGCCGAACTGGAGCTTTTGGCGTCCACAAGAGAGCCCCTTGAAACGCTGCGGCGGCAACTCGACGAACTGGTTCCCGAACTCAACGTCTTTATGGCGGCCCTCCGGCAGGCCGTCGCATTCCCGCACGCGGCGGTACACACGGAGAAACCGGCTGCCGTCGGGGCGCGGGCGGACGAACTTGTCGCCCGCCTGATCGCTTTGCTTGAAAGAAACGACGTCGGCGCGGAAGATCTCTGGGAGAGTGAACGAGACGCCATGTACGGAATTTTCGGAGAAACCGCGGAGGTCGTCGAAGGGCACATTCGGGAGTTCGAGTTTTCCGAGGCGCTGAAGGCGATGCGCGACGCGCTGGACTAGGCGCCGAAGGCAGCCGGACGCCGTCATGATTTTTTCCGGCCGTCCGGCACACCTGCGGATGGAGCGGACCGGGCTACTCCGCGGAAATGGGGGAGAGAGCTTCGGCGACGAGCTGTTCTTTCGCGCTGCGGCGCATTCTCTTGATACGGCGTTCCCGGCGGAGCGCCTCGTTCTTCGACGCGACGCGTTCCCTGTACACCATTTCGACCGGCAGCCGCGACGCCGTGTACCGCGCGCCCTTGCCGCCGTTATGCGCGGCGAGCCGCGCTTCCGTATCGAAGGTCCATCCGGTGTACAGCGTTCCGTCCGCGCAGCGGAGGATATAGACCCACGCTTCCACGGTTACGCCGCCAGGTGCATCCTCAGGATATTCGCGCCGATGATACAGAGCACGACGCCGCCCGCGAACTCCGCCTTGCGGCCGAGGAAGAGGGCCGTGCGGAAACCGGCGAGCACCCCGGCGAAACTGAGCAGCGCCGTAATGAGACCCGCGGACGAAGAGAGCAGCATGACGGGGGCTCCGATGGCTGCAAAACCTATACCAACGGCAAGAGCGTCGATGGAGGTTGCCACCGCTACGAGGAGAAGCGCGGCCCCGCACGAAGGATCCGCGGGAGAGCATGTCGGATCCTCCTCCGCAAAGGACTCCCTGATCATGTTTCCCCCCACTAGCAAGAGTAGCGCGAAGGCCACCCAGTGGTCGTACTCGGAGATCGACTCCAAAAAACGGCTCCCGAGCCACCATCCGGCGAGCGGCATAACGAACTGAAAACCTCCGCACGCAGCTCCAACACGAAAAGCGGCCGCCGAGGAGCGCACGCCCAGGCACGCGCCGATACCCAGAGATGCTGCAAAGGCGTCCATAGAAAGCGATACGGCGGAGAAAAACATTTCAACAAACGACATGGGGCGTCCTACCTTTCATCCACAAAAAAGCCTTCTCCATGGAAAAAACATGTCGAAGGCCTACGAAAGTTCCTTGGCGTTCCACAATTCTTGAAGAGCGTGCATTCGCTCCCATACCGGCATTCTACACCATGTACGTTCATTTTCAAGCTGCAATTTCTCTCTCTTCCTGATACAATAAGCACAGACGCACTTCTTGGAAGGGCATCCAATTTAGTGGGGGGACCCTATATTTCTATGACATTTCGACAATACTACCTTTCGAACATACTCTTTCCCGCTCCTTTTCCCGAGATGAAGCCTCCTGAACAAGTATAGGGCAGGGAGAGAAGACGATGAATCTCATACTCCTCTCTACCGGAGTATTTCTTCTTTTTTCCGCCGCATGCGCCCTGTTTCTGCAGAAGAAGAGCATGATCAACCGCCTCCGCGGCACGCGCGATCTTCTGGAAACCGTTCTACGGAGCGGCTCGTTCAGAGAGAGAATCCCGCTCTCCGGCAACGACGAGCTGACCGAGCTCTCGGCTTCGGTGAACTCCGTGCTCTCCTCTTGCGAAGACTTCGCGGAGAACATCCCCGATCCCCTTTTCATCACGGATGAAGAGGGCGCTCTGCACTATATCAACAGAGAGGCGAGAGAGACTCTTCAGTATGAAAAAGGAGAGTTGCTCGGAACGCACCTTTTCTCGCTGTTCGAAAACGAACCTCGTCGTTTGCGCCATCATGGAGGCGACTCCCCCGTTTTCGAAGGCGCTCTCCTTCGCAAGGATGGAACGACCTTCCCGGTCGAACTGCACAGCCAGGCTTTTACTCTCGGCGAGAAACGTCTTTCCCTGACCGTCGCCAGAGATCTCGCCGAGAGAAAAGCGATGGAGAAAAATCTGAAGAAAATAGCGTGGACCGAACGAACGACGGGGCTGCCGAACAGGGCGAATTTTATTCAGACGCTCGACGATCTTCTGGAATCCGAGGAAACGCCTTTCTCCGCCATGCTGCTTGATCTCGACCGTTTTCGAAACATCAACAACGTTCTGGGTCCGCGCAACGGCGATCAGGTCCTCTCGATAATCGGCGGAAGGATTGCGAACTGCCTCTCCGCCGAAGACGTTCCCGCCTGCTTCGGCGGCGGTCTGTTTGCAGTCGCTCTCAAGGGAAGATGCGACTGGGAGAACACCGCCCCTGTATCGAGGAGAATCAAGGAGAACGTAATGCGTCCCGTTTCCATCGACGGACAATCGGTCTTCCCGAGCGTGAGCATGGGCGTGCTGCTCCGCGCGGAAACCTCGCGTTCGTCCGCCGAGATAATCGCCAAAACCGAGACGGCTCTGGCAAAGGCTAAAAACAAAGGGATCGGACATTTTGCGCTCTTCTCGGAGGACGATGCCGCAGGAGCGGATATACTGACCTCGGAACGGGAACTCTCTCAGGGACTGCACAATGGAGAATTCGTTCTGCACTACCAGCCGATCCACAGGATGGCGGACAATTCCCTGGTCGGATTCGAGGCGCTTCTACGATGGAATCATCCGCAAAGAGGACTGGTCATGCCGGACGGTTTCATTCCGCTCGCCGAAGAAACCGGACTCATAGTCAGGATCGATCGGTGGGTGCTTGCCAAGGCGTGCCGGGAAATCGCCCTATGGGAGAAAGCGCTCCCGGCGCAGCGAGGAAAATTCTTCGTTTCGGTGAACGCCTCGGGGCGGAGCCTCTCGGAAGGGAAATATCCGGCGCACGTGCTGGAAGCGACGGAAGAGGCAGTGATACTTCCCTCCTCGCTCATCATCGAACTTACCGAAGGAAGCCTTATCCGGAATCCCCTCGATATATCGGAACAGCTGACCCGTATCAGGAACGTCGGCGTCTCCATCGCTCTCGACGATTTCGGGACGGGGTATTCGTCGCTGCAATACCTGAACAGCCTCCCCATCGACAAAATCAAGATCGACAAGAGCTTCGTCCAGAGAATATTCTCGGGCGACGAACACCGGCGCCTGATCAAGGGCATACTCGCCCTCGCCACGGACCTCGGAATGGAGACTATCGCCGAGGGTATCGAAACCGACGCCGAATTCCAGTGGCTGCTGGAACGCGGCGCGGTGTACGGACAAGGGTACTACTTGGGACATCCCGAGAATTCGGACGTCGCCTTCGAAAAACTGAAAACCGCTTACGGCGCTCACGGTCTGTAGACTGTCGCCTTTCCCGTTTCGTCCCACTTCAGCAGCGCGATCAAAGGTTCGCGGATCTGCACGCTGGTGCGAACGTGGAAGAGCGGTTTTCCCGCCTCTTCAAGCTTGAAGAGCGTAAACCGGCTCCTGTCCATCGTACGAAAATCCTCCCTGCGTTCGACGAAATCAAGCGGTAGGAACTCCGCTCCTGTAACCGCGAAGATCTTCTCCCACGTTTTTCTGTCCTCCCCGCAGAGCATGTCGACGAACGAGCGAAGCTCGCCGCTTGACTCCTGCTGCGCAGCGGTTCCCTCATCGGGAGACGGATCCTCTCCGGTGGTCGGGCCGGCGCTTTCATCCGCAACGGGAGTTTTTTTCTTGGATGCGCCGGTCTTCGCCGCGCTGCTCCGCGTTTTTCGCGCCTTGGCGGGTTTCTTTTCCGGCGCTGACGACTCGTCGGCCGGAGGAGCCGCAGGCGCTTCTTCGAGCGGAGCAGGCTGTTCCTGCGCTTCTTCAGAGATCACCTGTCCGGTCGACAGGTAGTCCTTCAAGCTCGGTCTCTTTTTCTTAGCCATTTTTCTTCCACCTCTCCAGAAGCTCGTCGGCCAGTACGCCGTAATCCCTGGCGCCGTTGCTCTCCTCGTCGTATCCGAAGACGGAGAGCCCCGCTCCGCTGGCCTCTACGAGACTGATATTCTGCCGGATGTAGCGCCGGAAAACCGCGTCGCCGAAATGGCTGCGGACTTCTTTTTCCACTTCGCGGTTCATGATGATCTTCGGGTTGTGCCTCGTGAGAAGTATTCCGCTGATCCGAAGCCCCCGGTTCAGGCGTTTACGATAGAGTTCGACCGTCTGCGAAAGAAGTCGCAGACCGGCAAGGCTGTAAAATTCGCTCTCGAGCGGGACGAGGATCTCCTCGCAGGCGGCGAGCACGTTGCGGGTAAAAATTCCAAGCTGCGGAGGGCTGTCGCAGAAGACCACGTCGAACTCCGAAAGGTCGGACGAGGCAAGGGCGTCCTTCAGCAGCGTATCCCGGCCCGGCTGGCTTTCGAGCTGCATCTCCACCACGGCGAGGTCGAGCGAGCTCGGCGCCACATGCACGCCTTCGCGAACGGTCTTCACATCCTCGAAAGAGACGTCTCCCATAAGAAAGTCGTAGATATACGGACGGTCCTCAGGGATAGAGATACCGAAGCCTGCGGTGAGATTGCTCTGCGGATCGAGGTCGAGCGCGGCCACCTTGAGCCCCCTGCGAACGAGGGCCACCGCAAGGTTCTGGCACGCGGTGGTCTTGCCGACACCGCCTTTGAGATTGCATAAACCGACGATTTTCATAAAGAATCCCCCCGGACAAATGTACGATCAAAGCATCCAGTCGAGTATATAACATAACCCGGAAATATAGCATAGCAAGAAACAGGCGTAGCGAAAAGACGCCATTTTTCTCAGTGTAGAGTATAATTGACGAACTACCTACGATTCTTCGCCATCGAAAAAGGAGGCGGCATTCATGACAACAGCGAGCGGCTCCCGTTCCCCGCGCCGGCAGTATTTCGACGGGATCGCCAACGTAAAACTGCTGCGGGAGATTGCACGGCATCTTTTCATGGAGACAACCGACCTTGTGTTCCTTTTCACTCTCGAAGGAAAGCTGCGGGAGATCAGCCGGGCGGCAAGCAACGAGCTGGGATACCCGGAAGAGGACGCGCTCGCGCTGAATTTTTTCTCCGATCTTCTCGCCGTTCCCTCCCCGGCAAAAATGGAACAGCTCTGTAAATCGCTCGTCGACGGACAGGATGTTGCCCTCGCAGGCACAATCCGGCGCCGCGACGGAAGCGGCTGCGCCGTACAGATTTCGGTTTTCCGCCCGGCCGAGGGAAGAGAGGCGCTCTTCCTTTGCTCGGCGAAAAAACCCGAAGAAGAAAAAACTCCCCGTGACAACGGACAGAAAGTTGCCTTACGGGATCCGGTGACAGGTCTTTCCACTCGCGCCTTTTTCTTCGAGGAGCTGCAACAGATGGACTCTGAACGCTACCTGCCGCTGAGCGTCATCCGCGGAGATCTGAACGGCATGAAGCTGATCAACAGCGCGTTCGGGCATATAGCGGGGGACAAGCTCCTCAAGGCGGGGGCCAGGGTACTCCGGAAGCACTCGCGGAACAGCGACATCCTCGTCCGTTGGGAGGGCGACGAATTTCTGCTCCTTCTCCCAAGGACGAGAGAAGATGACGCCTCGGCCATCGTCGAGCGCATCGAGGACGCCTTTAAAAAAACAAAAATCAGGGAGATTCCCGTTTCTCCAAGCATTTCCATGGGGTACGCCGCCAAGATGCATCGCTGGCAGGACTTCGCCAACGTCCTTCAGGACGCCGAGGAGGACATGCGGGAGAAACAGCTCGCGGAGAGCAGAAAGATCCGGACAAAGCTTCTCTCGTCGCTTCAGAAGTCGCTCGACGAGCACACGCCGGAAACCGAGGAGCATATCAATTCCATGCGCCGGATCGCCCGTATCATGGCGGATTTTCTGCGGCTTGCGCCGGAAGAACGGGAGCTGCTTGATCTGGCTGTCCGTTTCCACGACATCGGCAAAGCTTCTATTCCAGTGTATCTGCTGAATAAAATCGCCCCCATAACCGACGAAGACCGTGAAACACTCCGCAGGCACGCGGAGATAGGCGGGAAAATCGCCGAGGCGGCGACGTCCGAGACTGCGAAGGCGGCGCCCGTTATTCGCGCGCACCATGAACGATGGGACGGCACAGGGTACCCCTCGGGAATCGCCGGAGAGGATATCCCCCTGCTCTCGCGGATCATTTCCGTCGCCGACGCGTTCGATGTGATGACCAGAGGCACGACCTACAAGGACGCCGTTTTTCCCGAGGAAGCCCTGGAAGAGCTGAAAAGACTCGCCGGACTGCAATTCGATCCGCGCCTCGTCGAAATCTTCGAGGAACATGCGGAAAAGTTTCTGACGGATGAATCCGCGGAGACACTTCCCGAACGCAAAAAATAGGGTAGAATAAGATTGAAGACGTTTTTTGTGTCATCCTAATCAGCAAGGAGGGAGTTCATCATGCTCGATCTTTTCGCTATTCTGCAGACCGGTTTGACCGGCGAAGTGAAAAAGACGGTGGACCTTGACGATACGACGGGGACGTCCTCTCCATATCTCGGTCAGTATCTTTCGACCTCCGCATGTGCGGCGCTCGCGGTGCAGGCATCCATGGCCGCGACCGAAGGACGTCTGCCGGAAGGGTACCTCTCCGTAGGACGCAGGCTCGATCTCGAGCACGATGCCCCCGCCATGATCGGAACGACGGTCGTTGTGAAAGCAACGCTCCGGGAGATCCGCGGGAACCGCCTCATCTTCGAGATCCTTGGCTCGGACGCCCTCGGCGTCATTTTCAAGGGCGTCAACGAAAGAGTCGTTGTCAACCGTATCGGCCTTGAGGAACGAGGAACGGAACGCGCTCGACAGCTGAAGGCCCTGCGCGAAAAGTTGTAGAAAAGAGGCGCAGGCATATTCCGTCATGAACCGTCCGGAAACGCGCTCACACTGAACCGAACAAGGGCAAACCCTTCGAAAGACGGGGACGCAAAGCTACGGGTCTACCGCCGGAAGGCAATGACCGCCGGGCCGCCGGAGGAAGTATTTCGACGCAGCCTCCGAATCAAAAGACCGGAGGCTGTTGTTTTAAAACATGCAGGTCCCAGCCCACTTTTAAGGAGGAATGGCGTTGAAAATCAATCTGAAACTGAACAGGCTCGGCTCACGGATACTCGCAGTCGTTATTATCCTGCTGGTTGTTTCGGTAGGAGGCATCGGTTTTTTATGCGATGCAGGTCGGAGGCCGGGGGCTCCAGGATGCGGCGCGGCAGTACGAGACAACGCTCTCTGAAAACCTCGCGTACAAGCTCAACTCTACGTTCAACCGCTTCGACGGTATGCTTCAGGCTCTCTCCGCCCTTGTGACAACCCGTTTCACCAGCCTGCCGAACCCCGATGTGGCAGATATTGTAATCCCGCAGTTCGGCGCGCAAAACGGCAGGTTCATGAACGACCTCGGCGTCCAGTCTCCAGAAGCGCGCAGTCTTTTCATCATCTTCAATCCGGACATTTTCGGCACGAACAAGACCTACATGGTCGGTTTCCAGCGCAAGGACGCGAACACGCTCTTCATGTATATCGACGAAAAAACCATCCCCACCGCGGAGCTCATAGACCGGAACAACCCCTCCACCTCGTGGTACTGGACGCCTCTGGACACGAAACGTCCCTACTGGGGGGACGTCAGCCGCACGGAGGAAGGAGCGGAAATCGTCACCTACGCAATGCCCGTCTTCATAGGAGACAAGATCGTCGCCGTCGCTGGGATGACTTTCGATTTCGCATTCGTCCGTGAGACACTCGGAGCCGTGAAGATCTACGACACGGGGTACCCCTTCCTGTTGAACCGGAACCTCAAATACCTCTACCACCCAACCCTTTCGTTCGACGGCCCCGGCTTCCGGGAAGTATCGAACGGATACTTCGCCAAGTACGCCGACGATATTCTTGAAAAGGGTCAAGGGCGAATCGACTATCCTTGGGAAAGCGGCCAGAAGACGATGTCCTACTGCAGCATGGAGAACGGTTACCTTCTCTTCGTCTCGGCAAGTATGTCCGAATCGCTCGCCGCGGTCGGCGCGATGCAGCGGGCCATCTACATGGGCATCGCCGCGGTGCTCCTCGTCGCCGTAGTCGTCGTGATCGTCTTCTCCCGCAGCCTCGCCAAGCCGCTCCAGGCCGTGGCCGCGGGCGCGCGGAACGTCGCCGAGACCGGCGACCTCACGCAACGGCTCGCGGTGAAGACCTCCATCGAAGAGATCAAGGGCGTCGCCGCAGCCGTCAACGACATGATCGGCGGCACAGCCGAAACCGTCCGGAACATCATCGACAGCTCGCGCAAGGTGCTCTCCCGGGCCGAGGACATGAGCGCCGCCTCGGAGCAGAGCACCGCCTCCGTCCAGGAGGTCATCGCGCTCGTCGAGAAGGTCGCGCGGAACACGCAGGACTCCGCGAGCGCCATCGAAGAAGCGAACGCCGGAATCGAAGAGGTCTCCAGCGGGGCCCAGGCCGGAGCGCAGGCGGCCGTCGAGACGGGCGAGCGGGCGCAGGAGATCTCCCATGCCGCCGAGAAGGGCGGAAAAGCCCTCGACGACATGGCGGAGCTGATCGAGAAGGTCTCGACATCGGGCGAACAGGTGAGCGCCGCGGTCGGCGACCTCGCCAAGTCGGTGTCGGGGATCACGGGATTCGTCAACACCATCACGCAGATAGCGGACCAGACGAACCTGCTCGCGCTGAACGCGGCGATCGAGGCCGCGCGGGCCGGAGAGGCCGGAAGGGGCTTCGCGGTCGTCGCCGAAGAGGTCAGGAAGCTGGCCGAGGAGTCGAACAGGGCCGCGGGCGAGGTGGGCCGCGTCATCGGCGAGATCTCGGGGAAGACCGAGAACGCCATGAAGGACCAGAAAGGCAGCGCGGAGCAGATCAAGCAGCTCGTCGCGCGGGCGAAAGAGACGAAGACCGTGATCGACGACGTGGTGCTGAAGGTGGCGTCGATCACGGAGAACGTGCAGTCGATAGCGGCGACGATGCAGGAGCAGTCGGCGAGCGCGGAGGAGATGACCGCCGGAATGGACCACGTGGCGCGTTCGGGTTCGGAGATCGCGGAGCAGGTGGAGAGCATCAACCGTTCGATGGACGAGCAGGGGCGGATGACGGAGAGCATCTCGTCGACGGCGGGGGGACCTGGTGCGCCTGTCGGAGGAGATGCAGCGCTCCGTGGGCCGCTTCAAGGTCGCCGCGGAAGAGAGCGGGCTCGTTGCAAAGAAGTAGGCTGCATTAAAACAGTCCACAAAGAAGCCCCCGGAATTCCGGGGGCTTCTTTGTGGGTTTATCTGGCGGCAACCGCTTCCTTTTCCTTCTCTTCAAGCGCCTCTTCTTGGCTCTGCAGCGCTCTGCACGCTGAACACAAGCCGTACAGCGTCAGCTGCTGCTTGATAATAACGCAGTCGGAAAGCTCCGTTGAAGACTCCGCCATCGGCGGAAGATCAAGGTCCACGTCGACGAGGCGCCTTGCAGCGAACGCAGAAGAAGTGATGATGGGGCTCGCCCGTTGTATCGTACCGAATTCCACCGTCGCTCAGATCTTGTACCCTCCGCGACCTCGCCGAGATTGAGCATCTCTCGGATCGTATTGTACACCGTCGTTCTGGAGACTTCGGGCATCGTCTCCAGAACCTTGCGGTACACCTCCTCAACAGTAGGATGCGTCCTGTCGTGAAGGAGAATATCGATAATAAGACGCCGCTGGGGCGTGAGCTTCAGCCCCTTTTTCCGAAGCTGTTCGGCGATCTGTTCGACTGAGCGCATGGGTGTCACTTCCTTTCTCGTGATGCAACTTGTAATCATTATAAACAAAAAACAATTTTTGCGTCAATACACAAATCAACAAGACCCTTCGAAGGGCCTCGTCGTCGGAGAATATCCGCCCTCGTACGGTCGGGAGCTCCTATTCATAGAGCTTGAAGAGCGCCTGAGTCCCGTCGTTTTCGCACCCCTTGGCCGCCAATTCTTCATAGAGAGCGAACGCCTGTTTCAGGCCCGGCGCGTCCATTCCCATACGGTCGGCTTCTTCCAGAGCGATTCGCATATCCTTGATGAAGTGCTTGACGAAAAAGCCCGGGGCGAAATTCCCTGCAAGGATTCTGGGAGCGAGGTTCGACAGCGACCAGCTTCCGGCAGCTCCCCCCGAGATGCTGGAGAGAACGCGCTCGGTGTCGAGCCCAGACTTTTTCGCATATGCCAAGGCTTCACAGACACCCATCATGTTGGAGGCGATGGCGATCTGGTTGGCCATCTTCGTGTGCTGACCGCTTCCGGGCCGCCCTGCAGAACAATATTCTTCCCCATAAGCTGGAAGAGCGGGAGCATATCCTCGAAAACAGCCTCCTCGCCGCCGACCATTATGGAGAGCGTCGCTTCGCGGGCGCCCTTGTCTCCCCCGGACACGGGGGCGTCGAGTGCAAAGAGCTCCTTCTGCGCCGCGGCTGCGGCAATACGCTCCGCAAGCTTCGGGCTCGAGGTCGTCATGTCGATGAGGACGGCGCCGGGACGGGCGGCCGCAACGATCCCCCTCTCGCCGAGGTAGACCTCCTCCACATCCTTCGGGTACCCCACCATGGTGACGACGATATCGCTCTCTCGGCGAGAGAAAAAATGTCGTCCTTCCAGACGGCCCCCTGTGTTAGCAGATCAAGTGTTTTTTTCCTTGGAGCGGTTGTAGACGAGTACGTCGAACCCTCCTCGCAACACGTGTCCGGCCATGCTGTGTCCCATGACTCCAAGACCGATGAAGCCG
>CAXXRY010000043.1:0-24550 GCA_963668335.2 Aminobacteriaceae bacterium | reverse complement strand
CCGCGCCTACCAGCGGGAGGGCAGGCTGGGCGTGGTGGACGAGTTCTTCTACACCACGGTCGGCACGGGCACCACGCAGGGCGAGGCCGCCCGCATGGGCCGTGAGATCGCCGCGGTGCTCCACGAGCGGAACGTCGAGGCCGTCGTTCTCACCGCGACCTGAGGAACCTGCACTCGTTGCGGGTCAACGATCGCGAAAGAGATAGAGCGCAGCGGCATCCCCGTGGTTGTGATGTGCAACCTCACCAATATCGCAAAGACCGTCGGCGTCAACAAGATGGTCCCCACCGTTTCCGTCCCGTACCCCCTCGGCAACCCCCAGCTCCGCCCCGACGACGAATGGGCCCTCCGCTACCATAGGACGGGTGTGGCGCTCGACGCGCTGGAAAGCGACGTCGACGGCCAGACCATCTTCCCGGTGAAGATCTAGCTTCATTCCGGGGGAGGGTCTCCTCCCCCGGACATTCGCGAAGGAGGGACGAGTATGCAAGTTAAAAAAGACAATTCCGTGTTCTTTATCTCCATGGCCGTCACAGCCGCCACGGTGCTTTGGGGGATCTTCTCCCCGGCGAGCTTCGACGCGGCGGCCAAGGGGCTTTTCAACCTCCTCATCGAGTACTTCGGGTGGGGGTACATGCTCGCCATGAACATCTTCGTGCTCTTCCCCATTCTCCTCTGCATGAGCCGCTTCGGGAAGCTCCGTCTCGGCGAACCGGGGTCGAAGCCCGAGTTCGGCAACATTTCGTGGTTCGCCATGCTCTTTTCCGCCGGCATGGGCGTCGGCCTCGTCTTCTACGGCGTCGGCGAGCCCGTCTACCACTTCATGACGCCACCCTTCGGCGCGGCCGCCGGAAGCGCGAAGGCCGCCGAGGACGCGCTGCGAACCACATTCTTCCACTGGGGACTCCATCCGTGGGCGGGGTACTCCGTTATCGCCCTCTGTCTGGCGTACTTCCAGTACCGCAAGGGCGCTCCCGGACTGATGAGCAGCATGTTCCTCCCCGTGCTCGGAGAAAAGGGGAACGCGAGCATGCTCGGCAAGACCATCGACATCCTCGCCATTTTCGCCACTATCGCCGGACTGGCGACGTCGCTCGGGCTGGGCACGCTCCAGATCAACAGCGGCCTGAAGTACCTCTTCAACGCACCGCAGAACGTCACCTTCCAACTTGTCATCATCGCGACGCTTGCGTTTGTGTACACCGGCACCGCCGTTACCGGCATCGAGAAAGGAATCAAGCTCATCTCCAACGTCAATCTTTTCCTCGCCTGCCTGCTGAGCGTCTCGCTCTTCTTCATCGGCCCCACGATGGCGATTATCGAATCCCTGATGACGGGCTTGGGCGACTACCTCTCCAACGTGGTGAACCAGAGCTTCCACATGGCGCCCTACGGCGGCGAATACAAGGGGTGGCTCGGCGGCTGGACGCTCTACTACTGGGCGTGGTGGATCGCATGGGCGCCCTTCGTCGGCTCGTTCATCGCCCGCATCTCGCGCGGCCGCACCATACGGGAGTTCGTCTCCGGCGTGCTCGTCGTACCTGCGCTGGGCAGCTTCACCTGGTTCGCTATCTTCGGGACTTCCGGGCTTAACCTCGAACTCACCGGCGCGGCGAAGATCGCGGAGAAGGTTGCCGCGGACATCTCCATCGGCGTCTTCGAGGTCTACACCCATTACCCGCTGGGCGGCATCATGTCGGTCATCATGGTGGTGCTGATTTCAACCTTCTTCATCACATCGGCCAACTCTGCGACCTTCGTTCTCTCGATGTACTCCACTCAGGGCGACATGAACCCGCCGAAGTTCCGCATGGGCATCTGGGGCGTCCTGATGGCGGCGCTCGCCTTCGTTCTGCTGATGAGCGGCGGGCTCCAATCGCTGCAGATCGCTTCCATCGCCGCTGCGGCGCCTTTCGCGGTGATCATGGTGATCGCCTGCTGGTGCCTCTGGAAGGCGCTCAAGAAGGACGAGGCTACCTTCACCGAGCTGAACTGACCTCTGGACGAACCGGCCGTTTCGCGCTACGCTTCCGGAGGGGAGCGTGTACGGCTTAGGAGAAAAACGTTTCTCGGCGCGCCCCCGGCATGCTCCGTCATCCGGGGGCGCTTTTTGTACGAAAAGAGAAGATTCGAGAAGGAGGAAGAGCGCATGGAGTACGGAAGTCTTCTGCTATTGTTCGACCAGGAGAACCCCTGCTGGACGGAGGAGCTTGTCCGCATCGCCGAAGAGGATCCCGCACCGCTCGGACGGATGCTCGGCGATGGCCTGCTCGCGAAGGAGGGCAAGCTCTTCTTCCTGACCGGCGAGGGGAGAGAGGCCTTCCGGGAGGAAGCTGCGGCGGACTACCTGCCCGCCGTACCGGGAACCCCCGGCTCGGACCCGGGAAAGGACCTTTTCAGGACACGTCTCCGCCTGCTGCTCGATAAAAAGCATATCCAGCGCTGGGGAGTGAAGGAGTTCGTCCCGTTCGCGCGTTTTCTCATCCCTCCTCTCCAGGACGAGGAACTCTTCACCCGCTCGTCCTGTTTCGAGTGGCTCTGGCCCTCCTCGCCGATCATCGGGCAGATGCGCGACGACTGGCCTCTTACGGGGCTCGCCGCCCGAAGGGAAACGCCGCCGGCCCCGGACGCGGCGACGAAGTGGTTCGAAGCGAAGGGGACCTTCCCTGCGTACTTCGAGGCGGACCTGCTCCACCTCAGCCGCTACGACTTTCAGGCGTACGCGCACATTCCCCGCTCCCCCAACGATCCGTGGGGAATCCTGAACGCCGACCGCTTCTTCTGTATGCAGGCGCAGCCACCTCGGGCGTCGAACACCGACGGATACCTCGCAACGATAGGGCGCTTCCAGCTCGCGCTCGAAGTGCTCCGCCGCATGGTGCTCCCCGGCTTCATCGACCTCGACAGCTTCGACCAGGACGGCATAAACTGGTTGCTCTTCGTCTTCGGGCGCGAGGAGGAGGCCGAAGCGTGCGTCTCGCTCCTCGCCCCGTTCGGGCTGGACCTGATACGCGGCTCCATGCCGATGGACGTCTGGGCGCTCAGCTTCGAGGCGCTCATGCACTTTTCCGGAAAGGCGGAAACGATCCACGACCTGATCCCGGTCATCGGGAAGCCCGTCGTCAGGACTCCCTGAAGACGAGAAAAAACGTTGCAGGAGAGACGCCCGCGCGCGGCGTCTCTCCTGCCCGTTCTCCCTTACTTCTTGTCCGGACACTTTGTTGACGAAAGAACTTTTCCCCGAGTAAAAGAAAACCCTTTCACCCTCATCATCGACTTGGTATAATGCATACTGTTCCGTATCCTATTTTGAAGAAAGGGAGCGGTTGTGTGCGAGAGATGAACAGCATATTCGCGGCGCGGATGGAACGCCTGGCGGAAGAACTCCGGAGGAGAGGGGCCGACACACTCTTCGTTTTCAGCAGCGAGCTGGATAACCGTCCCGCAATCCAGTATCTTTCAGGATTCACAGGCTCCTTCGCCGTCGTGGTGGCGGGAGTGAACGGAGGCCGTCTGATCACGGATTCGCGCTACTTCATCCAGGCGGAGGAGGAGTCCTTCCTTCCTCTTCTACGGATGGAAGACCGGGACCCGTGGCCCGCGGTGCAGGAGGCGCTCAGGCAACTCGGCGTGCGGAGGCTCGCGGTGGAGGACGAAAAGCTCTGTCTCGAACGGGGGGCGCGCGCTTGAAAAAACTGCTTCCTTCCCTTGTCGGCACGACGCGCCTTGTGCAGCAGCTCCGCGCCGTCAAGGACGCGGAGGAGCTCGACCTTCTGCGCCGTTCGGCCCGGATCGCGGCGGAGGCCTTCGAGGCCTTCCTTCCGGCGATCCGTCCGGGCAGGAGCGAGGCGGAGCTCGCCGCCGACCTCGTCCACGAAATCCGCCGCAGGGGGGCGCAGCAAATGGCGAAGGGGCACTTCGTCGTCGCCTCCGGCCCCAGAGGAGCGCGCCCGCACGGGATTTTCTCCGACAGAGTCGTACAGCCGGGCGACTTCATCACGATGGACTTCGGCGCCGTCTACAACGGTTACGTCTCGGACATGACCCGCACCGTGGGCGTCGGCGACGTCGACCCGAAGCTCGTCGAGATCTACCACATCGTCCGCGAAGCGCACGACCGGGCAATCGCCGCGGTTTCGCCCGACGCGACGGGACACGACGTCGACGAGGCGGCGCGATGCGTTATCCGCGACCGCGGGTACGGCGATTTCTTCACACATTCCACTGGGCACGGCATCGGGCTGGAGTTGCACGAGCTGCCCGTGGTCAACCGCATGAACGATGAGAAGCTCCCCGTCGGCTCCGTGGTGACCGTCGAACCGGGCATCTACATCGATGGCTTGGGCGGCGTACGCATCGAAGACGACGTGATTGTCACGCCGCACGGCGCGGAGGTGATCACAAGCGCCTCCGGGACGGAGCTTCGCCTACTCTCTCCGGCGTAGGAAAAAGTTCCGGGAATCTCCCCGGTGAAGCATAGATAGATTGAGAAAGCACTCGAAGACGCCGGAAAAAGCGGCGTCGAAAAAACAGAAAGGTCGTGATGCACAGTGAAAAAGTTCCGTCTCATCGCACTCGCGCTTCTCGCCATCGCAGCGCTCGCTCTTCCCGCCGTCGCAGCCGAGCTGCGGATAGCCCAGGTCGCCGACATCTCCAGCCTCGACCCGCACAAGGTCAGCGATATCTACTCCGCGAACGTGATCCGGCAGATCTACAGCAATCTCGTGCAGGTCGACGAACACATGGAGATCGTCCCCGACCTCGCCGAGAGCTGGGAGAACCCGGACAACCTGACGTGGATCTTCCACCTCCGCAAGGGCGTAACCTTCCATAACGGCGATCCTCTCACCGCCGCCGCCGTGAAATTCTCCCTCGAGCGGATCAAGGATCCGGCGACCGCATCCCCCGGCGCAACCCATCTGCGCGAAGTAGCCTCCGTCGAGGCGCTCGACGAGCACACGCTGAAAATCGTCACGAAGCGTCCCTTCGCCCCCATGCTGATGAGCCTGACCCGCTACGAGACATCCATCGTGAGCGAACGGGCGGTCAAGGAAGCGGGCGCGGACTACGGCAGCAAGGCCGCCGTGGGTACCGGTCCCTTCAAGTTCGTGAGCTGGTCGCGCGGCGACAAGGTAACGCTCGAAAAGTTCGACGGCTACTTCCGCGGCCCCGCATCCCTCGATACGGTGATCTACCGAGGCATTCCCGAGGATGCGACGCGCCTCGTCGAGTTGGAGTCCGGCGGCGTCGAACTCATTCCCGGCAACTTCCCCTACCAGGATTTCGCCTCCGTCAAGGAGAGCGGCAAGTTCCTCACGTACCAGACCCCCGCGATGTCCACGCTCTACATGGGACTGAATACGGAGGTAAAGCCCTTCGACAACAAACTCGTCCGCCGGGCGATGAACTACGCGGTCGATAAGCAGGCGATCGTCGACGCCATCTACTTCGGCTTCGGCGTCCCGGCGAAGGGACCGCTTTCGCCCGTCATCTGGGGCTTCGACCCGACGCGCGGGCCGGCCTACCCCTACAATCCAGACAAGGCCAAAGAGCTGCTGAAAGAGGCAGGATTCCCCGACGGATTCGACATGACCATCTTCTCCGATAACCGCACGGAGCGCCGCAGCGCCGCCGAGCTGATCCAGGCGTACCTCGCCGAGGTCGGCATCCGCGCGCAGGTCGAACTGATGGAGTGGAGCGCGCTGCTCTCCACCTCCGCCAAAGGCATCGGCGGCGCGTTCATGCTCGGCTGGACCGGCACGGGCGACGCCGACGGCGGTATGACCCCCGTCTATCACACCGCGAACATCGGCTCCTCCAACCGCTTCCGTTACTCCATCCCCGCGCTCGACGCGCTGCTGGAGAAGGGCGCGGCCACGCTCGACCAGGCGGAGCGCAGAAAAATCTACGCGGAGGCGCAGCAGCTGGCCGTCGACGAGTGCCCGCTCGTCTTCATGATCAGCCAGGAGCTTCTGGGCGCGTCCTCGAAGAAGGTGCAGGGATTCAAGCTCTATCCGAACATGATCTCCCCGTTGTACGGAGTGACCGTCGCGAAATAAGGCGGACGAACGCGCCGGAGTTCCCGCCTCGCGGCGGCAGAACTCCGGCGATATTTCCCCTGGAGGACTGGTTGCATGCTTCGATACTTTTTCAAGAGAATGATGTTTCTCATCCCCGTGCTCTTCGGCGTCTCCATTCTCATCTTCTCCATCGTCCACCTCGCCCCCGGCGACCCCGCCGAAGTCATGCTCGGCCCCGCCGCGACGCAGGAGGACATCGCCAACCTGCGGGAGCAGCTCGGCCTGACGAAGCCTTTATACGTCCAGTACGGCATTTTTCTGGGCAACGCGCTCAAGGGCGACCTGGGACGCTCGATCAAGTCGAACGCCCCGGTCATGGAGGAGATCATGGAACGTTTCCCGGCGACGCTCACCCTGGCGCTGCTGGGAATGACGTTCGCCATCGTGATAGGGCTGCCGCTGGGCATCCTCGCGGCGCTCAAGCAGAACACGTGGGTGGACGCCTTATGCAGCTTCCTGGCCCTCGTCGGTTTTTCGATACCGAACTTCTGGATCGCGCTGATGCTCATGCTGCTGCTCTCCATCTACATCCCGATTCTGCCGTCGTCCGGGTTCGACTCGTGGAAGAACCTCATCATGCCGACCATCGTGCTCGGCATTCAGACCATGGCCGTCATCGCCCGGATGACCGGTCGAGCATGCTCGAAGTCATCCGGCAAGACTACGTCCGCACGGCGAAGGCGAAGGGCATCTCCGACCGCCTCGTGCTCACGCGGCACATCCTGAGCAACGTGATGATCCCGGTGGTCACGATCGCGGGGCTCTACTTCGGCCACCAGCTCGGCGGCGTGGTCATCACGGAGACGGTCTTCTCCATCCCCGGGCTCGGGCGGCTTATCGTCGACGCCATCAGGGCGCAGGACTACCCTGTGGTACAGGGTGGCGTGCTCTTCTTCGCCTTCTGCGTCGGCATAGTGAATCTGCTCGTGGACCTGCTGTACGCCGTGCTCGATCCCCGGATCAAGGCGCAGTACAGGGCCGCGAAGTGACGGAGAGGAGCGAACACTCATGAACAGTGAAAGACAATCGATCGTCACCCTCTCCGCCGCAAACGGGAAAGCGCGAGAGAAGCGGCGAAGCCCGTGGTGGGAGGTCTGGCGGCGTCTGCGGCGGAACAAGGCGGCCCTGGTGGGGATGACCGTGGTCGTCCTGCTGGTGGTCGTGGCCGTTCTTTCCCCCGTCCTCGCTCCGTACGACCCCAACCAGACGAACATGACGCAGCGCCTCAAGGGCCCCTCGTCGGCGCACCCGCTGGGGACCGACAACTTCGGGCGCGACATGCTCAGCCGCGTCATCTACGGCAGCCGGATCTCGCTCTACGTCGGCTTCGTGGCGGTGGGCATCGGCGCGATCTTCGGCGGCATTCTCGGCGCCATCTGCGGCTACTACGGCGGGCGGCTGGACAACTTCATCATGCGCTGCATGGACGTCCTGCTCGCCATCCCGCAGATCATCCTCGCCATCGCCATCGTCGGCGCTCTGGGGACCAGTCTGCTGAACCTGATGATCGCGGTGGGCATCAGCCAGCTTCCCCGCTATGCGCGGGTGGTGCGGGCGTCGGCGCTCACGGTCAGAGGGCAGGAGTTCGTCGAGGCGGCCAAGGCCGTCGGCGCGAGCGACGCTCGGATCATCGTCGAGAACATCCTGCCGAACTGCATGGCCCCCATCATTGTCCAGAGCACCCTCGGCGTGGCCCAGGCCATCCTGTCGGCCGCGGCCCTCTCCTTCCTCGGGCTCGGAATACAGCCGCCCACGGCGGAGTGGGGCTCGATGCTCAGTTCCGGACGGCAGTTCCTTCGCCAGGGCGCCCTATCTCACGTTCTTCCCCGGGCTGGCCATCTCGATCGTGGTGCTGGCCCTCAACATATTCGGCGACGGACTTCGGGATTCACTCGATCCCAAGCTTCGCCAGTAGTCCGTCGGGAGGTTTTCGCATGAACGGTCCTCTGTTGGAAGTTTCGGATCTCAAAGTGGTGTATAAGACATATGAAGGCACGGTAGCCGCGGTGAACGGGCTCGACTTCTCCCTCCACAGGGGGAAGACGCTCGGCCTCGTCGGAGAGAGCGGCGCGGGAAAGACGACGACCGCCCTCTCGATACTGGGGCTCGTCCCCTCCCCTCCCGGCGTCATCGAAAGCGGGCGCATCGTCTTCGACGGGCGCGATCTGCTCTCGCTCCCCGAGCGGGAGATGAAAAAAATTCGCGGCAACAGAATCTCGATGATATTCCAGGATCCCATGACCTCGCTGAACCCGGTGGTCACTGTCGGCGTGCAGATCAGCGAGGCGCTCGTCGCCCACCAAAACCTCTCCGAGGAGGCGGCGGAGAAACGCGCGATGGAGATGCTCGAAAAGGTACAGATCCCGGGCGCGCGCTTCAAGGAGTACCCGCACGAGTTCAGCGGCGGCATGCGCCAGCGCGTGGTCATCGCGATGGCGTTGGCGTGCAACCCGGCGCTCATCATCGCCGACGAACCGACCACCGCGCTCGACGTCACCATCCAGGCGCAGGTGCTCGAACTGATGCGGAGTCTGAAGGACGAATTTTCGACGGCGATGATCATGATCACGCACGACCTCGGCGTCGTGGGCGAGGTTTGCGACCACGTCGCGGTGATGTACGCAGGACGGATCGTCGAGACCGGCTCGCTGGAGCAAATATTCAGGGGCGCGAAGCACCCGTACACAACGGGGCTCTTCCGCTGCATCCCGGACATCGAGGAGGAATCCTCCCTCATTCGACCCATCGAAGGGCTGATGCCGGAGCCGCTCGACCTGCCCAAGGGGTGCGCGTTCCACCCCCGCTGCCCGCGCTGCATGGACGTCTGCCGGACAACGCTCCCGCCGGTCAGCGACGAGAACGGGCACAGAACGATGTGCCATCTGTACGCCGGAGGTGGAGCTCATGCCTGATCTCGTGAAGGTTGAAAAACTGGTGAAGTACTTCCCCGTCGCCGCGGGAAACGTCCACGCGGTGGACGACGTCTCCTTCGCCATCAAGGAGGGAGAGACGCTCGGGCTCGTCGGCGAGTCGGGGTGCGGAAAATCCACCACGGGACGGCTGCTGATCCGGCTCATCGAGGCGACCTCGGGGCGGATACTGTACCGGGGGCGGGACATCGCCTCCATGGACAAAAAGGAGCTGCACGGCATCCGCAAGCAGGTGCAGATCATCTTCCAGGACCCGTTCTCCTCGCTCGACCCGCGCAAGAGCATCGGCGAGACCATCGGCAAGCCGCTGGAGATCTTCGGTATGGGATCGAAGCGCGAACGGGAACAGATGGTGGATGCGCTGATGGAGAAGGTGGGCTTAAGCCCCCGCCTCTACTACAAATACCCGCACGAGCTGGACGGCGGACGCAGGCAGCGGGTCGGCATCGCCCGCGCGCTCTCGCTCTCTCCTGACTTCATCGTCTGCGACGAGCCGGTGTCGGCGCTCGACGTCTCCATCCAGGCGCAGATTCTCAACCTGCTCCAGGAGCTTCAGGAGACGATGAAGCTGACCTACCTCTTCGTGTCGCACGATCTCTCGGTGGTGAAGCACATCAGCAACCGCATCGCCGTGATGTACCTTGGAAAAATCGTCGAGTCGGCGCCCTCGCTGGAGCTGTTCAAGAACACGCTCCACCCATACTCGCAGGCGCTGCTCGCGGCCGTCCCCATCCCGAAGCTCGACCGGAAGCGGGAGAAGTTCATCCTCACGGGCGGCGTCCCCAGCCCGATCAACCCGCCCTCGGGGTGCCGCTTCCACACGCGCTGCCCGTGGAAGATGGACGTCTGCTCCGCCGAGGAGCCGCCGTTGATCGACGTGGGCGGCGAGCATCTGGTGGCCTGTCACAAAGTGAAGTAGACACGTCGGCCATGAAAGGAGCCTCTTCGGGGGCTCTTTTCACATACAGGCTCGCCGCGCGGCGGGCGCAAGGAGCGTGATACCATGCGAGAAGGCTTGATGACCAGATTGACCCATTCGGGCGAGAACGTCGCGGCGAAACGGATCGCGCAGTCGGTCTCCGTCCCCAAAGTGGTCCCTATTTACATGAGCAGCGTGTTCAGCTTCGACGACGTGCCCTCGCTCGATGCAGTTTACGAAGGCACTCGGCAGGGGTACGTCTATTCCCGAATGGCCAACCCCGGGTACGACTGCCTGCACGAGGTGCTGGCGCAAGCGGAGGGGTGCGGCGGGGCGATCTCCTTCGCCTCGGGGATGGCCGCCATCATCGCCGCCATCCTGGCGAACGTCTCTTCCGGGGATCATATCCTCTCCTCGCCGGTGCTCTACGGAGGCGTCTACGACTACCTGAAGAACGAACTGCCCCGTTTCGGCATCTCCGTCGACTTCGCGGATTTCATCAACGACGACCCGGAAAAACACATCCGGCCGAACACAAAGATCGTGTACACGGAGACCATCACGAATCCGCTGATGGAAGTCGTCGATTTGGAAAAAATCGCCGCGGTCGCACGGAAAAACGGCGCGAAGTTCATCGTCGACAACACCTTCGCGACTCCCGCGATCTGCCGCCCGATGGAGTTCGGCGCGGACATCGTCGTTTACAGCGCGACGAAGTACCTCGGAGGCCACAGCGACATCATAAGCGGCGCGCTGATGGCGGGCGCGAAGGAAATCGACCGCCTGCGTAAGTTCGCGACGCTCTACGGCGCGATCCCGAGCCCCTTCGACGCATGGCTCCTGACCCGTAGTCTGCGAACGCTTGGACTGCGTGTGCAGCGCCACAGCGAGAATGCGCGGCGGCTCGCGGAATACTTCGAAGGGCATCCAAAGGTGGAGCGGGTGTACTACCCCGGACTCGCCTCGTCGCCTCATAACACGGTCGCTATGAAGCAGTTCGACAACGGCTGGTGCGGGGGCATGCTGAGCGCCGATATCGTCGGGGGAGAGAACGGAGCCTCCCGCTTCATCGCCGCCTGCGAGAAGATCAAGTTCGTCCCCAGCCTGGCGGGCGTGACCACGGTCGATCTCGTATCCGGCGAAGACCTCCCACAGGGTCTATTCCCCGGAGGAACTTGCACAGTGCGGTATTTCAACGGGACAGCTTCGTTTCTCCGCGGGGCTCGAAGAGATAGACGATATCATCTCCGAGTTCGACGGAGCTTTCAAAAGCGTATAGCGCCACCGCCTGTCCCAAGATACGAAAAGGGCCGGAGATTCGTCCTCCCTCCCTTTGTTATGGAACGAACAGACGCTATATCGTCTTCTTGACGAACGCTCCCCCCTGGACGATGGCGGCCAGCTCCTCGGGCGAATACTGCGTCGTGTCCGGCTCGTCCGCGGGACTGGCGCAACCGCCGCCCGCAGCGCATCTCATTTTCGATACAATGCAAAATATCGATAACATGGTATAATAAAATGAATCATAGTCGTAGTCGTTTTCCGCGTTAATTTCGACTTGAAGAAACAAAAGGAAAGCTTCGACGGAGGGAAACATGTACAGGAGCAAGGATTCGGATCGTCGAGTTATTTTTCGGGGCGCGACGACCGAGAAATAAAAGAAACGCATCCCCGAGAAGGAGGTGAGGCGCATGGATATGGGCATGGTAAACAACGTCATGGCGACCAACCAGTCAAACACTATGGCTCAGGTGGGCATTTCGGTCCAGAAGAAGGCCATGGACATGATGGAACTTCAGGGTCAGATGCTTCATGAGATGATGGCCTCCATGGGGATCGGTCAGAACCTGGACATCCAGGGCTAGGCCGATGCAGCGAAGGGGGGCGTTTCCGCCCCCCTTCACATTTGAGAATACGTTCCGCAGCGTTACGCGTCGAACGGTTTTGACTTGGATCTCCCCTTCGTCGTACAGCAGCGCGCCGAATTTGAACTCCTCCCGCACCCGGTAGGTGATTCCGCGGATCGACACGGAGATGCCGGGGTAGCAGGTACCTCTGACCCGCACCGCGCCCCGTTCGCGTTTTTCGCTCCATATCGGCCTCAAGCAGCGCGGCCTCGTCCCCCAGGGCCTTCATGGACGCCTTGCACGAAAAGGCTGTCCGCGTCAGCTTCCCCAGCATCGCGCGCTTTTCATCGTCCAGCCCTTTTTCCGTCTCCGTCTGCTTCAGGAAGGCGATGTTCTTCTCCACTTTCTCAAGGTTTTCCTTCGTCTGGTGCAGTTCCTTCTTCAGGAAATCCCGCCGCTCCACCTGTTCCGGCAGCGCCCCGACCGCGATCTCCGTCTTGGTGCCCATTTCGCTGCCGAGCGTAGCGCAGACGACCTCGCTTCCGGCCTGTATCTTGCCTCCGGCGATCTGCGACTTCTTTCCGCCGGAGACGACGAGCTTCCCTCCGCACCGGCAGTCGCTGTGAAGCAATGCGTTCTTAATCAGGATATCGCCGTCCGCAAAGAGCTTCGCCTGGTCGGCGAAGTCCGCCGCGATATTGCCCTTCGCCTCGACCTTCCCCTTGCCGACACCGCGGATGCCGCCGACGACGGTGATATTTCCTCCGGCGATCAAAAACGCGCCCTCCACGGTGCCGTTCACCGTAATGTTCTCCGAAGCGCGGACTTCGAAACCATCCCGGACGACCCCCTTCACCACAACAGATCCGGGGAAGTCGATGTTCCCCGTGCTGTAGTCGACGTCGCCGTGCACCTCGAAGACCGGGAGCACCTGGAGCCGCCCGTTGACCTCCGTCAGATGCCCCTCGACGGCGGCGAGCAGTGAAAGCCCGTCCTCGGAGACAACCGTCCCGGGCCCGGCAGGGAATGACTTGTCCTTGCCGTTCTTGGTTCCGAGAACGCCGCCCCGTACGGTATGCCCCTCCACGCCGTCCGTTGCAGGCGTCTTCGTTGCGAGCACGTCCCCGGCATGTACCAGGTTGACGATGCCCAGGTTTTTCAGATCCACGTTGCCCTCTTCGTCCTCGACCGGCCCCCTGCGCCCCCCGGTTCCGACGACGACCTCCACGGCCGCGTCCGCACCGTGAACGGCGGGAGTGCCGCGCGCAACCTCGACATACTCGTCGAAGAGCTTCTCCGCACACAGTTTCTCCAGCGCGCTCCGGTCGATCCCGTACACCGCGCCATGCCTCTGAAGCTGCTCCTGCAACGCGTCGGGCGTAGGCAGGGCGCCGCCGAGGGAGGGGGGAGAGACAAGAAGCGAGACCGACATGGAGTCCTTCGCCATGGCGACCTTGACCTTCGCGTCGACGGGAGAGAAGGCGGAGGCGATGAGCACCCGGCGTTCCTTTCCTTCAAGGAACTTCCGGACGGCATCTTCATCCCTTTCAGTCACGCCGCCCTCCTCCAGGGCGGCCTCGACGTCCGCGGGAAAGGGAACGGAATCGCCCGGACAGGCGAGCCAGACGCTCCCTCCTTCGAGCTGCAAAAGGACGTCTCCTTTCCGGATCATCGTCGACCGTCCGCCTGCGGCGGAGGCCTGCATATCGCTGTTTATCGTCTCGCTCATACGCATCTCCCTTCCCTGTATGCCGCCCGGGAGGGGCGGAAAACACCGTATTTTCGTCAATGATACACCAATTCCATCGAAACCTGCAACGAACGCGCACACTCCACGGGGATACGCTGTATCCTCCGGTTCTTTTCCATCCGGGAGGACCGTCCTCCTTTACACTTCGACCCTTTCCCTTACAAATCTTTGCGTCAACTACAGATCACGCTGAATGAAAGAGCTATACAATATACGCATGAAAACACAGAAAAAGGGGATGTAGATCAATGAACATATACCCTGAAAGCGCACCGGGGAAACGGAGCCTTCGCTGCATCGCGGCGCTGCTGCTGCTCCTGCTCGCGGCAAGCATGACGGAGGGGGCGGGCGAGAGCAGAACGCTTACCCTCGAAGAGTGTCTTCTCCTCGCGGAAGAGCACCATCCGTCGCTGGAGGAGGCACGGGCATCGTTGAACGCGCAGAAGGCAAGACTTGACGCCGTAAAGGCCGGCAACGCCCTCACCGGAAGCCTCTCGGCTTCCACCGGACGCCAAACTGGATCGGACCAGAGCTACTCGACCGCCTTTACGGTGACGAAACTGCTCTCCGACTCGGGGAAGAACGCGCTCGAACGGCGGAGCCAGGGACTCGCCATAGATACGGCGTCCGAATCGCAGCGGGAGGCGGTCCTCACCGTCCGGAAGGGCGTGAAGGACGCCTACTACACGCTGCTGCTGAACGGACTGAAGCGCGAGCAGGCGGCGAACGCCGTGCGCACCTACGAAAAGCATCTGGAGAAGGCGAAAGGCTTCTACGAGGCGGGCGCGAAGGCGAAGTTCGACGTCACCAAGGCCGAAGTCGACTTGAGCAACGCGAGGATCGCGCTCGTCTCCGCGGAGGCGTCGCTCGCCACGGCGCGGGCCGGACTTTCGAACGCGGTCGGCGTGCAGCTCGGCGACGTCGAGCCAGTCTCGGCATTCCTTTCTCCCCGCCCTCTCCCCGACGAGCCGTTCGCCGTCGAACAGGCCATGGCGAACCGGCCGGACATCCGCTCGGCGCGCCTGAAGAGCGAGTCGGGCAAGCTCTCCGTCGCCATCGCCGCGAAGGGGAACGCCGCGACGGTCTCCCTTTCGGGCTCCGCGAACCTCTCCGGCTCCGAGTGGCCGCTCGACGACGCCTTCCGGGCCACCGTCACGCTCTCCGTTCCCGTCTTCGACGGCGGACTGACGGACGCCAAGGTGGCCGAGGCCCGCTACGGCGCGCAGGGGGCGGACGCGGCGCTGCGGCGCGTCGAACAGACCGTCCTCTACGACGTCCGCTCCGCGCTCCTCTCCGTGCGGGAGGCCGAAGCGCGCATTCCGGTGGCCGAACTGCTGGTGCGCCAGGCGGAGGAGAATCTGACCCTCGCCGAGGGGCGCTACGAAACGGGCGTCGGGAACGTCCTCGAAGTGGCGGACGCCGTGCTCGCCTTCACCAGCGCGAAGACGAGCCTCTACCAGGCACAGCACGACTACAGCGCGGCGCTTGCCGCGTTGGAGAAGACCCTTGGGGGGGAATTCCAATGAAAAAGATACTTTTCATCCTGCTCCTGCTGGCGGGGGGAGCGGCCTGGATGCACTTCGCGGACGGCGGCGCGACGGAGTATGCGTTTCGCACGGCCCCGCTGGAGTCGGGAAACATCGTCTCGAAGGTTACGGCCACGGGAAAGCTGAGCGCGGTCACCGTGGTGGAGGTGGGCACGCAGGTCTCCGGGACCATCAAGGAGATCTACGCCGACTTCAACGACCACGTAAAGAAGGGACAGCTCATCGCCCTCATCGACCCGGACGTGCTCGCAGCGAAGCTGGAGGAGTCGAAGGCCAACCTCGCCGTCGCCAGGGCCTCTGTCTCGCGGGCGAAGGCCAACCTCGCGGACAGCCGGCGCAACCTTGCGCGGAACAAGGAGCTGTGGTCGCGCAACCTGATCGCCAAAAGCGAGCTGGACGCTGCGGAGACCACGCACGCCGTCAACGGTGCGAGCCTTCGGGAGGCCGAGGCGCGGGTACTTCAGGTGCAGGCGGCGCTGCGGCAGGCAGAGTCGAACCTGGGGTACACGCGCATTCTCTCGCCGGAGGACGGCGTCATTATCTCCCGCGAGGTCAACGTCGGCCAGACCGTCGCTGCGAGCCTCTCCACGCCGACGCTCTTCTCCATCGCCAAGGATCTGACGGACATGCAGATAGAGACCTCCGTCGACGAGGCGGACATCGCCCGCGTGAAGGAGGGGCAAGAGGTGGAGTTCACCGTGGACGCGTACAGAGGAACCGTCTTCCCCGGCAAAGTGAAGCAGGTACGCATCGCGCCGGGGACCACGGACAACGTGGTCACCTACCCGGTCATCATCTCGGTGACCAACCCCGAATTGAAGCTGAAGCCCGGCATGACGGCGAACGTCTCCATCATCACCGACCGCAGAATCGGCGTGCTCCGCGTGCCCATGGCGGCGCTCCGCTTCACCCCTCCCCCTACGGACGAACCCGAGGCGGCGGCGACGGCAACAAGCTCGCCGTTCGCTCCCTCCATGCCGCGGCGTCCCAGAGGCGGCGGAGCGGGGAACGGCAACGGACAGGGCAACGGCGGGACGAACGGAACCCTCTCCACAGTGTGGACCGTGGTCGACGGGAAGCTCGGAGACCAGATCAAATTCCGCGCCGGGATCGGCGACGGGTCGTTCATCGAGGTCGCCGGGTCGAAGGAGCTGAAAGAGGGGGACATCCTCGCCATCGCCTACTCCGAGAAGCCGAAGGTTTCGTTCTGGAAGAGGATCTTCCAATGAACCTCATCGACGTCCGCGACATCGTCAAGATCTACCATACCGGCGACGTGGAGCTGCGGGCGCTCGACGGCGTCTCATTCTCCGTCGAGCGGGGGGAGTTCGTCTCCATCATGGGGCACTCCGGCTCGGGGAAGTCGACCATGATGAACATCCTCGGCTGCCTCGACGTTCCGGACGGGGGGGAGTATGCGCTCGACGGGGAACGGACCGACCGCCTCTCGAAAGACGAACTGGCGAAGATCCGCAACGCGAAGATCGGCTTCGTCTTCCAGGGGTTCAACCTCCTCCCCCGCGCCACGGCGCTCGAAAACGTCGAGCTGCCGTTGATCTACGCGGGCGTGCCGGGGAAGACACGCAAAGAGCGCGGAAAGATCGCGCTCGAACGGGTGGGGCTCGCCGACAGGATGGGACACCGCCCGAGTCAGATGTCCGGAGGGCAGCAGCAACGCGTCGCCATCGCCCGCGCCCTTGTGGGCGAGACGCCGCTGATCCTCGCCGACGAGCCCACGGGCAACCTGGACACGAAGACCAGCGCCGAGATCATGGACCTTTTCGTCGCATTGAACCGAGAGGGGAAAACCATCATCCTCGTCACCCACGAGCCGGACATCGCCGAGTACAGCGTGCGCACCATCAGCTTCCAGGATGGGCGCATCCTGGCGGACGAGAGGAGAGAAAACCATGCTTGAGACGCTCCGCACCGCGATTCGTTCGCTGCTCTCCAACAAGATCCGTTCCGCGCTCACCATGCTCGGCATCATCATCGGCGTCGCCGCCGTGATCACGATGGTCGCCATCGGCGCGGGAGCCAGCCGCAACATCCAGCGGTTCATCTCCGGCGTGGGCAGCAACATCCTCATCATCATGCCGGGGGCGGCCTCGGTCGGCGGCGTCCGCCAGCAGGCGGGCTCCGGCGCGACGCTGACTACGGACGACGCCTCCGCCCTGGAGCGCGAAGCATACGCGCTGAAAGGGGTTGCCCCGGAGATCTTCAGCCGCACGCAGCTCGTCTACGGCAACATGAACTGGTCCACCCTGGTGACGGGGAGCACGTCCGCCATCTTCGACATCCGCGAGTGGAAGATAGCCGACGGGCGTTTTTACATCGACGACGAGGCGCGGGGAGGCGCGAAGATCGTCGTGCTCGGGGCGACGGTGGCGAAGAACCTCTTCGGCGCCGAGGACCCGATAGGAAAGATCGTCCGCATCCGCAACGTCCCGATGGAAGTCGTCGGCGTCCTCGCCGCCAAGGGGCAGACGCCCTGGGGGCAGGACCAGGACGACACCGCGTTCGTTCCCTTCGCCACGGCGCAGCGCAGCCTCATCCGGCGGGGCATCGCAAACTCCGTCCAGCGGATCACCGTCGCGGCGGTCAACGGCGACTCGGTCGCCGAGGCGGAGCGCGAAATCAACGCCATACTCCGTCAGCGGCGGCGGCTCGGCGAGGGGGAGGCGAGCGACTTCGACGTGCGGAACATGGCGGAGATGCTCGACGCCGCGGCGCAGTCCACGAAAGTGATGTCGCTGCTGCTCGGGGCGGTGGCGTCCGTCTCGCTGCTCGTGGGCGGCATCGGCATCATGAACATCATGCTCGTCTCCGTCACCGAGCGCACCCGTGAGATCGGCATCCGCATGGCAATCGGCGCGCGCGCCTCCGACATCCGCACACAATTCCTGATGGAGGCGCTCCTCCTCTCCATCGCGGGCGGCGTCGTCGGCATCGCGCTGGGAACGTCGGCGTCGAAGCTCATCACCGGCTTCCTCGGCTGGCCGACGGTCGTCTCCACCGGCTCCATCGTGCTCGCCTTCGGCTTCTCCGTCTTCGTGGGAATCTTCTTCGGCTTCTACCCCGCGTGGAAGGCCTCGCTGCTGAACCCGATAGAGGCGCTGCGGTACGAGTAGGGGGCCGGGGAGCAAAACGCCTCTCTCTTCCTCGCTTGGGCGGGAAAGGGAGAGGCGTTCGCTGTTTCTTTCAAAAACCTTTCGATGGGCGTTTCCTTTCTTGGAGCTACTTCCTCCATCCTGCGGCCAGAAGGCTCAAGGGCGCCAGAAGAAGCAGCAGCAACGGGGAGAACGAACCTCCGGCGGCGCAGCCGCTTCCTCCGTGCGGGCTGTCGAGAGCGCTCCGGGCCTGTCCCTCTACGAGGAAGACGGGGTCGACGACAACTCCGTTCACCTCGCCGTCGAGGTCAAATCTTCCTCCGTCCTTGATGGCGAGGACAAGGAGGCAATCGGCTGTGATCAGGTCGTCGGAGCCGAGCACCCGCTTCAGCATGTTGCCATCCGGCAGACGCTCCACCTCCACCACGGCGGAACAGCGGTCGAGCAGCTCCTCCAACAAAAAGACCATGACGAACGCCTCCGCGCTCTCCGAGGAGAGCGCCTTGATGGCGTGCAACTCTCCGGCGGTCTTGTCTCTGAAGGATTCGGGGATCTCGAAGAAACCAACCGCCGTCGCCTCGTCCGCAGAGAGGGCGGAGGTCTCTGTCCCCAGCAGCGCTCTGAACGCGGCCAGCGGCGTTCCCTCCGCTCCCTCGGGGATATCGAGACCTTCGAGAAGCCCTTGCAACCGTTCAATCCCTTCCAGCGTGATGTACACTCGCCCGTCGTCCCCCACTTCAAGAATGTCCAGGAGCGACTCGACACGATCCTGCGGTATGCCGCCGTCCAGCAGTACGTCCCGCAGCGCCTCCCTCTTCTGCTCGGGCGTGGCGTTCGGCGGCAGCGTCACGACGAGCGGCCTCGGCGTGGTTACTATCGTTCCGTCGGGAAGCGTTATGCCCGGCGGGATGATGACAGGTATCGGCGTGGGTTCAGGTGTCGGTTCAGGTGTCGGTTCAGGCGTCGGCGTGGGCGTCGGTATCGGCGTCGGTTCGGGTATCCCCTCCATCTCGACGGCTCCTCTGTCCACTCCCTCCCCTTGGGGGCGTACGACGCCCCGCTGGTCCGTCGCGGGAGCGCCTAACAAAGTTCCGGAACCGAGCGCGGAGCTGCCCGCGAGCAGCGCGTGCGTCTTCGTGGGACCGCCGTTGTCCGCGAGGGGGCCGAGTTTGGGGTCGGCGCTTGTGTTGCCCGCGCCGGAACACGCATTCACGTCCACGATGGAGTAGGTGATGATCGGCGTGCTGTCGCCTAAACCCCCGATCTGGTACTCCGGACCGTTCATTCCCCAGAAGATGCAGTTCGTCACCGTCGGACTGCTGCTCATGTTCGCCAACCCATCGCCCAAAAATATGATGTACGTTACTTGGCGGTTTCTGGAGAAGGTACAGTTTGTCAGCGTCGGGCTGCTGTTTTCGTTGAACATCCCGCCGCCGCCGAACCCCGTCCCTTCGCTCCTGTTGTTCGAGAAAGTGCTGTTCGTCACCGTCGGGCTGCTTTGACTGTTGTACATCCCGCCGCCGCTGTTCGCGAGGTTTCCGGAGAAGGTGCTGTTCATCACCGTCGGGCTGCTTTGACTGTTGTACATCCCGCCGCCGCCGTTCGCGGCGTTTCCGGAGAAGGTACAGTTGACAACCGTCGGCCGGGCGTTGTTCGTGTTGCGCATTCCGGCGCCGCGTCCAATGTCGCCGTCTCCTTTCGCGTACCCTCCGGTGATGATGAAGCCCTCGAAAACGGTCGCTGAGTTCACGCCGTCGGCACGGACAACGTAGTTGCTGTTGGAAAGGACGTACAATGGGTTTTCTGTGAAAACAGTGAGTCCGTCGGCGTCCGTCGTGTCGTTGCGATCGATATCTCCGGTGAGGATACTTTTGTGTGTCGCAGGATCGCGGTCGGGCATGAGCGGGTTCCCTGTCGCGGGGAATCCGCCGTAGAGCGCCACGCCGCTTTTCAGGACAAAGGAGACCATCCGGTCGCTCGCATGCGGCGTGTACCTTCCCGCGGCCACCCATATCTCGTCTCCGCTCAGAGCGGCCGCCAGCGCGTCCCGCAGTTCTGTGTACGCGTCGTTCCACGAGGTTCCGTTGTTCGCGCCCCCTGCGGCGGCATTCACATAGCGAATAGCACCGGTATAGCCGGAGGTGAAAGCCTTGAGGCAGACGTTGCTGAGGGTGTGCCCGGGAATGGCCGTAATATCGGTCCACACGTCGCCGAGTTCGCTGACGTAGCTCTCCCCGGCGTTCGCCGTCGCGTTCTCGCTGTATCCGATTATATTCTCCTCCACAGGAACCGGGCTGTTGTAGCCGGGAGTGGTGAGCTTCACCACGACGGAGAAACGTTCTCCCCGGAGCAGATACACATGCGAATCCATCGCGACGGTGTGGTAGCCCGCGGCCGGAAGCGTGCCGGATTGGGCGAGGGCGAGCGTGCCGCTTCGGGGGTTGCCCTCTTCCACTCCCGTCCATATCTCGATCTCGTATGTCGCACCCGTTTGCGCGGAGTAGAAGGAAACCGCCTTGAGCTGCTCGCCGCCCGACGACAGGGGAGAATGCGCCGACGCGGATGAGCCGCTCGAAGTGAATATGTTGGCGAACCAGGCGGTATCGCTTCCGTAGCCGTACGACCCCGTCCATCCGAGGGGGTCGTACTGGTGGATGTTTTCGAAGTTCGCAGCGTCCGCGCCGACGAAGAGCGCTGGGTCGATGAAATTGCCGGTGTACGGCAGCCACAAGTACCCGGCGTCGTAATTCGAAGGCGCCGGAGGAAATGCATACTCCATTCCCCAACTATCCTTCAGCAACCAGGAACCTCTTTCCGGCTGTCCATCGTCGCGATCGTCGTCCCATCCGACGATCGCGTAGAAGAAATATTGGTCAAAAGCAGGATCAGCGGGATTGGGAGAGTATTTTTGACATATGCTCACAGCTCCGTAGTCCATGACGGCCCTCTTGAGGGCGTCGCTGTCCGCTGCGCCTCCTCCCGGGCGAATAGGAAGATGGTAGACGTGCTCCAAGTGCTTCGATACCAAGTCGGACTCTTGCGGCAACATCGCGTCGTAGGGCCTGACGCTCTCGTCGACAGCGCCCGTCCAGCGCGCAAGAAGGGCTGCTGCCTGCCAGGAGTTCCCGGGTTCTTCGAAGAGCTCGAACACGCTGCCGATCCACTCAAGAGAAGTGAAGGCGGGAAGCGCGTCGCTCTGGTTCATGTAGGCGTAGTAGGCCAGATGCCACTCCGAGAAGTCGTACTCGACTCCGTCCCGCTTTTTGAAAGTCGACTCCAAGGAGGCCAACGCGCTGAAAGCCCAGCCGGGGCCATTGTAGGGATCCTGGTTGCGCACAGGGGTCACGCCGGCGTCCCGAAGGTCGTAACTCGCCGGGGGAGCGGCTCTTCCCATCGCTTGAGGACCTGTTCTCTGCGGGGGCTTCACGTGCGAGAGGTCGAGCGGCGAGGGGCGGTAGTCCGAGCGGCGCGCTTCACCTCGGACGCCCTGAATGGCGAACGGGCGCTGCTGCTGGTACTTCACAAATTCGAGATTCCTCGGCGCCGCCGAAAAGGCGCGGACATTCGAGGATGCGCAGCCGATGAACACGAGAAGGAGAGAAAAGAGAAGCGAGACGAGGATGAGGAGAGAACGCATCGAACGGGAGAAAGAACGCATAGAACCCATAAAAATTCCTCCTTGATGAAGAATCGGCAAAACCTGAGAAGCGGTTGCTACCGAAATCGGGGAATCAGGCTTTTTGTGAGTTCGCGTCGTCGCCAGTTCGAGACGAGTGTGCAGAGTAACTCTCCGGATGGTTAAAAAAGCATACAAAATTATTAACAAATAATAACAAACACACCATATTTTATCAATCACTTCTTATAGTTCTCTATAGTCAGTTGATTCTGGGGCGAGCGAGGTTTCACATGCAGATCCCCGTGTGGAAGGCCTCGCTGCTGCACCCGATGGAGGCGCTGTGGTACGAGTAGGGGAGAATGAACAGAGCGTACTGCCCCCTGCGCTTCCGGACGGTTTGAGGGTTATTTTTCCGCGCACCCTTCCAACAGCAGACAGCGCACCTCCTCGTACTCCCTCAGGCGGGCGAAGTCGCGCTCGGTGGGGTCGGGAAGGCGGGAGAGGTCCATGTTGTCCTTCAGGTCTGCGAGCTTCACGGCCCGGGCGATCGGATTGCGCACAGCCCGCGCCGCCGCGTCCAGCCTGCGCTCGTCCTCCCGTTTCGTCAGCGCGTCGACCGCCTCCAGCACTTCGGGCGGGAAGCCCTCCCGCTCCAGATCCTCAAGCGTGACCGGGGTATCCTCGACCACGTCGTGAAGGACCGCCGCCATCCGCTCGTACGCGCCGCCGAGCGAAAGCATCACGCGCAGCGGGTGAAGGATGTACGGCTCCCCCGCCTTGTCCCTCTGTCCGGCGTGCACCCTCGCCGCTATCTCTATCGCCCGTTCCAGCGTCGGCATACCAGATCACCTCTTTCGCTCCGGCTTTTTCAACGGCCCTATTCTAGAATAATTTTCGTCCGAAAGATACGTCTCCGGCGGATGTCCGGAGCTGAAAGAAGGGGGGATGAACTTCTTCCCGTGAAGGGCTGCTGTACGAGGAGCGATAACGGAATGAAAAAGCACGCCGTTGCTCTCCGGCCGGAGAGAAACGGCGCGCTCTCTTTTCACTGTGCCGCAAGGTATTCTTCCCCCTACGATTGATTGCGGCTACCGCCTTTTTCTCCTTCCGGCGAGCAGCGCAAGGGGCGCAAGCAGCATGAGTAAAGCGAGCGAGGAAGAGCCTCCGGAAGCGCAGCCGTAGCTTTCACTTCCGCCGCCCGGTCCGTCGGGGTCGATCTCCTTCACGCCCTCCACCAGGAAGGCCGGGTCCGTCACGCCTCCGTTCTCAAGGCCGTCGAGGTCGAAACGCCCTCCGTCCTTGATCGCAAGCGCGAGAAAACATTTGCCGGAGATCGTGTCGGCGGCCTCGAGAACCCGCGTCAGCGTCGCCACGCCTCCGACGTCCTCCGCCTCCACCACTGCGGCGCACCCGTCCCGCAGATCTTCGAGCGCGTACACCCGCTCGAAGACTCCCGCGCTCTCGCCGGAGAACATCTTCACCACCTGCAGGCGGTCCGAACGTATTCCGACGAAGCGCTCCCGTGTTTCGAAGAAGACGATCATCGTCGCCGCGCCGTCCGACGCCGTCAGGACGCCGTCCTGCGCGTCCAGCACGGTACGGAAGACGGCGAGCGGACTCCCTTCCGCTCCCTCCGGAATCTCGATCCCGTCCAGCAACTCCCCCAGCCGGTCCATGCCGTCGCCGGGAATGAAGAGCAGCCCCGTGTCGTCCACGGTCAGGAGGTCGGCGATTTCCTCCACAAGCTCCTCGGGAACGAAAGCTTTCCGCAGCGCCTCCCGCAGCGCCTCCTTCTTCTGTATGGAAGTGGGGTTCGGCGGCAACGTCACCTTCAGCGGCGTCGTGATCGATGAATGCGAACCCTCCGGCAGAGGAAATTCGGGAGGTATGATGAGGCGATCAAGCGGCTGCAACAGCACGGGCGTCGGGGTACGCGTATATGTTGCGCTCAATTCGGTCATGATGCCGCCTAAGACGATAACAATTCGGCACTCGGGGCTGTCCCACCCCTCGACCTTCGAGAAGAAGATGTAGTGCCACCACACCGACTCGAATGCCCGGCACGCTCACTCCCGAGGCGTAGCCCCCGGCGCCGTCGATGTACCACCGCGCCTCCGAGGGGCCGGTGATCCAAACACGGACGGAACCTTCGTCGTCCCGGAAGTACGTTCCGCTCGTTTCGGTCGTGAGGTTCTTCTCGACAACAACGCTTTGGTCGGAGGGCGTGTTCCACCCCGCAACGTCGGAGAAGGAGACAACGTGCTCGCCGACTGGAACGTACCCCACGGTCTCTCCCGATGCGCGGCTTCCGGCGCCGTCGAGGCTCCATCGAGCCTCCCCGGGGCCGGTGATCGAGACACGGACGGAACCTTCTTCGTGCCGGAGGTACGTTCCGCTCGTTTCGGTCGTGAGGTTCTCCTCGACGGCGACGCTTTGGTCGGAGGGCGTGCTCCACCCCGCGACGTCGGAGAAGGAGACGACGTGGTCGCCTACTGGAACGTGCTCCACGCTCTCTCCAGAGACGCGGCTTCCGGCGCCGTCGAGGCTCCATCGAGCCTCCGAGGGACCGGTGATCGAGACACGAACGGAACCTTCTTCGTGCCGGAGGTACGTTCCGCTCGTTTCGGTCGTGAGGTTCTCCTCGACGGTAACGCTTTGGTCGGAGGGCGTGCTCCACCCCCGCAACGTCGGAGAAGGAGACGACGTGGTCGCCTACTGGAACGTACTCCACGATCTCTCCCGAGGCGT
>CAXXRY010000042.1:0-10607 GCA_963668335.2 Aminobacteriaceae bacterium | reverse complement strand
CTCGACGATCTCGACATGTTCATCGAAATAGCGTTCGAGATACTCCTTCGAGGCGATCATGATCCGGCGCTGCCATTTAAGGCTGTCCCACGTGTGCTTCAACGTCTCCAGAAGAATTTTGTTCGGACAGTGGTCATAGAGCAGCAAATGGAACTTTTCGTTCTCCTCCAGAATACGGTCGAACTGTTCCTTGCCTACGAAATAGGCCATCGCCTCGTTCACGGCGCGCGCTTCGGAGAAGTCTATCTCCTCCACGAAAGGAACGAGGCGCTCGCAGATCGCCCCCTCCAACACCTTCTGAAAATCGTGCAGATAGATAAATTCCGATCGGGAAAGTTTGGATACTTGCCAGCCGATCCGTGGAATCCTGGCGACCAGACCGTCCTGCTCCAACCGTCCTAAAGCTTCGCGTATAGGCGTAGGACTGATCCGAAACCGACGGGAAAGATCGTCGACGTTGATCTTGTCTCCGGGGCGAAGCACGCCGCCGGAGATCATTTTTCGCAGTTTTTCGTTCATCACTTCCATGAGTGTGGGAATACGTATCTCCTGCATGAAAACTCCTTTTGTATACTGTATATCATATATCAAAAATCCTATTGCTTAAAAAATACGCGCTCTTCCAGCATTTGTCAACACCCTGAATGAAGTGCTCTAATAAAAACAAGGCGGACAGGAAACGCTTCTTCCTGTCCGCCTTGCCCCGCGGCATACTCGACGCCGCCGCTTCATCTCTATCAAGGTTCGGTTACATCCGCATCCTCCCCGGCCTGTACTCCATTCTGTCCATGGGGCCACGCATTTTCTCCATCTTTTCTCGCTGCCCGGGGGTAAGCGTCTCCCACACCCGCGCCCTGGTTCTCCCCATCTCCATAATCGCCTCGGAGGCAAGATCCGCCGCTTTTTCCGCGGATTCGGCGATCTGTTCGTCGCTCATCGGGCCGTTCGCAAGCGCCGTATGCTCCGATTTCACCATGTCGAACAACGTCTTCACGTAACCGTGCATCTTGGGGGCGGTCTCCTTCATGATCGTTTCGAGCTTGCCTTTCTGTTCGGACGTCAGTTCCAGACGACGCGTCATTGCCGCGTGCATCATATCCCGAGGCCCGATGAAAGGCTGCTCCAGTCGTTTTCCGATCACTTCGAGAACGGCGCCGATTTTGCTCCGCTGCGCGTCGTTCAATATGCCGTAGACCTCGTTCCGTGCTTTCAAAACCTCTTGGACCATCGACAGGAACGACGGACGTAGCTCGACAATCATTCCCTTCGCCTTCTCTTCATCAAAGCCTTCCGCGGTCATCATCCCGTGAAGCTCTTTGCGAGTGTTCCACATCTTCTTCATCAGGCCTCGACGGAAGTCCTTTCCCTGGTCGCGGAGTCCGCCGAGTATCTCATCGAACTTCTTCCACTGCTCCTCGGTGAAATCCAGTGGATTCAACGCACGGAGAAGCTCCGCCTTGAACGCGGCGTCTCCCCTGTCATGCCCGAGGAAGCCTCCCCCCCAAGGCGCGGAGCGCATCATTCTGCTTGCGAACGCATACTGTGAAACACCGCCGACAAGCAGTACAACAAATACAAACAGAAGAGAGCCTACTAAAATTCTTTTTTTCATCTTTTTCATCGTGTTTCGCCTCCCGTTGAGTTTTCGGCATTCCTAGCCCGACGCAAAGAGTGTACTCCGCGATCTCTCAATGCGCTCTTCGCGCTTTGTGGATAAAGGTCAAGAAATGTAAAGCTCTTGATACTCATCTTTTCAATTCCTTACACCCCTCGGGCGCCGGTCGTCGTATAATGTGGCAACACATACCCGCCGAAGAGGCGGACTTCGCACACCCGGGGAGGAAAGGAACGTGCATCGAATACTGCTGCTCGACGACGACACGGAACTCTGCGACCTGCTTACTGAATATTTGTGCCCGGAGGGGTTTGAAATACTCGTCGCACATGACGGAGAGGAGGGGCTTGCCGCCGCGCTCTCGTCGCCGGTCGACCTGGTGCTTCTCGACGTCATGCTGCCGGGGAAAAACGGTTTCGACGTATTGCGGGAACTCCGTGCGCGCTCTCCGGTTCCGGTGCTCATGCTCACCGCCAAGGGCGACGAAATCGACAGGATCGTCGGGCTGGAGCTGGGAGCCGACGACTACCTCCCGAAGCCGTTCAATCCGCGCGAGCTGCTCGCACGGATACGCGCCGTCCTCAGGAGGGGGGAACGGCCGGAAACAGCGCTCTCAGAACGTTTGAGCGCAGGAGATATCGAGATGGACCTCGGCGCGCGGACCGTGCGTGTCGCAGGGAAAGACACCGAGCTGACGTCGGTGGAGTTCAAGCTGCTGGAGGCTTTGCTGCGCTCCGCGGGAAAGGTCGTCTCGCGGGAAAAAACTGGCGATGGCCGCGCTCGAGCGAACGCTGGGGCCGTTTGAGCGCAGCTTGGACGTCCACGTCAGCAACCTGCGCCGAAAACTCGGACCAACCGACGACGGTTCGGCCAGGATACGGACGCTCCGAAGCGAAGGGTATCTTCTCGCATGCGCGGCTACACGCTGAAGCTCTTCTGGTGGTTCTGGCTGACCGCGGCGGCTACGGGGCTGGCGCACCACCTGACCACCGTGATCACGGAGGGGAATATCTTCCGCGATCAGATGATCGAGAACGTCCGGGAGATCGCGCTCGTCTACGGAGAGCGCGTGGCATCGAAAGAGGCGCGGGAAGGCCCGGAAGAAGCGGGCCTCTACCTGGAGCGGCTCCGTCGCACTCACCGTTTTTTCGGGTTTCTGTTCAACGAAGACGGTACGGAGCTGACGGGACAACCGAAAGCGCCGGAATCGATCGCAAAGATCCTTCAAGAAGCCCGAAACACAGGGGCGCCCGTTGTACACATGGAACGGGGACGCCCTCTTTTCGCCGTTCCACTGGAGGAGTTTCCGGGGCTCGTCTTCGCAGGACGCATTCTCAACCCTTTCTTTGAAAGCAGAAGTCTCCCGGTGTTGCGCCTCATCGCGGCCGCGCTGGTCGCCGGCCTGCTCTCGTGGTTTTTAGCCGTCCGCCTTGCCAGACCGGTCAGGAAGCTCCGCGGCGCGGTGCAGCGACTCGCCTCCGGCGAGCTCGGCGCGCGGGCGGAGCATACCGCCAAGCGAAACGACGAGATCGGTGAGCTGGCGAAGGACTTCAATCGAATGGCGGACAGGATCGAAGCGCTGCTCCAGGGGCAGCGGCGCCTCCTCTCCGACGTGTCGCACGAGCTTCGATCACCGCTGACACGCCTCGGCGTGGGACTCGAACTTCTCCGCCGCCGTTCCACTTCGCCGGACGACGAGGCCTTCGGACGAATGGAGACGGAACTTGAACGCGTGGATAAACTCATCGGCTCCTTGTTGAAATTAGGCCGTCTTGAAGCACTTGAACAGCCCGAGCAACGTACGTGCGTCGACCTGACGGCGCTTCTGCGGCAGATTGCCTCGGACGCCGCTTTCGAAGCCGCGCCGCAGGGGAAACACGTGGAAACGAATCTCGCCGAAGGCGTGCAACTTCTGGCAGACCGGGCGCTTCTACGGAGCGCTGTGGAAAATATCGTCCGCAACGCGCTCCGCTACACCCCGCCGCGCAAAGCAGAACAGGATGGAGGAACGGTACGCGTCTCACTCATTCGAGTTCCTGCAACAGAGCGGTCACTCCGCATCCTGGTCGAGGACGAAGGCCCCGGAGTTCCTCCCGATGAGCTGGAGACTATTTTCATCCCCTTTCGGCGCGTCGAGCGCGCCCGCGAGCGCACATCCGCAAGCGAAGGCACGGGGCTTGGGCTCGCCATCGCGCACAGGGCGGCGACGCTGCACGGCGGCGTTATCAGCGCGCGAAACCGCCCGGAAGGCGGATTCGCCGTCGAGATCGAGCTGCCGGAAACGTAAACGCCGCGCCCGGAAGAAGACTCCGGGCGCGGCGTTGCATTCCCCAAAAGAGACGTTCCGCGTTATTCCTTCTGCGGCAAATTCCCGGGGACAACGGAAACATCCCCTGTGCGAGAGATGACAAAACCATCCCCGTCCTGCGTCCGCGCAAGCCGAAAGTGCGGATTCGACAGAAGGAAGTCCTCGGGCACGGCGCAGCCGCTGAGGTACGCCGCGCGCATCCTTCCGAACAGCGGAGAATCCCTGTTCACGTATTCGGAGAGCAGCAGCAGCAGTACTTCGGCCCCCTGGCAGCTTCCGGCGAGGATGAACGGCCGCCCGAGGTTGTAGTGTTCCATATAGTAGTCGAACGCCGCGAAGACATCCCTCCGAGGAGCGCCGTTCACGAGTTCGCGCCGCCGCTCCTGCGGGAGCGAACTGCGGTAGGCCGAGGCCTGGCTGTAGTAGGGAGCGTACACATCCCCCAGTTTTTCAAAAACCGGAACTTCCCGCTCGAAAAGTTCCCGCGCTCCTTCCACCATGCACGGGTCGTCGACGTCTCGAATCGCAGCTTCGCCGTTTCTGCATGCGGTGGGGTAAAGATAGAAAACATCGATATCCATCAACGTATAACTCGGCAACGAGAGCCAGCGCGCAGGATCCGAATACTCGGCATTTTCGCCGGCGGCATACCCTGCACAAGTGAACAGCATTGCGACAATGACGGTTGCCCGCAAGAGAGTCATTCGCTTCATCACGGTACGTCGTTCCTCCTCGTTCTTTCATTCCGCCGGTCCACGGCGAAGTATATGTCATTTCCTCATTTCGTCAACAGGCTCTTCAGGGTCCGGTATCTTTTTCGCAATGGCGTCGAACTCCTCCTCGCACGAGAGAAACACATCCGCCAAGCGGGGGTCGAAATGACTGCCCGCCCCGGCGCGTATGAGGGAAACCGCCTCTTTGTGGGAAAGCGGCTCTTTATAAGGCCTCCTGGTAACGATGGCGTCGTACACATCCGCTATCGCCATGATACGTGCGAGCAGCGGAATCTCCTCCCCCTTCAGGCCTCGGGGGTATCCGCTTCCGTCCCACTTCTCGTGGTGGGATTCGGTGATCTCGCGGGCGTAGACGATGAAGGAATCCTTCCCGAGCAGTTCCTGCGTTCGTCCAAGGACGTCGCCACCAATCGACGGGTGCTGCCTGACGGTCTCGAACTCTTCACGGGTAAGACTCCCCGGTTTCAGCAAAATGGCGTCGGGAACCCCCACCTTGCCGATATCGTGCAGCGCGGCGGATTGCCATATCAGGGGCAGATCCTTCCGGGGGAAGAGTTCGTCGCTCCCTGAACGTTCCAGAAGTAACTTCACGTACGCCTTGGTCCTTTGAATATGCGCCCCGGTTCCCTTGTCCCGGTGCTCGGCGAGGATGGCCATGCTGTTGATGATCGTCTCGCGGAAACGCTCTTCCGCTCTGCGTTCGCGGTTCGCGACCCGCCGGAAGGCGAAGAAGAAACCCGCGACGAAGATGTTGAACACGAGAACGCCCGCTATCATGCTTGTTCTTCTCTGACGGTACCCCCAGAGGACGTTCTCCTCCGCAAGCCCGACGGCGACGAAGAGAGGGTATCGACTGACGGCGCGGTAGGAAAGCAGGCGATGTACGCCGTCCGCTATCCCTTCGCCCGCAAGCACCCCCTCCTCCGAGCTGGACATCGCCGCGAAGAGGCGGCTCGCCGAAACGGAGGTGCCGAAAGGAATCTCCCTGCCCTCGATGACTCCGGCGAGAATCTCTCCCGAGGCCGAGAGCAGCAGGACGAATCCCTGGCTCCCCAGATGAACGCTGCTGTAGAAGTCCGAGAAGTAAAACGGGTTCACCGATGCCAGCACGACGCCTCCGAAACTTCCGTCCTCTTTTTCGAGGGCGAGGCTCATCGGAATGTACCACTTGCCGGTGGCGGTTCCCAGGATGGGTGTTCCCACGAGAAACTCTTTTTCTCCGTCGCGGTGCGCCCTAAAAAATGGACGATATTCGATGTTCACCCGATTGAAAGGAATCTGGCTGCTCAGCACCAGGTCGCCTTTTTCGTCGGCGATGCTCAGCAGGTTGAAGAGCGCGCTCTGCGCCTCGCGGCTCTCGACCGCGTAGCGCGCGACGCTCGCATTGGCGGCTTGTTCAAAAGTGCACAGGACGCCCCCTCCGCGTTTCTCATAGATCTCCTTCAACGAGACAAGAACTTGCCGGACGTTCTCCACGGTCCGCAACGAGTGTTCTTCGAAGGCGCGCGTCATGTTTTCCGCCTGCATGAAAGCGTTCTGCCGCGCACGGTCCTTGTCCCGATCAAGCTGCACGGAAAGCGACACCCATGAAAACACAGCCATGACCGCGCAGAAAATCCCCGTGAGCATACTCGCTTTCAGGTACGCGGTCTTCTTCATACGTTTTCCCTCCCGTCTTTCCCGAGCACGCCTCGAACTTCGGCGAATGTCTCCGTCTACAGCAACGGACTGAACAGCTTCGTCACCCCGTGGAGCACACGGAGCGCGCGGGGACGCTCCCTCCACTCCTCCGCGGTCAGCCGTCTCGAAGAGGCGATATAGACATCCTGGGCCTTCCGGATAGCCTCCGCCTCGCCTCTTCCGTAGAGCACAAGGTTCAGCTCGAAATTCAGGGCGAAGGAGCGGATATCGAAGTTGCTCGTCCCGAGGAAGGCGAGGTCGTGGTCGACCGTCATGGTTTTCGAGTGCAGGATACCGTCCTGGAAGAGGCAGATCTCCACTCCGGCCTCAAGCAGCGCGTCGAAGTACGCCTTCGCGGCGTTCCCCACCAGGAACTGATCGCTTTTCTCGGGGATAACGAGCTGAATACGCACGCCGCCGAGCACCGCTGTCTCCAGCGCGTGAAGCAGTTCGTCGTCGGGAATGAGGTACGGCGTCGTGATGACCACGCGCTTCTTCGCGCCGTGAAGCGCCGAGACGACAAGTCGCTGGTAGTTCTGCCACGGATAGGACGGGCCGCTCGGAACCGTCTGGACGACCGCCTCGCCCGCGTATTCGGGGACCGGAAACACTTCGTCGGAGAGAAGCATCTCCCCCGTCTCGACGAACCAGTCCTCCATGAAGACCCCCTGGAGCTGCAACACCACAGGGCCGACGAGCCTTAGCGTAAGGTCGCGCCACAACAACCCCTTCGCCTTTCCGCCGTAGGAAGGCTCCGTGACGTTGTGCGAGCCGGTGTACCCCACGCGTCCGTCGACGACGGCGATCTTCCGGTGGTTGCGGAGATCGTAACGGGCGGTGGTCGGCGTGCGGCGCAGCAGACGGGGGGGCAGCGCCTTCTCCACCCGGATTCCCGCGGCTCGAAGACGCGGCGCGTCCTTCTTCAGGAAGGGCTTGGCCCCGAGGGCGTCGACGAGTACGCGGCACTCCACTCCGCGAGCGGCGGCGCCTTCAAGCGCGCGGAAGAGCGGTTCGGTTACCGCATCACGGGCGAAGATGTAAAAAAGCAGGTGGACAGAGCGCTTCGCGTTCTCCACATCCGCGGCAAGCGATCGGATGAAGGACTCTTCCCGGTCGATAAGCAGGAAGTCGTTCCCTCGCGTGATGCACATGTCGCCGAGCTTCCTCCCGAGCGCGCCGAAACGCACAAGCTCGTCGGGGAGCCAATTGGCCTCTTCATCAAAGATCCTGCGGAAAATTCGCTTGTCGTTGTCCAAGCTGCGGAGCAGCGTCTCGTGCCGGTCGATTCGCTCTTGGGGCAGGCTGGTCGAACCGAAGAGAGAGTACAGGAGAAAGCCCAGCCACGGCCAGAAATAGATGGCGAGCAGCCATGCGGTCGCCGTGGTGGGGGTGTGCTTCAACGGAATGTAGCAGAGCATAACGAGGCGTATGGAGATCGAGGAGATTTCGTAGGCGGAGTAGAGCAGCATCGCGAATGTCATTGGGGGCGTCTCTCCTTTTTAGGGCGGGCGACCGAGAAATCGCACACCAGCGGCAGATGGTCCGAGAGACTGACCCGAGGCACGTCGAAACGCTCCATCTCGATCCCCGGCCCGTAGAGAACAAAGTCGAGCGCGAGCGCCGGAATCCGGCTGGGAAATGTCGGCGTGTTCGTCGGATTGGCGTTTTGGAAACCGGTCTTCCGGAAGAACGAGCGCAGTTCCCGTTCGCCTCTGTAGGTATTGCCGTCGCCGGCCAGGATGACCGGCTTCGTTGCGTCGATGCACCGCTCCGCTATCTCGCCGAGCTGCACCTTCCGCGCGGCGTACCCGAGGGGGAGATGCGTCAGGAAGAGCGTGAAATCGTCGAATTCGACCTCCAGCAACGTTTTTTTGACTCCCTTGCTCAAAATATGTTCCTTCGTGCCGATCATGTGAAGCTTTGTGATTACGGCGTTCCCCTGCGATTTCAACAGCGGCGTCTTCGAGACGATGGAGCCGGAGTCGTACTTGCACGCGAAAACCGACTCGCCGCCGATCCGCGAGGCAAGAGACTCCGCCTGACAGGAGCCGTTCTGACGAAACGATCCGGAATCCGCCTCAACCAGCCCGACAAGATCGGGGTTCAGTTTGGAAACATACTCCGAGATACGGCGGAAGCGCCCCTCCGTCCTCCGAAGACATCCCGAAAAAGGAAACGGAAAGTGATAGTTCCATCCGGTTCCGGTTCCATATCTGATGTTGTACAGTACTAAACGCATACGAACCTCCCGAACGTAGAAAATATCGTCCATTATAGAGCACATCCGGCATTCTTGTTCGGTGATTTCCCCTGTTTTTCAAAGTACCTGCCGATACTGCAAAAAGTTTCTCATCGATGATGCGAAAAAAATGGCAAAACAGAGGAATATAGGGTAGAATAACGAAAGAAACCCGATCTTTTCTCAATTGAAAAGGAGGAATAGATTCATGGTCGTAAAGGTACCCCCCGAGCCTTTTCGCATCAAGATGGTAGAACCGGTCCGCGTTCCCGGCAAAGACGAGCGCGAGAAAGCACTTGAAGCGGCCCGTTTCAACATGTTCGGTCTTCGCGGCGCGGACGTCTACATCGACCTCCTCACCGACTCCGGAACAGGCGCGATGAGCAAGCAGCAGTGGGCGGCAATCATGATGGGCGACGAGGCCTATGCGGGCGCAGACAGCTTCTTCAACTTGAAGAAGGCCGTCAAGGACGTTCTCGGTTTTGACTACGCCATTCCCGTCCACCAGGGGCGCGCCGCCGAAAACGTCGTCTTCGGCTCTCTCGTCAAGGAGGGGGACGTCATCCCCTTCAACATGCCCTTCGACACCACCAGGGGGCACATCTTCAACTGCAAGGCGTCCTCAGTGGACTGCGTGATCGACGAGGCCTTCGACCGCACCAATCAGCACCCGTTCAAGGGGAACGTCGACATCGCGAAGCTCGAAAAAGCAATCGCGGAGTACGGCAAGGCGCGCATCCCCTTCGTCATGGTCACCATCACGAACAACTCCGGCGGCGGCCAGCCGGTGAGCCTGGCGAACCTCAGAGAGGTCTCCGCCGTCGCGAAGAAACACGGTATTCCTGTGCTCCTCGACGCGGCGCGCATGGCCGAGAACGCATGGTTCATCAAGCATCGCGAGAAGGAGTGCGCGCAGATGACCATCGCTGAGATTCTGATGGCCACGATGGACACGGCCGACGCCATCACCGTCTCGTGCAAGAAAGACCCGCTGGTGAACATCGGCGGCCTCGTCGCCTGCCGCACCGAGGAGATGTACTACAAGATCGTCCCCAGAGTTATCCTCTTCGAGGGCTTCGCCACTTACGGCGGTCTCGCGGGACGCGATCTCGAGGCGCTCGCGGTCGGCCTCCATGAGATGACCGACGAACAGCACCTGACTCACCGCATCGCGCAGGTCCGCTACCTCGGCGATATGCTCGAAGAGGGCGGCGTTCCCTGCATCCAGCCGATCGGCGGCCATGCGGTCTTCATCGACGCCGCGGCCTTCCTTCCGCACATTCCGCAGGGGAGCTACCCCGCAGACGTGCTCTCGGTCGAAATCTACCGCGAGGGCGCCATCCGCGGCATCGGCCTCGGCGCGCTCGCTTTCGAGAACGTGGACGAGAAGACGGGCGAGCGGATCTTCCCGAAGCTCGAACTCTTCCGTCTCGCGATCAACCGCCGCACGTACACCAACAGCCATATCGAGTACGTCGCGGAGAGCATCGTGAACGTGTACAAACGGCGCGATTCGATCCGCTGGGGGCTCGAAATGGTCTACGAACCGCCGGTGAAAGGACTGAAACACTTCCTGGCCCACCTGAAGCCCGTCGCGCTGTAGAAAAAGGAGTACAACACGGCGTCCGCACCCACAGAGACCGGACGCCGTGTTTTCTTCCCTAAACTTCCTTCCCGCTCCCTGACAAAACATACCCTTCTTCCTCCTTCAAAACCTTGTATAGTATAATTTTATACAGTCGACGCCTCGGAGAGTCTTCCAACCGACTCTTACGGGGATCGCAGTTTGCTTCGGAAGGTGGTCGTTTGTAATGAAACTCACTTTTTCATGGCGCTCGGCGTTCTGTACGCTGCTGCTTGCGGCGGTTTTGCTTCTCCCCTCCTCTCTTACAGCCGAGGGGTATGTCTACATGGTGAAGTCCGGCGGAACCGGAGACGGTACCTCATGGGAGAAAGCGCTCGGCGAAAAGGGCCTTCTCGAAAAGCTGGCGACGGCGGGATACGGGCACGAATTCTGGATCGCCGCAGGAA
>CAXXRY010000041.1:0-128218 GCA_963668335.2 Aminobacteriaceae bacterium | reverse complement strand
TCGCCGCCGGAAAGCCGCGTCACGGCCCCGACACATTTTTTCCCCCGCCCGGAAAAAGGGGGTTGCGCTGATCCCGGCAAGTCAAGGCGCTACCATGCCTTTACTTGCCGGGATCAGTGCGGTTCAATCCCCTCGGGCGGGGGAAAAAATTCAGATGCTTTGGGGCGGCGTTTCTGGCCGCCTACCGCTGCGGTTTTGCATCGGGTGTAGCAGTGGTTCCGGGGGTGGCGAGACGATGCCGCGTTCTTTGCGGGATCGTCTCGCCGCTCTTCGCCTTGCGCGGATCCGTGACCGGCGCGCTTCTTGCCGGTTGCGGTCCCGCGTGCTTCGGTATCGGGGGTGGGAGTGGATTCGGGGGTAGGGAAAGAGGCCGCGTTCTTTTGCGGGCTCTTTCCCTGCTCTTACGCATTGCGCGGTGTGCGGGACGCGGCGTGCTTTGTGCCGCGGCTCGATCTCCCGCGTGCCTTGTGGCGTGGACGCGGCGCGGGTCTTGTCGCGGCCTGCGCCATGCCTTTGACTTTCAGCGCGCCCTGCGTGGCATAAGGCCCCGTTATAGGACACCGCCTGTCGCGCGCCGCTCCGCGGACGACGCGCGGCTCGCGTTCGGGGCGAGCGACCGACGGGAGAGAGGCGCTTCATTCGTGCGCGGCGGCTGCGAAGCGGCCCTCTCACCGTGACGCGGGCGAACGCCTTCTGAGCGGCCTTCTTTGCCGAAGGGCGATTCCACCACGCGCGAAGGCGCTGTACTATAACGCCCCTTATGTCGCACAGGGCGCGCGCTCCCCCGGACGGGGGCGGGGGGGGCGATGCCCTGCGTGGTTTGGTCCGAAAACCCCCCGGAAGGGGGGCGTGGGGGGCGATTGTCGTTGTTCCGGAGGTGGGTGTTGGCTCCGGGGGTGCCTTTGACTCCGGGTGTGGCAGTGGCTCCGGGTGTGGCGTGACGATGCCGCGTTCTTTGCGTGATCGTCTCGCCGCTCTTCGCTCTGCGAGGATCCGTGACCGGCGGTCTTTTGCCGGGCGCGGTTCCTTGTGCCGTGGTCGTTGTTTTTGCTTCGATCTTTCTCCGCTCATGGGTGAGCTTCCGGGGGTGGTGGATCTCTCATCCTTCGGCGCGCACGAACCGCTTCCGTCGTTCGCAGCGGGCAGGTTGTCGCCCGGGAGGGCAGATAGAGGCGATTCCGAAGTGCGCACCGCGGCAAAGGAGAGAGAGATACAGTAGCGGTAATGGCCGGTAGCGATGGACGCGAACGGGGGTGCAGGCGGGAAGGCGCCGCGTCGGATGCACCGGAAGGAGCAGGCGGTGATCGACGCGCAGGGGGGCGCACGCGAGGCGGCACGCGGGGAGTACCGGAAGGAGCAGGAGCGGCACGAACCCGCTGTGCGCGGCGCAACGCTTCACCGCGCCGCGCAGAAGTACACAGCCCGCAGGACGACGGGTGGGGCGCGAACTTCCCTCCCCCGGGGGGGGGGACGGGGGGCGATCCGATCCGAGGGGCGCGGGGGCTTGCGCCCGACCTTGTATATCTCCGTCGTTCGCAGCGGGCAGGCGGACGCCCGGGAGGGCAGAGAGAGGAAGTACCGAAGTGCGCAACGCTGCCAAGAGGAAAGGAAAGAAGCCGCTTCGCGCCGATCGGGCGGAGACGGCTTCTTCACGTGTGTCACTGTGCGGATCGGCGGAGTAGAGGATGGTCAATCCCAGCCCGGTAAGGATGCCTCCAAGAAAGCAGGAAACGATCAGGAAGGGCTTTGCGTTCTGCAGCGTCTCGACGATCATGGCGTCCATCATACCGTCTCCCTTCCTCCGGGGCGAAGACGTTCGAAGAATTTTTGGTCTCCGATCTCCGTGCTCAGGCCGCGCCGGACAAGCCAAGCGCAGAAGGCTTCCGGAGTCTGCTCCCGCCACTCTCGGGAGGCGTTCTGAAACACGAGGATTCTTTCGAGAAGCGGGCCGTTGATTTCGATGAAGACGCGTGCGGGACGGGGCGGATTCAAGGGGCGTGACGCAGCATCCAGCGGACCGCTTTCCACCAGAGCCACGCCCGGATTCTGCAGAGCCTCGGTCGCAGTCTCATTCATTCCTCTTCCTCCATCGCGCCTATGTCCGCTTCCGCGTCGGCGAGGGCCGTCATGCGTTTTTTGCCGCGCTTCTTCATAGCCGCCGCAAGAATCTTTTCCTTCGCTGCCTCGATCTTCGCAACTTTCGCTTCCTCGCGGTCCAGCTCCTCGAAGTCCGCGTCCGTGGGCGGCTCCATCGTGTGGCCGGGCTTGCAGAAGAGCACCTTGTGTCCGAGTATCGTCACGAAAAAAACTCCTTTCCTTTATATAGCGGTCCAACCCTAAGAAAGTCTTATATATAGTGCCAAACAGATAGACAACTATATGAGAATATGATACCATACATTTACCCCGTGGAGGCCGGTGGAATTTTTCTCGCAAAGGAGAGAACCCAATGGCCGATTTATTCCCCTCCGAACCTCGGCGTCCTTCCGTTTGAACGCCGGGACCAATCCCGAAACCGGAAAGGCGATCACCAAAACGATTTCGATCTCCGGCATCGATCCGGAGCTCACCGCAGCGAACTTCGAAGCGGCTATCGCGAAACTTCCCGATGTGCTCGATCTTCCCGTGCTTGATAGCCGGAAGAGCGTCACCAGCCGGGTCGAATAGGAGGTATTGCGATGATTCGCACACTCAGATTGATCTTCAGCACCGATGAAGGCAAGAAATACTACGTAAGCCTGAACTACGCGAAAGAAGCGCCGGTTGCCGCCGACGTGGAGCAGCTTGCCGAGGACATGCTCGACCATGATTTTTTTGCGGAATCGCTGTCGTTTACGGGCGCTGATCTTACCGCCCGCACCACGACCGTGATCGTGTAAAGGAGTGACGTAGAATGGCTGCTATTTTTGAACGGGGTACAGGACGCCTCAACTTCAAGCTGAATTCCGGAGCAGACCCGAATACGGGCAAGGCCGTGCTGAAAACGGTAGGGATGACGGTCACGGGCGCCACGAACGCGGATACGTGCGCCGCTGTCGCTGCTGCTGTCGTGCCGCTGCTCATCCATCCGTCGATTGAAACACAGTTCGCCGTTTCCGATACCCTCGGCGACGACGGCAACTAGACCGGAGGTGATTTCCGATGAAAACTCTTCGTATGCAGTTCTCGCTGAATGACGGGAAGGTTAAGACCGTTTCTTTCAATTACGCGCGCGAAAATCTCGCGTCCGGTGAAGTCGAAACCGCGATGGAAGCGATTCGGACTCAGGGCGTTCTGCCCGACGTTATCGGGCTCGCCGGGGCCGACGTGGTCGAACGTGTAGTTTCGCCGCTGTTCTAGTGGCCGTGCCGCGCTTCTTCGAGCCCTGGGAGTTCGCCTGCCGCTGCGGGTGCGGCGCCGATAAAATTTCCGCGGCGCTCGTCGCCCGCCTCGAAGCAGCCAGGACGTTGTGGGGATCGCCGATCTATGTAACGTCCGGTCGGCGGTGCGCTCCGCACAATGCTTCGCGGGAAGTGAAGGGCGCGCACAATTCGCGGCACCTGATCGGCTGCGCGGCGGACCTCAGACCGGAGGAGGGCGCGGACTTCAACCGGTTCACCGCCGCGCTGCTCATGTTCTTCTCCCCTCCTGCGGACGAGTTCATTGTGTACCGTGAAAAGGGATTCGTTCACGTGGCGGTCGCAAGAGGCTTTGAAAAACCAGACTGGAACGGCGGGGATCTCAGCCTGTAATCAGGTTTCCTCCCCGGCGCGCCTCCCGTTGGAGAGGATACAAGCCCCGCAGAGCATCGCGGGGCTTTCTTCGTACGACGGGCGCGGTCGTCCTTGCTGAAAGAGGTGGTTTCATCTTCGACAAAAATCATGTAGTGGACTGTATCGTTATTCTCTTCCTCTCGCTCTTCGGCGGGGCCGCGCGCGCCGCGCTGGTCTCCCCGCGAGAAAAGAGCCTTGGAATGATTATCTCGTCGCTGATCGTGGCAGGGTTCGCGGGTATCTTGAGCTGGCAGGTGCTGACGTACTTCGATTTTCCCCAGCAGGCCCAGGCGGCCGGCGCGGGGATCGCGGGGCTGCTCGGGGACGATCTTCTCCGGGGGATCATGAGCGTGGCGGAGAAGTTCCGGAAAGACCCGCTCGGCACGATCAACGACTTTCGACGCGGGGCGAAAGAGGAAAAAGACGGGAGGGGATGAAATGACATGCGGTAGTTTCTTCACCATAGGGGCGGCTGCGTTGTGCGTGCTGCTCTACGGCCGCCTCGTCAAGGCCGGGGTATTACGCCGCGCTGCTTCCCCTTCTCGCGTCGGCGGCGTATATCGTTCTGGAGGCCGAATGGGTGTACAGCGGGCAGGGCGACGTTGCGGGGACGCTTCGGAACGTCGGATGGACCGCTGTCGAGATCGGCCGGACGGGCGGCGCGGCGTTGGTGATCGTTGCGCTGCTCAGGGACTTTCAGCGAATCGGGGACGGGGTACGGTGCGATCTTCGGGATCGTTGACAGTCGGCGCGTCCGGTGGTACTCTTCTGGTGCTCAGTACCAAGCGGGGAGGTTCTACCAGCCTTTTTTTCCTCCCCGCGTATCTTCCAAAGACGGCGCAACGGCGGGCAGCCCCTTTTGACAGGGGGCTGCCCGCATCTTTCGAGGTGGTATAATATTTTTGTGACGGACGCCCTCCGTCGCGCATTCGTCAAGGGTCGTCCCCGCGCCCCTCGACAAAGAAGAAGGGGAGAGTCCGACGTGTGCGGCTCTCCCCTTCTCTTATGCTTCTTCGGGGAGCAGAAAATCCCCCCACCACTGCATCATCTTTCGGCGCTCTTCCAGATACTCGGCATGGTTGTAGGCCGCTCTGACGGCGTTCCGCTCCGAGTGCGCAAGCTGGCGCTCGATGTGATCGGGTGGGAACCCCTCTTCGTTCAGGATGGTGCTCGCCATTGAAACGGAAGCCGTGCGGCGTGATCTCGAAGCCAAGACTTCTGAGCGCGACTCTGACGCCGTTCTCCGACATGCAGCGTCCGTCATTCCGCGGCGAAGGGAAGAGCCACCGGCTCTGCCCCGTCCACTCCCTCAGCTCCTCGACGACCTTCAGCGCCTGCCGGGAGAGCGGGACGAGATGCGGGCGATTCATCTTCATCTTTTCGGGCGGAATCTTCCAGAGCTCGGAAGCTCGGTCGATCTCCTTCCACTCCGCGTGGCGAACCTCTCCCGGACGGCAGAAAACCAGCGCCGAAAAGAGCAGCGCGCACCGCATGATCGGGTACGGGTACGCCCGGAAGGATGCGATCAGCGCTTCGACCTCCGGCCGCTCCGTGATCGTGGCGTAGTGCTCCGGCGTCCTCGTCGCCAGCGCCCCGGCGAGGGCGGCGGTAGGGTCGCTCTCCGCAAGGTCCGAGGCGATGGCGAAGCGGAAGACCTGTCCGATAACACCGCGCACTCTCCGGGCCGTTTCGACGTGGCCCCGGATGCTTCGATCTTCCGGCAGAGGCGCAATATCTCCCCGGAAGTGATCTCGGAGAGCCGCCTGTTCCCCAGAGCCGGGAGAATGTAGCGGTCAAGCCGGAGAGACGGACTTTCGAGACGTAGGCCGGGGCCTTGTCGCTCATCCTCGCATCGAGCCACTCCCCCGCCACCACGTCGAACCGCTCCCGCTTCTCCGTGGTCTTCTGCTCGCGCACCTCGGAGATACGCTCCCCCTTCGCGCGGGCCGTGTGCAATTCGTCACGCCGCGCTCTGGCCTCTTTCAGAGAAATCGCCGGGTACGGGCCGAGGGAAGTTTTTTTCTCCTTCCCCTCTTCCCAATACCGGACGATCCAGTATTTCCCTCCGGACGGCGTTACCTGGAGATACAGATTCCTTTCGTCACGAAGACGGTACGTCGTCGCCTTCCCCTTCGCATTCTTGACAGCAAGCTCAGTCAGCGCCATTCCCCGCATTCCTCCTCGTCGCCGTACAACGAACAAGGGCTCTTTCCTCCGTTGTACGGTTTCAGTACGTCGTCGCTTCGTCCTTTGCCCTTTCAAAACAAGCCCGGCCAGCGCTGTTACCAGCTTTTTCGATCGTCACCGTACAACACACAAAAGCTGTTTCTTCTCCGTTGTACGGTGTTCGGCAATTCGCCGGCTCCCCTTTCGTCCTTTCAAGGCAAGCCCGATCAGCGTCATCACCGGCTTTTTCGCTCCTCACCGTACAACTCGAAAAAGCTGTTTCTTCTCCGTTGTACGGTGTTCGGCAATTCGTCGGCTCCCCTTTCGTCCTTTCAAGGCAGGCTCGATCGGCGTCATCACCGGCGTTTTCACTCCTCACCGTACAACAAAAAAGATGGCTCTTCTTCTCCGTTGTACGGGGCTCAGTACATCGTCGGCTTTTCCTTCGTCCTTTCAAGGCAGGCTCGATCGGCGTCATTACCGACTTTTTCACTCCTTACCGTACAACTCGAAAAAGCTGTTTCTTCTCCGTTGTACGGTGTCTCACCACGTCGCTGCATGGAGCTATGGCCCCCACCAGCAGGCTCGAATGGCGCGATTCCAAGCATTCTCGTCGCTCGCCCTTCTCCCTTTACAACAAGACCAGCCAGCCCCGATACTCGCAAATTTAATAATTACCGTACAACAAAAAAGGGCTCTTTTCTCCGTTGTACGGTTCTTTGTACGGTCGCGCATCGGTTTTTACCAAATCCTGTCGTATTTCATCGGAGCCAGAACAGCAAAAAAGCCCGCTGTGGGCGGGCTTTCTGCACTTCTTCGGCTTTCACCGATTGAATTCATGGTGGACTGTGAGACCCTCGAATAAACGCTTATAATAAGCCTTCGCACAATCTTTATACCTTAACTTATACCGTTAAGAATCAAAAAACCGCCGCACAAGTATTTTCATCTCCACAAACTAAGTAATTTTACTGATTCCCATAAGAACCATTGGCGCTATACTATACTCACAACGACATAAGAGACCGGCTCCGAGGACAGCAGACGAAGGGGGCTCGCTACCAGCAAGAAGAGGGCCTGTTGAATGGGTGAAAAAAACGAGAAACTACGCCAAAACACGTTATATGAGGAGGAGTGCAAAATGGCACGATGGGACGGGTGGAAAATACGAGTTGAGATTTATGGCGGACACTTTGACACATTTGAGGAGGCGGAGCATTACACAAATTTTCTTGAGGGTTTTCTTGCAAAACGCTTCCTAGGGGCACATATTTCGACATACTGTACTGCTGGAGTGGAAGGAGAGGGAGCAGAACGGAGCATTGACCGGGCTGATGGAGAGGCGGATTTCGAGCAACAGTCTTATGCTGAAAATAAACTTGAGGCCGAACTCCACGATGCGGTTCTTGCTTTCGAACACGTCTAAATCACAGAACAGAGGGGAGGCGGAATTCCGCCTCCCCTCTGTTCAAGCAGAAAAAAGGATGAGATAATAAATACTTTTCAAATCTGCAAACTACGTATTTTTACTGATTCCCATAAGAACCATTGGCGCTATACTATGCTCACAACGACATAAGAGACCGGCTCCGAGGGCAGCAACCGCAGGGAGCTCGCCACCAGCAAGAGGAGGGCCGGTAGAAAAAAGACCGCAAGGGAGAATTACCGGGAAGCCCGGTTGAAATCCGCTCAAGGTCGAAAACACGGAAGGGGGAAATTAAGATGTCGATAAAAATGAATCGGGCGCTGAAAAAATGCGGGTTCCGTCCCGTACAGGAAGCGGAGGTTTTGAAGTCACTTCCCGAAAGTCTCCGGGAACGGTTGACATCCGGAGAGTTGGCGGAGGTCATGCAGACGCTAAACGCCCATTGGCATAGGGCGTGTCAGTGGAAGGAAGCCGAGATCCTCGGCGACCGGTGCATCTACGATCCGGCGACGGAGAAACTGATAGAGTTTTAATATCACAAGCCGCCAGGAGCATTGATCCTGGCAAATCATAAGGAGGAATGCGAAATGACGTACAGAGAGATCGCGATGAAGGCTACCGGAAGGGACGACGAAAAGGTCCTTTTCACCGTCGGAGAGTGGTTTGGAAACGAAGGGCAGCGAGCGTTGGACTTTCCGGACGCCTGCCCGCTGAATCTGGAAGACGACTCCGACATCGACGACGCGGAGCTACAGGAGTACCTGGAGGCGCAGGGGATCAAAGCGTAAAAACGCCCCTCTCGAAAGAGGGGCGAGCGGAGAAGTTGCCGGGTGTCGCGAGCACCCGGCCTCTATTATAACAGGGGAGGCGATTGCAATGACGAAACAAGCGGAACTCAATAAAATGGTAGAGGAAAAAAACGGAGATTTCTGGCGCGCGGTTGAGGTTCTCATTGAGCAAGGATGGGAAAAAGGTGATTTTAAGGAGGCGGGAATAGACGAGGACTTTCAGAACTTCGACAATCCCGTCGAGGAAAATTACGCACACCTCGATCTTATGATTGCACACGCTACCATTGACGAAGCAGCAAAAAACGCCGTCGAGGGATGGGCTGTTACGGTAATCTGGAATGAGGGAACAGGTGAAATTACGTGGCAGGGAGAAGGGGAAGCTGCGGAGCCCTGGCATGTTCTCGCAGCCCACAGCGGCCTTGGAAACGGAACTCCGGAGGCCGAACACAGCTATTGGGAGAAGAAAATAGCCGAAGGGCTTCGGGAAGAAGCCGCAGACACCCTGTGGCATTTGCTGGAAGAGAGATAGAAGGCTCGTTCGGGGAGGCAAAGCACCGCCTCCCCTCGGCGCAAAAGGAGGAAAGAGCGATGAAGGAGGTAACGATTTATTTTCTTAGCTGGCAAGAAAAATGGGTTGTGTTCGAGGATAAGCCAACGGGTTTTGACAAGGTCTTCCTGGCGGGAGTTCCAGACGAAACGACCGACGAAGAGGTTGTTGAAATGGCGAACAATCGAAAAACCTTCCTTTTAAGCAGGCTGGTTCTTACGCCGCCCTTCGAAAACATTGCGTTCGGCAGCCTCACCGCCACCGCCACGCAGACGGGAACGTCCACGTGGGAAGAGCTCCAGAGCGCGGAGGGATAGGGAAATGCTCCAGGACCTTTTTACACGCCATAGCCTTGCCCCGCGTCGAAGGCGCCACGAGGGGCAAGGCGTGGCCCCTCGCGATGCAATATCTTTCGTCCGTCTTTCCTGACCCGCCGTCGCGGGTGGAATGGCGGACGGACCGCCTGAGCCCCAGGCACGATGGGCGCGACTCGTTCTGCACGGTGCCGCTGCTCGTCGAGGCCGCCTCCGTGCTGGCGACCGAGCCCGCGGGGACGCGCCGGAGCGAAGGTGCGGGCCGTCGTGGAGGACGCCGTCAAGAAGCACGGCGTTTACGACGTGCTCGCCTGTCTCGCGGAGTGCTGCGCCGGACAAAAGGATTCCTTTTTCCACGTCGTGCAGGGGGATGGGAATGAAACCGAGGTCTCGGTCTTTTTCGCGCACGCCGTCGCGCTGCTGGCGTGCTACCTCGCGATCTGCATGGACGAGGGACGCGCTCCCGGTGATCTGGCGAAGCGGGCTCTACGCTCTTCGCGTCCCAGTGGGCGCGATCGAGGAGGACGACACGCTGCTCGCGGCGCATTACACGGGAGTGGCCCAGCACCTGCTGGAGCTGTCGAGCGATTGGCGCGAGTGGCCGCAGGAGATGGAATCTCCTCCGGAAAACGGCCCGTTCCACGGAAGGCTTTTCGTCGACTCCTGTCCCCTGCCCCTCTACCCAGCGCTGGCGGCGTTCTCGGCGCAAATGCCGTCCGTGATCAGGTCGAACAACGAGGCGCGACCGTTGTCGTGCAAGGCCGTATCCGCAGGATACGCGATTCACGCGAGGCTCGTCGCCGCCGGACACGCCGTCATGCCCGAGTGCCCGCCGTCGTACGAGGGAAGAGACGAGATCGTCGAGCACGCGAAGTACGCGCTGTGGCCGGGCCTCACGGACGTCGAATGGCGCGAAAACGGGCTCGAAGGGATGATCCTCGCTCCGGGCGCTCCGGGGGGCGAAATTCACGCCACGCTGCTCTGCGCGGGTACCGGGGAGCGCGGTAGGGGCGCTGGCGGCGAAATCCGTCCCGATGCAGCTGTACCTCGACGTCCCGAAGTGGAGCGATGCGCAGGCGTGGGAGGACGCAAGGCAGAACGCGAGCGAGCCGGACCCTGCGCTCGGAATCGTGTACGACGAGCTTGCCGCGCCGGTCGAGGCGATCCGAATGTGCGTCGTGCCGCGCGAACGGAAGGCGGCGGATCGCAGACGCATTCCGGGCGGATACGTCCACTCGCCGAAAAAGCCGAGCGGAGACGTAATATCGGTGCTCTACGTACCGCGCGTCGCAAGAGGGAGGCAAGAGCGCGAGCCGTATATCCCCGGAGACGACAGCGTGCTTTCCTCCGGAGGGACGCGGGCGGCGCATCAGGTGGCGGCGCATGTGCGGCAGATTCCGGCGGAGTGGCACGCGAGCGACGTCGCCCGCGAGGCGGCGGAGAGCGCGGGAATGCGCCTGCCCGGAGAGCGGATTCACTTTCGTCCGGAGCCATATCCGCGGCGAAATGATCGATGATGTACCGCACCGGACGGTGAGGGTAAGGAAACGGAGAGATGAAGCATGAAAAAGATCGTGGTAGTCGACGACGGAGCGCTGACAACGAATCAGGTCGCGGAGCTTTTCGGGGTGACGCGCCAGAGGGTCGGGCGGATGATCAAATACGGCCAGCTCGACGCGTTTTTGTACGCTGGGAGCTCGAAGAAAGAGTGGCGAATTACACGAGAGAGCGTGGGAGCGGTATAAAAAAGAACGGGAGGAGCGCGAAGCGAGGAAGAGCGAGGGGGAGCAATAGCTCCCCCCCTCTATCAAAACCGCCAGACCAACCCCGCTCCGAATTTTACGCTCTCCATCCGAAGTCGCGAAAATCCCCACGCCGAACCCCGGCGATCGAGCCTTCAGTAGTGCGCGCTTCAGTCGCCGCGTTTCCGCGTCGGTTGCCTCGCGTTCCAGGGCGAGCTGCTTCTTCAGGTCTTCGTGGGGCCGTCACGCTTGCGGTGCGGAAATTTCTGTAGTCCGCGTCCAGGTCGAGGAAGGCCGCTCTCGCGATCGAGGCCTCGTCTTTCGCCGTTCTGTAGGCCTCGAGGAGGTCACGACCAGCCGTTTCGGGCATCCAGTATCCTTTTTCCGGCGACACCCAACCTTTGGGCACGCCGATCACCTCATTCGCCGGTTGTCCGGCATTCGCGATGCTCGCGGACTGCCATGGACAGCTCAAGAGCGACGCCGTCAGCAGGCAGAGCGCGAACTTCCTTCCGAATAGCCGCAGGCACGTGCGGTCACCTCCTTTTCCAAGTCCTTTACCCGCTCTTCGGCGCGCTTGTCCGCCTGGCGAGCCGCAAGCGCGATCCGCTCGATCAGCTCGTCCGTCCGTTCCCGCTGGGTGTACGACCACGGGAGCCGGAGCGCTCCACCACAGCCACAACGCAACCGCTCCGCCGAGCACCGCCGCAACGACGCAGGCGGCGAGGATCGTCTTCGTTCGTTCGCTCATGGGTCCCTCCTTCTTCGCTCCAGCTCGCCGAGCTGGCCTATGAGGCCGAGTATGAATCCAATCTCGACCATCGACCACGCGAGATCGCGCGTCCTCCCGATGACTTCAGGCTGAAGACTCGTGATCCACTCCAGACTGAGCAGAACGTACACTACCCCGCAACACGAGCGAAAGCATCGCCGGGTAGAATCCGCTCCGGACGCATCGGAACGCCCGTTTCACCAGCACCAGCGCAAGAATGATCGCTATCCAGCTCATCTCTCGTCCTTCCTCCTTCCCCTGAAAAGGTCGAACAGGCGCTCCCACCACCCCCATCGGGTCCGCCCGAAGCGCCTTTCCGAAAGCGACGCACGCGGAGAGCAGGTCGTCGGCGAGCAGTCCGGCCACACCCACTCCGGCGGCTTTGTACTCCTCCGGACAGTTCGCTCCGGAGAGAAGTTTGTAGACCACGATTCCGGCGAAAGCGGCGACGATCATGGATCCGACGAGCGAGCCGAGCGTCCGCCCCTCTTTCGGGGAGATGGCGGCTCTGGCCGCTCCTCCGAAGAGCGCGGAAAAAGAGCACGACCGCCGTATCGACGACGCGCTCCAAAAGTCCTTCTCTCCACGGCATTTTCCGTTTTCCCTCCTTTTATATACCCGCCGCCCGCGCCCACGCGCACAGGCCGAAGTCGAGTACTTCCGCCATCCGTTCTTGATCGGCCCGTCCGGCGAGAAAGCGCTCCTCCTCCGGGTGGGAGATGAAGGCCAGCTCGACGAGCGCGGCCGGACAGGCGGCGCGCCGCAGTACGGCGAAGTCCGCTTCCTTCGCCCCCCTGACGCGGACGTCCGGCAGCAGCGTTCGCCATGCTTCGAGAATGTTGGCGGCGAGAGAGTCGCTATGATCGCGTCCGCGCGTGGTGAAGACTTCGAATCCGCGGGCTTCGCGAGAGACCGCAGCGTTGCAGTGGATGCTCAGGAAACAGTCCGCGCCGAGCCTGTTGGCCACCTCGGAGCGCGCCGCGAGGTCCCTGTTCCGGTCGCCCCGGCACGAGCTGCGCGTCGACGGTGCGCGTGAGCACGGCCTCGTGGCCTCTTTTCGCGAGCCTCCAGGCAAGCAGCCTTGCGACCGCGAGGTTTACGTCGGCCTCGCGGAGCTTCGTGTCACGTCCAACGGCTCCGGGGTCGATTCCTCCGTGTCCGGGATCGATGACGATTTTCATGGCGCACCAGCTCCTTTCAACGTTCGTAATATGATCTCGATCTGCCACCCGGAGAGCGTTCCGCGCTCCATCGCCAGGATAAAGGCGGAGAGGCATGCGGGCGCGCCATGCTCCGCCCAGAAGTTCCGGGGCGAGACGCACGGCCATTCCAGAGAGGCGCTCGAAGTATCGGTGATCCGTGGCCCACGCTCCCCGGCGACCGCGGTAAAGTCCGGCGAAGTACCCCCAGAAGTTATCCGCCTGCGCGGCGGAGTGCGGATAGTCGACGCGGATTTTTTCCGCGTAGTCGTCCAGGAAGGCGGAGAGGTCCGCGTACTTCCGGAAAACGGATTCCCGCATGCGGTATTGACCGCCGACGCTCTCCGGAGAGCTCACGACGACGACGGGGCGTCCGGCATCGAGCCAACTCTTCGTAGCCTTGATTCCGGCGCCGTTGCGTGCGATCCGCCAGAGCTCGCTGGTCCAAAAGCCCGTTTCGTGCGCCGACTGGACCGTGACGGCGAAGGCATTTACTTCCCGTATGCCGGAGACTGCCCGGAAAAATCCGAGCGCCGTCGTCGCCGACGCGGAACGCGCGCATAGAAAAAGGGCCGCCGCGATGGCGACAGCCCATAAGATTCTTTTCATTGTATTCACCTTTTGAATATTTTCGCCGTGACAAAGATGATCGCGGCGATCATGACGATGGGCCAGTACTCCAGCCCGTCCTTTAACCAGAACATGGTCGCCACTCCTTTCTAAAACAAGCAAAAGCTACGCACATAGACCCTTACCGCAGGGATGGAAGCACCGTCGGAGAGGCGGATTACGCCACCTTCTGTCAGCCTATACATACAGTCACCTCCTAGAGTTCAGCAGAAATATCAATATACCCGTCGCCATCTTTGCGAAAAAGGGTAGTCGCATTCCCTGCCACGAGGTCGGTTTCAGCTATCGTACCCCCACACCCAGGAAGAGGTTAAAGCATACCCTCCAATGGTATAACTAATAATATCCCGCCCCGCTGTGGCTGCGTTCCAGACAGCAAAATCTCCTAAAAGCGTAATGCTCGGAGACGTTCTCTTGGTGCTATAGTGGAGCGAAATTATAGCCCTGTTGCTATCCGTGCATTGTCCCGGAGCGATTGTTGATAGGGCTGGACCAGACAATCGTTCAAAATATCGCTGACACAGCTCTAACTCCAACCCTATCGGACGCTGCTCGAACGGTGTTGCGCACCCCCCGAGTTCGATCTGAACTTGCGCGATATCTATAGTCTTGTCTGTTGTCGTTCGACAAAGCTCCACCACTAAACAACTATTCGAGCCTATCGTCTTTCCGGAAACAGAAGGAAGAGTTGCTGTAATGATAAATTTCTGCCATGCTGTAGTAAGCGATACCGATGTACTTCCGATATCAGAAACCTCACTGCTGCCTCCGCTTCCAAAGTTTTGACGGAACCTGTTTGTTCCAGCGGTGATATCTGCACTCGCCTTCGCCCAGAAGGATAAAGTTATAGTTTGACCTGCACAAGTCAAAACATCCTCGATCCTTTGTATCAACCCGACTGTCGTTGATTCGCTCGGCACAATGCGGAGAAAATACCTAGGGTTGTTAGGCACATCTGTTTGTCCTGCCGTAAATTCCTGACGAGACACCGAATAGTTTGCGGAACCCACGTTTAACCATCTGTCAGCAGAATAAACCCCCCAAGTATCCGGACCAAACGCCGTCCCACGTTGCCATATGTCGAAATTCCCATTGATGAGCAGATTCTTGAAGCCCGTCCGCATCTGCCGCACCTGTGCCACCGACGCATATCTCGCCGTATCGGTTCCGGTGTCGAACTCAGCGTCCGTCGCCAGCTCGACCAGCCCCGCCGCGCTCGTCGTCGCTGTGGCGTCCGATGGTATCGTTGCATCGCTGATCTTTGTATTTAGTTCCGCTAGGGATACACCCGTGTGTGCGTCGAGGGCGTGGGCGGAGGGGGTGTAGTCTGATGGCCTACTTGTCACATTTTCCCACGCCACAGCGTCCGCGTTGTCGGCAACCGTTGCGCGTCCAGCAGCTGTAGCGTAATCAGCTGTGTCAGCTGTATCCGCAGCGTTCACTTTCCCGTCGCCGTCGTCGTCGTAGTCTATTTTTTAACATATCGCCTGCGCCTGCGCCATCGGTTCCCTTGCGCGCTACAATCTGCCAGTATTCGTTGCTCGTCGCCGGAGGGGTCTGATTCGTGCCGGTCTGGAGTGCAACGTAGGAATTCCCATTGTAGTACACAGCGTCCCGTGCGACGTATTCCGTCGACGAACTCCACTCGCCTTTCCATGTAGCGCCGGGAGCCCCTTGCACGCCTTGTATTCCCTGTCGCCCCTGTAAATTACCTTTGAGAACCCAACCGCTAACATCCTTTTGATACAAGTTGTTAGTGACTTCATCGACCGCAATATCAGTATTGACTCCAAGCGCCGTCGACGGCATGCCCGTAACAGTGTACCAACGACTGCCAGGAGTTCCGGGGATGCCCTGAATCCCCACTCCCTGCGGTCCCTGTGGCCCTTCATCGCCGTCGCGTCCTTTCATGTTTCCGTCGAGCGCCCATCCACCTGCAAGGCGTTTGAAAACATCTCCAGTTGTGAGGTTCATCGCATAGTCGCCGGTAACACCAATCGCTGAAGGTGGGTCGGATTCGTAGGAGTACCACCTCGCCCCGGGAGCTCCAGGTGCTCCGTCACCCCCTTTGATATTGCCGCGCAGCACCCACGCTCCTGCCTCCTTGCGATACATGTTCCACGATGCATAATCCATGCACCAGTCGTCGTCCACTCCGAGCCCTGAGGCTGGAGCCCCATTGTTGCTATAAAGCGTTCGTCCATCAGCGCCTGTATCGCCCGTATCGCCTTTGAGATTGTTCTGCAATGCGAGCTTCCACTCTCGTAGGAATGAAACTAGCTGCGCGTTTGTTTCCGCCGTCATCGTATTGTTGAAGTTTCTGACGACGGCATACTGCGCCGCGCTGTTCGAGTCCTCCGCGTAGGGAAATACCAACGTCAAATGGGTATTGTCGATGATCGACTCTATCTCGTAGATTTTTTCCCCGCCCCCGTTGGACAAGACAAAAAACAGGTCGCCGGTCTTCGCCTGCACGCTCAACAGCGTCCCGGCGCCGACGACTGTTTTTGACCCTTGCACAACGGAGACTGTTCCATCCCGATACCACGAGGCGGGCATTCTCTCACTCCCTTTCGAATGGAATGGACTCGCGTATTTCAGCGAGTCCATTCGTCAGCTCGATCATTTTTTCCGGTCGCCCCTGCGCCGCTTCGGTCAGAGCCTCCAGCTGGCTCTCGACCGGGAAGCGCAACAAATACGCCGCTCGTCTTTTTTGTCGCACCTCGTCGTCGGTCGGCTTGTAAGCGATTCTCATAGCGCCATCTCCGCGTCGCGATACGGCCAGCAGGTAATTTTAACGATTCCTGTGTATCCGTCGATTTCCGCTTCCCCATCGTTCACCTCGAACGCTTGTTTTCCGAGGACGAGGATGCTCCCGGAGGGAATGCCTGTAATTCGCGCCCCGGAGACGGAAATCGGCATGCAATGCCGCTCCACGATGCGCCCGTCTTTGATGTAGTGAGTCGCCGGGTCCGCTTCCCCCTCGATGAAACGAGGGTTTTCCGCGTAGAGCCGCATCGTATCGCCGATCGGGTCGTTGACTTCGACGAAACCGCATATTCTCCCGCTTCCATCCACCTCGATAAATTTCGCCATTTTTCCACCTACCTATAGAAAGCGATCGCCATGATCCCGGCTGCGGTCACCACGTATCCGGAGCCGGAAGCGACCCATGATTTGACCTGATAGATCTGCGTTCCGGAACCCGGACTCGTGTCCATGTAATTGATGATCATGTTGCTCGGCGACTCCAACCATGCCGTTCCGCCCGCTCCGAGCGCGGAACTCCCACCGTTTTTCGTGAGCTTCGCGTATTGCTTGTTCCCTCCGTAGACGGTGCTGCGGACGTAGGCCTGCACGAGCACGTGCACCGCGCCCGTCGTATCGATTTGCAGATCCCGCATCACACGCTCGGTCCACGTGTCGACGTATCCTTGCTCTCCTCCCTGCGGCCACTGATATCCGCTCGTCACGCCCCACGTGAGCGCCCCCGGAGCGCCGGAGGCGAGCTTGATCCGCTCGACCGTAAGGTCTTTTATTTTCGCGTTGGTGATCGAGCCGTCTTCCATGAACACATTTTTGAGAACGACGCGCGTGATCCCGTCGACGGTGCCCAGCATAAAGGGCGGGGTTCCCCCTTGCGGGGTCTGGATAATGAACTGATCGACGTTGAACACCATGGCGGTGTTCCCCTCTCCGCCGATCAGTTCGAGCCCAGTCACGCGGCCGTTGATGTCGAGTCGGACTCCCCATTTGGCCTTCATGCCGTCCACCGACTGCATGACCTGCTGCACACCGGCGGTGTTGCCGTCTACCCGCGTTTGCAGGGTCGTGACGTTGGATGCGAGCGCGCCGTCCGCGGCCGCACGCGCGGTCGTTTCGTTTTTGACCGCCGCGTACACCGTTCCCGGCGCGGGATTGGCCGGATCGCCGATCGACGCCGCGACCGAGGAAATATCGCTCGCCAGCGCTTCGTCCGTCGTCGCCCTCGCCGTCTGCTCCGTCCGGATCGCCGCGTACACCGTTCCCTCTCCGGGGTTCCACGGATCGCCGATGACCGCCGTCAGCGCGTCGATATTCAACGCCAGCGCTTCGTCCGCAGTAACCCGCGCGGTCCGCTCCGAAACGATCGCCGCGTATACGGTTCCCTCTCCGGGATTTTCGGGATCTCCGAGCATCGCGGCGATGGTCAGTATGCGCGACGCCAGCGCTTCGTCCTCCGTTTCGCGTGTAAGGCGTTCCTCGGCAATCGTGGCGAGAGAGTGTTTCACGTCGTTCAAGCCGCCGAGTTCGGCCTGTATCGCCGCCTCGGCGAGCTTGTCCTGGTAGCGTTGCCGTAGATTCTCCTTGATAGCGTCCTGATAATCGGAGAGAGCGTTCCAGATGCTCGCTTCGGAAAGGGCGTCGATGGGGGCGCTCAAATCCGCGAGCGCCTCCTCTATTTCCGGGGTCATGATAGCGCGCCAGAAGTCTTCTGCGGATTCGAGGTCGCTGTATCCGTACGTGCCCGCCTCCGCGTTCCACTGGCTGACGTTTCCGCTTGTGTCCACGGCCCGCACCCAGTAGTAGCGCCCCTCGAACGATCCCAGATAGCGGCGGAACGACGTTCCGCTCGCCTGCCCGACGAGCACGGCCGTACTTATGTCGTCCTGCGAGCTCTCCCATACCTCCACGTACGCCAGATCGGTACACGGGGTACCGTCCTCGTTCGTCTCCGGGTTGATCCAGTTCAGTATGATTTCGCCGAACCACCCGAGCGCCGTCAGGCTCGTCGGCGCTCCGGGCGCCACGTCGTCCTTGCCCGGCGTGATCTGCCCCACGACACCGGTGCGACGCTTTCCGTTCACGTCAACGCCCCAGACGTGCACCGTCAGGGTGACGCCCGTCCGGATTCCCTCGGAAATCAGCACGTCGCGGATCTGCGGAGCGACCTTTTTCGTCGAGACGCTCTCTTCGTCGTGCCACCAAGTCACCACATGTTCGGCCATCTCGGCCGCTGGCGGCGCGTATTGCACTCGCACCTTCGGAACGTACGTTCCGTCGCGTTCCTGCGTCCCGACGTCGGTCAGTATCAAATTGGAGTAGTTATCCGTCGCCGGCGCCGGCGGCGGATTGTCCGGCGTCCACGGTAGGATGCTCGGCACGTCGACGTACGAGGAAGGGGAGTATTCGACGCAGGAGATCGTCGCCTCCTCCGCGTCCGGATCGTCCTGTGGCGTCGATGACGTGGAACCATTTGGAGGACCATCCGGTCAGCGCCGAATCCGTGACGGCGATAACGTCGCCGATTTCGAGGTCCCATTTGCCGACCGAGACGCGGAAGGAGCAATAGTTCTTGATCCGCTGCGCGATGTTCAGCGCCTGCTCCCCCAGACGCCCCGCCTGGTAGGCGTCGGTCACGCCCAGCAGCGAAATGTTCCGTTCGTAGAGCCCTCGGGCGATGATGTCCGCCTCGTCCTCGAAAGGGGTCGAGGTCCTCTCGTAGAAGTTTTCCGGATCGACCCATTCAATGACGATCCTGTTGTACGTATCCTCGCGCCCCTTTTTCCACCAGGTGAAGGACCCCTCGACGATATCCCGGCCCGTGTCGATCGTCGCCGACGGCGCGGCCGACGGGCGGTTGACGCATATTTCGATCGTCTCGCGCTCGCGAAAATAGCCGTCGAAACACATGCACATGTCGCGGAGCGCGTCCGGGGCGGGGCGCTGCGTGTCCAGGACGTAGTTCAGAGAGTAGCGCGGACGTCCTTCGACGAGCTGGTCGCAAAAGGCTGCGGCGTCCGCGGCGGCGGCCGCGTTGATCGCTCCGGCGGGAAGGCCCACGCCGTACAGAGGGTTGGTCAGCAGGTCCCGGATGCACCAGACCGGGTTGGTCGTGTAGCGCTCCCCCGCCGGCGTCCAGATTTTGCGCCCCTCAAGCTCCGTGGTGATCGTCGGATTGCCTGTCAATCCCTCCTGGACGTTGAGCGTGAGGCCCAGATACGCCGTATAGGGATAGGCGTACTCTCCCGGCTCTCTGGTGTCCTTGAGCTGGGTCGCCTCCCCGAGGTGGATGTCGCACGAGCACTCCCGCAGATTGACCGTCACGGGGTTGCCGTCCTCGTCGCGGATTTCCTTCGTCCCTTCGAAGGCGAGATACTCTTCGTACGTCCCCTCGACCCACTCCCCGTTCACCAGCATCCAGTAGTTCTGCGTGCCGCTTCCGTCGCCGTAGAGCACGTGCTCGTTCGCGTAGACGGAGATCACCCGGTTGATCGGGCCGTTCGAAAGGCCGACGAACATGTCCATTTTCTGGCGCGTGTCGTCGTAGAACTGCTGCATGAAGATGTTCCCCGCCACGCGCACGCGTCCGTAGACCACCGGCACCGGCAGCAGCTGCGATTTCGTGTTGTAGATCTCGGAAAAAGAGTAGTTCGGGCTCGACGTCCCGAAGTCGAGCGACGGCTGGTCGAACAGCGAGCCGACGGAGGCCCCGAAGAGCCAGCCGAGGCCTGCCATGCCAGCCTTTAAGAAGCCCCACGTAACCAGAGACTCTCCGAAAGCCATTCCGAGGAGCCCGCCTATGATGGCTCCGGCCATACGTACACCCCCTTTACATAGCGCCTGTACGCCGAGGTCATGCGGGAGATTCTGCTCGTCCGCCCCTCGAAGATGTGCAGAAACCGCGTCCCGTCCACGAACGTCGCGACGTGCCAGCATGATTCGAAAAAGAAAAGGACGACGGCCCCCTCTTCGGGAGCCTCCGCAGGACGGAACAGGCGTTCGACTTCGTCGCGGATCAGCGACGAGCGGTCGTACTGGCTTCTTTCGTCGTACTCCGCGCTGAACGACATGTTCCGTCCGCAAAGCGTTGCCTGCGCCAGAATCGCCAGTCCGACGCAGTCGACGCCGTCGAGGCCGCGCCCGCCCACGCGCCATGGAATGCCCACGAGATCCGCAAGCTTCATTTCAGGCTCAACGCCCTCGGGTTTTTGGCGGACGGCAGATGCGGAAAATCCCGCGACCAGAAGAGTCTGCGTGGAACGAGCGTCGCCACGCTCCGGCCGCTCGAAATTCCGACCGAAATCCGGTCCTCCGCCACCGTCGGCGCATCGATGATCCCGACGAACGAGACCAGCCCGATCCACGCGCTTTCGTTCAAAACCGCGTGCGTTACGACGATCTGCGAATCTTCCAGCCGATAGTTCTTCGCGTATTCCGTGAAGGTGTTCGGGAGATTGCACAGCGCGATGGATCCGGAGGCGCGCTCCATGTCTTTCGAGAATTTCGGCGCCGAGATCTGCAGAGGACTCGGCAGGTACGTCTTCCCGCCGTACGAAACCGGCTCCGGCCAGTCGGTGAAAAACAGCTCCACCGTGGAGGATGGATCGTTGATCGTCGGCAGACTCGGTATCGCCACGAGCCACGCCGTGGAAATGGCGGGAGCGGCCGCCGCCTCCCTGTATTCCGAAGACCCTCTGGGCACCTACAACACCTCCTTGAGCGTCACGCTCGCGATTTCGCCGGACGAGGTTCCGCTCCACGCCACCGAGAGCGCTTCATCCTTGAAGCGCACGGTGACGGCGGTCGACGTGCCGGGAACGACCCACGCGAAGGACTCGAACGAGCCCTTCCTGGCGTTGAAAAAGGCGACGATCGCCTCCACCGTCGACGACGTCGCCCTGAACGAAAGCGTCCACTCTCTCGGGCGGGCGCCCTTGTACTTGCGCTGCTCCCGGCCGCCTTCGAGCGTGCTCGTCAGCACCCTGTGCGCGGCAGTCGATTCCCACGCGTACAGGGGAACAAAAGAAAAGGTCGCCATGAGATCACGCCCCCTTCGTAATTCTGCGTATGACGCCGTTGTTTCCGTAATTACCGGCCACGACGGCGACGATGGCCTGCGGATTTCTCGCGACCAGCTCCGCGAAGCTCTTCGCGTCGACCGCGTTGATGTGAAAATGGTTGATCACGGTACCGCCGCTCTCCTCCGCCGTTACTCCGAGGGAACCGTCGGCGGTCCGTTTCAACGGCATGACGGCCTCCGGACCGGCTTCGCCCATCAGCCCCATTCCCTTCGCCATGGGGAAAATCGTCGGGCGAAAGACAACTCCTCCCTTCGCGAACGGGGTGACATGTCCTCCCGAGAACGCCGCGCCCTCGGAAAATCCGAAGAGTCCGCCTATCCTCCCCTTGCCGAAAATCGTCCTTAACAGTACTGCCTTCAACGCCGCATACCCGATGTCCTGCGCAAGACGCTTCAGCGTGTCGCTCAAACTGTCTCCATAGACGATCGCCGAAGCGAACGCTCCGGAGATATCGTCGGCGAATCCGGTCAGCTTGTCGTTCAGCGCCGTATCCGCCTCGCGAACCATCAGTTCCAGACTTCGAGCCGTTCCCTGTACCGCCCTGTCGAGTCCGGCGATTTCCCCTTCCACCGTTTTCACGACGGCCGGGTACTGCGCGAACTCCTCCTTTATCCGCTGTAACCCTGCGCGATACTGCTCAAGACCGATGCTCCCGGCCTCGAACTGCATCTTCAGGGCGGAAACGGCGATCCCCGCCTCCGACCCCTTCAGCCCCTGCAGCGCCGCGAAGAGTTCCTTCATCTCCTCCGTCCACTGCGAGACGGCCGGATCTGAAAGAGCGTCCCGCATCCGCTCGAACGCTTTCTCCAGCGCTGCGGAATACTCAGCGTCGGGAAGGAACCCCTGCTGGTTTTCCCAGGAGAGCGAGGAGAGAAGCGCCCGCAAGCGCTCCACGCGTTCCGCCTGTTCCTTCTCTGCCGACGCGAAGGAGTCGGCCAGCCCCTGCGCGACGTTGCCCTCGATCTCGCCTGTCAGATCTTCGATCAGCTTCCACTCGGCGGAAAGCGGCTTGAGCTTGCTCTGCCACTCTTCGAGGATGGGCAGAAATTTCGCGCCGTCCTCGTTGAGATACTGCATCCGGTCGCGGATATTCTCCACGAGACTCTCCACCGCGTTCTTGCCCGCCGTTCCTCCCGCTTTCGGGGCGAGAATATCCTTTTCGAGATCCTTGATCAGCTTCCATTCTTCCGAGAGCGGCTCCAGCTTCCGCTTCCATTCCTCGAGCACCGGAAGAAACTGCTTCCCGTCGGCGTTCAGGTAGGCGATCTGGTCCCGCATACCGGATACCAGCTCCGGAACGGATTCGGGCCCCTTGTACACCGGGAGCTCCGTTTTCCCTATCGGTTTCGTCGTGCCGGAAGAATCCGGGGAACGGGTTATCCCGGATTCTTTTTGCTTCATTCGAATCGCGTCTTCGCGGAGAAGCTGCTCCAGTCTGGACGCCATCAATTCGTCGACGATCTTGTCGATTTCCTCGTAGTCTTTCGACGTCGTAGGGTATCGCTGATGGCGTTCGTTAAAAATCTCTCCGGCCTTCGTCAGTTGTTGTGCGCGATCAACCGTCTGCCGCGAACTCCGTTTGTAATACTTCTCTTGAGCGTTCATGGCGTCGTTCCACGCGGCAGCAAGCCCAAGGACTGCGAGTGTCAGAGCTACGACTGGCGCGCCAGATCCTTGCCCCAACCACAAAAAAAGATTGCCGAGGTTCCTCGCCTGCTTTATCAGCGCACTCATAACGAGGGAAACAGGCCCGATCGCTGCGGCGTAGGCAGCCCACGTGACGGCGTTTCGCCTTACTTCCGGATCGAGTTCCCCGAAGCGCTTGACCCACTCTTCGAGCATCGCGGCGCCGCGTTTCAATTCGGGCAGCAAGATGGTTCCTATTCCGCGCGCCGTTTCCTGCATCCGGTTCCCGAGCCGCTTCATCTCCGCGCCGGTAGTTCTGTTCCAGACCGCCGACTTTTCCGCAAGAGCGCGATTTTCTTCCCATGCCTTCGTCCCCAACGCGAGCGACTGATTGACGATGTCGCTGGCTCCCGCCAGACGCAATAGGGCGTCTCTGAGTCGAATCTCGGTAAGCCCCATCTGTTCGAGCACTTCTATCGCCGTGACTCCGGAACCGTCTAGCGCCCCAAGTCCCTCGACGAATGCACGGATCGCTTCCGCCGGGTTTGTTGCGAAGGCGGCTTGAAATTCGGAAGCGCTCATTCTGGCGACGGCGGCGAATCCTTTCAGCTCTTTGTTCCCTGTGACGACCGCCGTCTGCAGACGAACTATCAGCTTCGAAAACGCCGATCCGCCCATTTGGGCCTCCACTCCGACCGAAGCAAGCGCTCCGGCGAACGCGATGGTCTGCGCTTCGGTTAGCCCGACCACTCTTCCGGCGCCGGCCATGTGCTGCGCCATCTCCACAACGTCTCTTTCCGTGGTGGCGAGAGAATTGCCGACGGCCACCACGGTGGACCCCAGACGGTCGAAATCCTTGTGGCTCATTCTGGTCACATTGGCGAACTTGGCGAGCGAGGTCGCGCCGTCCTGCGCGGAGAGGTTGGAGGTCTCTCCGAGCTGGATCATGACCTTGGAAAACGAGAGAATATTTTCCTTGGCTATCCCGAGCTGCCCCGCAGCCGCAGCGACCTCGGCGATTTCCTCGGCGCTCGACGACATGTCCTTCGACAGCGACATCCCGCGGATACCGCGTTCGAGTGCCTTGAACTCCTCCTCCGTCGCATTCACCGTTTTCCGCACCCGCGCGAACGCCGTTTCGAACGAGATCGTCTCGCGGGCGGCATACGCCCCCAGCCCGACCAGAGGGGCGGTAACGGTGCGCGACATCTGTGATCCGAAGCGCTCCATTTTTCTGGACCACGATTTCATCCCGGAATCGATATGCTTCCATTTTTTTTCGATCTCCGTGATGTCGGCCCCGAACCAGATCGTCACTTTCCGTTTTCTAGCCATTCCGCCCCTCCTTTCTGGCCCTGACCTTTTCCTTCAGATGGCGTCGATATGCGTCCTTCCCCATGACGCGGCCGTCGACCCAGCATCCGGCCAGGTCCTCCACGGCGACGGGGTGCTTCAGCTTCCCAGACCCGTTCAGCAGCCACGCCGCAAGCTGCGCGCGACTGCGGGTTTGCAGATGCTCGGCGTACATCCACGCTTGCCGCCGATCATCGAGCTCCCCCCAGGAGAGCGTCCACAGTTCTTCCCGCGAAAGACGCAGAGGACCGAGAGCGAAAAGCGTCATCTCGACGCCCGCGCGTTCCCAGTCCTCCGCCGTCAGTTTTTTCTTTCTTTTTCTTCCTCGTCGTCTTCGGGCTCCTCCGCCGACGGAACAAACCGCTCGAAGGTCTCCGTCAGCGATCGCGTCGCCGACGCGACGGCCTCCCTGTACGCGCCGGGGTCGGCGTCGAACCACTCTCCGACAGTGTCGGGGACGAGCCTGTTGTTCGACCAGAGCAGCCCTCCCCAGACGAGATGCACCCCCGCCTCGAAATCGCTCGGATCGAACCCCCGACCGATCATCTGAAGCGGGGTCTTCCCCGTCGCCCGGATCAGCGCCCTGATGCCGTTGACCCCGTACCGGAACTCTCCGCGCTCGATGCCCGCTATTTTCATGATCTGCCTCCTACGGTGTCACCGGGACCGTGCTCGGCGTCAGCGGTCCGGTGCCTGTGAATCCATAACTCTGCCCGATCGCGTTCTCCGTCTCGACCGGCTGGCCCACGCTGGTGATGATGGCGTCGCCCGATTGCACCGGACTTCCGGCCGCGTCCCCGAGCGGCATGAACGTCAATTTGCACGGGGTGTCGACTTCGATGAGCTCCTCCATAGCCGCCTGCGCCGGGTCGGCGGGGTCGTAAAAACACTCCAAGGTGCCGGACCACGTTTTTTGACCGCTTAAATGCTTCTTCCATTCGTCCGACAACGTCGACACGTCGATCGCATTCCGCCCCCTGTCGAGGTTGTACGATCTGCATTCGCCGAACGGCGTCGGCGTGCCGGATACGTCGATCTGAATAATCGCTTTTTTCCCTGCGTGCGCCACGTGAATCCCTCCTCAATAAAAAAAGCCCCCACGGGGCCTCATCTGCTGTATCCGCTCAACGTCGCGACTCCGTGCCACCATCCGCCGTCCTTGATGATCGTCAGCTCCTCGAGGTACCACTCAGGAGGCACGAGGCCAACGATGATGTCCGCGATTTCGAGGACGCGCTTCCGCCCCGCGTACGAACTCCAGATATGGACGTCGACGTACCAGCGCCTCTCCGAGTCGTCCAGCAACCTTCCGCGAAGGCTCTGCATCTGTCCGACGACGACGTAGTCCCCGCGCGTTTCCTCCGGGACCTCGTCGAACACCCCGGTCGTTTGCGCCGCCAGCTCCGGAGAGGCGGAAAGCAGGTCGTACACCGACTGCATGACCTCTTTCTGACTCACCCCTCCGCCCCCTTCCGGTACGCTTCGGCGACCACATCCGAAAGCTTGTCAAACGTTTCTTCCTGGTGCGCCCGCGCCGCGTTCCGCATGAACGGTGTTTCCTGTATTCCGCGCCTGTCGAAGGCGTGTTTTTTTCGCTTACTTGTCTTGGTTTCTTCTCCCTTTTTGACGTCTCGCGTGCCGTATTCCACGAATTGGGCGTAGTACACGTCCACTCCGTCCACCTTTTTTCCTCCTGCGGTGAGGGAAGCTTCCAGCGTCTGCTCCGAAACGAATGCCCTGATGGATTTCTTCAACGCCCCGCCATCCCCCGTAGGGCAAGAATTTTGAGCATGGGCCTTCATTTTTTCTCCCTGCGCCTTCAGGACCTTCCGGGCTTCTTTTTCCGCCTCTTTCCCGGCCCGTCGAAGATCGCGGACGAGCCGATCCACCCCTTCCACTCGAACGGTAGGCATCACACCACCTCCGGAACGCAGTCGAGGAACGTCCACTTCCGGCGGCTGTCGTGGCGGACGCCCTTGACCTCCAGCCGCAGGGAGCGGAACACCGCGACGTCCTTGATCTTCGGTTCAGCCGTGTAGCGGATGGTGATCTCGTGCGTCCGCAGTTCGACATCCTTCTGCGCGACGACGCCCGTTTTCGAATCGGGAGTCTCCACCCGAGCCCACACGCTCATAAGGGGCGTCTCGTGCAGCTCCCAGCCACCCATGCCGTCGGGAGTACGCTCTTTGCGCAGCAGATCGACCCTGTCCCGCAGATCTCCGGCGGCTATCATGCGAACACCCTCTCCGGATCCAGCAGCGCCCTCACGGAAAAGGGCGATTCCGTATAGTACTTCTCCGATATGATTCCCTCGCGCAGCTCGTACCAATGCCCGACCAGCAGGAGAATTGCCTGCCGCGCGGACCTTGGCACGTTCCCTCCCGGGTCCGTCGTCCCCTCCGCTTCAAGCGGCGGATACCCGACCGTCGCCGTGATCGTCGCGGGACCCGTCGCGGATACGAAAAGCCTGCCGGCAGGGTCGAAAAGCGACTCGACCGGATGGCCGTCCACAACCACCGAATCGACCGAGACGACGGGAGCGAACGGCAGCCTCCAGCAATCCGGAAGGGCCTCGTGATGGACGACGATCTGCCGCCGTACATAAAAACGGCTCTGATAGTTCTCGCAAAAAGCGGTGGCGGCATCCAGCAAACTGCCGATAAGCAGGTCCTCGTCGTCATGCGTCACCCGCAGATGCCGCTTTGCCTCGGCGAGCCCGACCGGAGACGTCGGGACGCTCCCCTCCGCTATCCTGTACATCCGCGAACCCCTCCTTTCTCGCGTACTCCGCGCACTCGTGATCGTCAGGCACGACGTCGCCGACGGCGAAATCCACCTTCCGCACGCCGCCGAGCCACCACGAGAACGCCCGTTTCACCAGCATCTTTCAATCACCTCCAAGGCGAAAAGAGGGGCTTTCGCCCCTCCTCGACTATTCCGCACACTTGATCAGCTTGATCGCTTCGGAATCTCGAACGAATCCACCCACGCGCTTCGTCGTGTAGAACCCGACGTAGGGCTTATGGGTGTACGGATCGCGCAGAGAGCGGACTCCGACCCTGTCCACTACCGTGTACCCCCTGCGGAAGTCTCCGAACGCCATGCACAACGCGTTCGCGCCTATGTCCGGCATAGCCTCGTTCTCGGTGAAGGGATACCCCAGAATCGCCGACGGAACCCCCGCCTGCAACCCCGGCTGCCACAGGTAATTTCCGTCGGAATCCTTCCATTTGCGGACCTTCGCCAGCGTCAGATTGTTCAACATCCAACGCGCCCCCCGTACGGTGTCCCGCTTTCAGGGCATGGATCACATCGATCAGTAGATCGGAGGGGTTGGTCGCCGGAAAATCGGCAGCAGCGCCCGTCTTGAGGAACTGGAGAGTGCCGAACGGACGCGTGCCGTCCGCAGTGTCGGCGTTGGGGTACGCGAGAAACCCCTTCGGCTTTTTCGTCCCGTCCCCGGAAGTGAACGCCAGATTCTCTTTCCCGGCGAACTGCGTTGCCAGCTCTTCAGCAAGCCACGACTCGACGTTGAAGAAGATGTCGTCGAGCGACTTCTGCGTCGCTTCGGGCAGAGCGTACACCTCGCCCATAAACGGCGTTACCTCTTCGAGGCCCGGACCGTCCGTCGCTGGGCGCGGATCGGTCTCCCCCACCCAGCCGCTTCCAGCGCCGTGCAGGTTGACAAGCTCCTTGTAGGCCTCGTTCCCCACTGTCAACTGGCGGCACACCCCGCGCATCGGCGTAGCGGGCAGCAGCAGCGAGTAGATGTCCCTGCCGAGCGTCTCCGGCACCGCGTAGCCGCCCTCGCCGTCGTTCGTCACGTTCACGGCCTTCGAACTCTTGCGCTCCAGCTCTCCGAGCCCGTCCTCCACGCCCTTGCGAAGCCACTTCTCGAAGGCCGCCTTGTGCTCGGAAGCGGCCGCGTTCTCTTCGCCGGCACCCCCCGCCGAATCCGGGGCGGCTCATTTTCGCCTCGATAATCCCCTTCTCCTCGTCGAGACGCTTCAGCTCGCCCTCTATCCGCGCCAGCTTCGCCTCGAATTCCGCGCCCGAACCGCCCTTCTTCATCTCCTCGATGCGCGCGTCGTTCGCCGATTTGTACTCCTCGAAAGCCTTTCCGAGGGCTTCGAGAATTTTCTTCAGTTCGTCCATTTCGTACCTCCCTTGATCGTCTCAAGCAACCGCCCAGCTTCCAGAACGAGCGCATCCTCTTCGGCCTCCCGCCGAAGCGCCGATTTCACCCGGCCGATGACGGCCTTGGCTTCCGAGCGCGAAAGACCTGCGTCCCGCAGGAACTCCTCCGCGTCCCGGACGGTCTTCATGTTTTCTATCGCCTTGATCCCCGTCACCGTCGCATCCTCGTTCGCGGGGAAGGTCACGAGCGACACCTCCCACAGATCGACGGTGCGGAGCTGGCGAATCGTTTTTTCTTCGCGAACCACGAAGTCGCAGTTCACAACCTCGTACCCTATCGACAGCCCGTCCATGGCCCCCGCCTTGAGCAGCGCGTACGCCTCGCGGGCCTTCGGCAGATCGTCGATCAGCAACCGGCCGACCGAAAGCAGCCCCCGCTGATCTTCGATCATCGACTCCCACACGCCTATCGGCCATTCGCTCCTGTGCTGCAACAGAAGCGCCGGGCGTCGTTTCGTCAGCGACTCGACGAACGCCCCCGGCAGCACCACGTCGTCCCAGCTGTCCACGACGCCGAAAACCGACGCGTACCCCGTGAAAACGCCCTTTTCGTCAAGGCTCTTCAGTTCGAACGGACACGCTCTCTTCGTCACCTTCATCGTCCGATCCGTCCTCCTCGCCCCCCACCCTCATATTCAGGGGCGTCAAATAAATGTCCCCTCCCTCGCGGGGGTTCATGTTCTCCAGCATCCGCACTTCGTTGGGGCTCAAAAACCCCTCGTCGATGCCGATCTTGTAGCTCGCGTACCTGCTCTTCACGTCGCCGCGCATCAGCGCGTTCACCGAGAATTCCGCGTAGACGTCCGCGCGTTCGTTCGGCGGGACAAAATCCCGCTGAACGGTGCCTTCTATTCGCCGCAACCATGGGAGCAGCGTGTACTGGACAAAACCTATGCCCATGGATTCGATGCCGGAGCCCCAGCTCGTCGACTTCGACGTGTTCTGGATCATGTGCAGCGGCACCCTGTAAATCCGCGCGATGTCCTCCACCTGGAATTCGCGCGTCTGTAGGTATTGGAGGTCCTCGTTCGTGATCGAGACCGCCTCGAACTTCGCCCCGCCCTCGAGGACGGCCGTCTTTCCGGCGTTCTTCCCGCCGTAGTGCTCCTCCCAAGACTCCCGCAGCCTGTCGATCTGCTCTTTCTTCAGCGCGCCGGGATAGGTCAGCACCCCGCTGGGACGGGCGCCGTTCCGCATCTGCCGAGCGCCGTGTTTCAGCGCGTCGATCGACATTCCGATGGTGTCCCGGTGATAGGCTATCGGGCTCACCCCTTCGAAACCGTTCAGCGTCCGGTATCGAAGATGCCAGACGTGCTCTTTCGCCACCGTTTGCGACGTCCCGTCGGGAAACTGGATGGCGTAGGTCACCGCCCACTTCGAATCCTGCTTCGGGGTGCATAGGGATGGATGAATCGGAAGCAGCTCCCGCACCCGCCCGGACCGATCGCGCACCTTGTAGCAGTAGGCGTTCCCGCGCAGCGCCAGATGCTGAAGCAGAAACTCGCGCAGCTCGAACGGCGTCATCCAATCGTTCGGGGCGGAGTTCATCAGGCCCCAGAGCCAATGATCCCGCGCTTCGTTCCTCCCCCCGTCCGCGCGCCTCCGGTAGACTTTCAGCGGGAGCATGGCTACCGACTCCGCGATCAGCCCGACGCAGGCGTACACCGCCGAAGACCGCATCGCGGAATCGGCCGTGACGATTTCGCCGCTGGCCGACTCGCCGCCCCCGAAAACGGAAAGCAGCATTTCGTAGAATGGCGCAGACTTTCGCTCCATCCCGAAAATCCGCCTCAAAAACCCCACCGAACCACCTCCCCCCAACAAAAAAAGCCGCCCCGAAGGACGGCGCAAGCAGAAAACACGCGTAGAAAGTATGTTTTGCGGTAAGATGTCTATTTACACCTTTGACCTCGAAAAACGCGCGTAGGAGTCATCCTCGCGGGGCGTTTTCACAGCACCACGATGCCGCGGCTGCTGTACGGACACTCCTCCTCGATGTCGCGCTGCATGGCCGCCACGGAGATGATCAGCGAGACCACCGGGTCGATGCGCTCGGTGCTCTTTTCCTTCGACGGTTTGATGTTCTCCGCCGGGTCCGAGACGATCACAACGTTGTCCATGGCCCACGTCAGCAGCGGGTTCCCTCCGTGGCGGAGCATACGCCCGAGAACCAACCGTTCAAGCTCCTTCGTCGGCGGGCTCATGTCCTTGAATCCCTGTCCGACGGGCAGGACCTGCAACCCGTTCTCCTCCAGCGCGACGGTGATCTGCGTCGAACCCCAGCGGTCGAACCCGAGAATGCGCAAGTCGTATTCGTCCTTCAGCGCGTTGATCTTCGCCATGACGAACGTGTAGTCCACGACGTTTCCGGATGTCGGGATCAGGTACCCCTGCTCCGCCCAAAGATCGTAGGGGACCCTGTCGCGCTTCACCCTCGCCGCCAGCGTGTCCTCGGGACACCACGACCAGGAGAGCGCGTCGTACACGCCGTCTTCCCCCGGCTCGAAGACCAGCGAAAGCGACGTCAGGTCCGTCGTGCTCGAAAGGTCGAGGCCGGCCCAGCACCTACGGTTGCTCAGAGATTCGAGGACGATGCCGCCGTCGCACCTATTCCACACCTCCGGCGGAATCCAGCGCGTCTCCGACCGAGTCCAGATGTTCAGCCGATAGCGCTTGAACGTGTTTTGCTTCGCCGGGCTTTCCATTGCCTCTTGCACTTCCTGCGCGAAGTCGTCCTCGGAGATCGTCGCCCCGAGGCTCGGGTTCGCCATGAACCACGCGCGGCGATCCGTCCAAGGTATCTCCTGTTCTCCCGCGTTCCGGCTCTCCGCGTTTTCCCAGTTCGTGCTGTAGACCAGCGCGAAGAAGGACGAGTCCGTTACCGTTCCCTTCAGCACCTTTCGGGCGTAGTCGTGCTGTTCCCAGCAGATCGAGGTACGCTCGTACCCCGCCGTCGTGATCGAAAGCAACAGCGGCTGCGCGCGGGCCGCCCCGCCGTAGCGGAGCGTATCCCACAGCGCGCGCGTCTTTTGCGCGTGCAGCTCGTCGAAGATCAGGCAGTGGATGTTCAGCCCTTCTTTCGTCGGAACGTCCGCCGAAAGCGCCCGATAAACGGAATGTGTTTTCGCGTATGCTATCGTCTTCCGCGAGTCGACCACCTTCAGCCGTTTCGAAAGCGACTGCGACGCGACGACCATCGTCTTCGACTCGTTGAACACGATGGACGCCTGGTCCCGGTCGGCGGCCGCCGAGTAGACCTCCGCGCCCGGCTCTCCGTCCGCCGTGAGCATGTAGAGTGCTATGCCGGAACTCAGGGTGCTCTTCCCGTTTTTTTTCGGAACCTCGACGTACCCCGTGCGGTAGCGCCTCGTGCCGTCTGCGCGCTTCCATCCGAAGAGCGGCGCTACCAGATCGTATTTCTGCCAGTCGAGCAGTTTGAAGGGCTTCCCCGCCCAGCGCCCTTTCGAGTGACGCAAATACTTCTCGAAGAACCTGACGACCTTCTCGGCGGCGGGTATGTCGAAGTAGCACCCATCGGCGATCGCGCCCTCGTCCCGAGGAGTCAGCAGCACTTTCTCCGGATCGAACCGAACGTCTCCTCTCGGGGAGCCGACCGTCCATCCGGGGAAACGCGTCATGAGAAATCATCCTCGAAGTCGTCCTGCTCCTTTGAGGGCTTCAAGGACATCCGCCCTCTCGAACTCGGCGTCAGCCCGAACTCCGCGCAGAACGCGCGTATCTGCTGCAGCGCCTTTTGCGAAATGGCCACCTCGGGACGAGCAAGCTGCGTCGAGCCGTATTTCGTCACGGACACGTAGGTCGTTCCGCTCTCGGAAAGCACTCGCTCCGCTTCCACCCATCGGGCGTACGCCTGACAGTACGCGGCGAGCGCCGTCTGATCCACGGCCGTCAGCAGCCCCTCGATCTTCGAAAGCTCCTTGACGATCCGCTTCCACTCCTTCTTTGCGTCCTTCTCCAGCCAGATAGGACACTTGGGCACGCCCTCCGGCTTCGGTTCGTTCTTGGGCAACGGACGTTTCCCCGGATTTCCTTCAAACTCTTTTAATATTGTCGGTTTCGGTTTACGTCCTCGCATTTCTTCACCTCGCTTCGGTTATGCACAATTTTCGTCCGCGTCAAATTCGCGCTCGCTCGCGCGGGCCTACCCGCCGTTGCTAGGGGGCGGTCCTTCCGGACTTTTCCCTCCCCCCTCCCCCCGTCGCGGTCGCCCGATTGTGACAGGCGCGGCAAAGAGTCTGCAGGTTGGATTCGTCCAGGGGCGCCCCGCCGTCGGCGATCTCGATCCTGTGGTGCACGATCTGCCCCGGTACGACAAGCCCCAGCCTCTGGCACTCCTCGCACAATGGATGTCGTGTGAAATACCACGACCGCAGTTCCCGCCATTGCGGCGTGTCGTAAAACGCATGACGGAGAGGGCGCTTTTTGTTGTACTGTCGTTGCGTCTCGAGACGACGCGACGCGATAAACCGTTCTCCGGGTCTTCTCGGCAGAAGAACCACCTCCCTATTCCGTTCGGCAAGCGCCTTCGAGTCGTTGTCTGGAGATGTTCACATTCTCCGCGTCGAGCTCTATCCCAAAGAAGTTCCGCCCTTCAAGCTTCGCAGCGACGCAGGTCGTCCCAGATCCCGCAAACGGATCGCAGATCGCGCCTCCGGTCGGAGCGACCTTCACCAGCTCTCTCATCAGAGGGGTAGGTTTCCCCGTCAGATGGTACTTATCCGATTGCTTGACCGGGAAGCGGAAACATCCCGGGAATGGCCCGAGTGCGTTCTCTTTCGAGGGAAGGCTCCCCTTCGACCCCCAGACCACATACTCGCACTGGTGCCGGAAGTACGCTTTCCCCGGAGGGCGCGCCCCTTCCGTCTTGTCCCATGAGATTACACCGCGCCAGACAAGCCCAGCCGCCTGCAAAAGATCGGTCGCCGCAGGTAACTGGCGCCAGTCCGAAAACATTAAAAAATATCCCCCGTTGCGGAGCAGCCTTAAACACTCCGAGATCCACATGGCGCACCAGAAGGACCACGACCTTTGATCGCGCTGATCTCCCCCGAACGAACGCCATGAAAGCCGTTGTCCCGACTGCTGATATTTTTTCGTCGGGTCGCCCTGCCTCGCTGCGGAGGATATCCCTCCGGAGCAATACGGAGGATCGGTAATCACGGCGTGAAACGACTCGTCCGGTAACGACGGCAAAATCCGCAGACAATCCCCGTGCACGATCTCATTTTCAAAGAATGCGTTCATTGTAAACCTCCAAGAGAAATGATATACTAAAAGAAATCATTCCCTTGGGAGTGATACGGACGTGAAAAGGCCCCGGAGAGATCGCTCCGAGGCCTTTTCCTTTTGCCGCTCTGTTTTTGGCACGATACCATTCTACCACCCCTCTCCGCTGAAAATGTCCCAGAAATGTCCCAGAAATGTCCCAAGAATGTCCCAGAAATGTCCCAATTTCATGCAGCCCCCTTGACACTCCGTTTCCGATGACGGATAACGAATGTACTTCATGCATGTTGTGTTACATTCGGCGAGAGGGACGGGGACGCCGGTGAAGAACGGAATTCCCGAGCGCCGGGAGGCGTCCGTCGGACACGCAAAATCGGAGGAATCTCCGTTTATTAATAGAATTAAAAACCGTTGCTGATCGGGGGTGTGGATAACTTGGAGATCGTAGAACCAATTAGGCGTAAAGTAGACATAGACATGGTAAAATCAGCTCTGAAAAAACATCCGAGGGACCTTGCGCTCTTCGTTACGGGGATAAATTCAGGACTGCGAATCTCTGATTTGTTGCAACTGCGCATAGGCGACGTGACCGAGCGGGGGGGGGGGCGCGTCAGAGTGGCGTACAGCGTGACGCTGCGGGAGAAGAAGACGGGAAAGTCGAAGAGTTTCCCGCTGAACACCGCCGCGCGGTCGGCGCTCAGGCGATACCTGGACGATATCGACGGCGACTGTCGGCCGGACAAACCGCTTTTCAAGTCCAGAAAGGGGGGAGATCGCCCGATCGGGCGAGTGCAGGCGTACAGAATATTGACGAAGGCGGCGAAGGCGGCGGGGCTCAGGCGAATCGGGACGCACACGCTGCGGAAGACGTTCGGGTATTGGTCTTACAAGGGCGGGGCGGACGTCGCGTTCCTGCAGAAGATCCTGAATCACAGATCGCAGGAGGACACGTTGCGCTACATCGGCATTCTCCAGGACGACCTGGACAACGTCTATCGGAAACTCAATCTGTAAAAAAGGGGAGCGTCAAGCCTTCCCCTTCAAATAGGTGACGGAATGACCTACGAAGACCTGCAAGACCTGAGAGACCAGGGATATCGCGTAGAGACATGGATGGCGGTTCCGGAGGATCAAATCGCTTGCCCGAAGTGCGGTAGGCCTTCCGAGTACGCGCAGCGGAAGTTTTCCGGCAACCAGAAAACGGTTGGATTGTTTTGTGTTAGCTGCAACGATCTGCGGGAAGTGGTTCTGAAGCCGAAGTTCCGAGCGACACACCCGGACATGATGGAGAAGGTGACGGGGCAAGGATACGGTTCAGATTGAAATCCCAATCAAAAAAAAGAGGGGGCTTGACGCCCCCTCTCAAATCTTTTCTTTCACCGTTGACCTCTCCAGCCGCCTTCGTTCCGCCACGAGTTGAGCAGCAGTCTGCCGAAAATCCCGATGAGCTGATTGCGCAACCGGTCGAGATTGCTTCTTGAACAAGCGATTTCCGCCCCGATGTCCTTCCACTGTCGTCGGTCGAAATAACGCCCCAGCAGCGGCAGGAGCTGCGGCCGTTTCCGCTCTATTACCCTTAACCCACGCTCGATCGGAGCTACTCGGCTTTCGAGCCTAACAATCTCCTCGTCAAGGTCTTCCAACTGCGATAATTGCATAAAAACCGGATCTGGATGATCGCCCCCGGAGACTCTCTCTCCGCCGCCGTCAGCGAACATGGGAAGGTGGTCCCTGTCCCATCGCCGCTGATCGAGGAGCTCAATGTTCTCGTGGTATTCTCTGAGGCACTGTTCGACGAATTTATAAAGCTCCGGGGACATCATATCAGAACAGCCTGCTCTGTCCGCGGCTCGCGTCAAGGTCTCTCATGAGCCCCTCGTACTCCCGTTGATACGCGCCAAGTTTTTCGAGCAATCCCACTCTGACGGGCGCATGCGGCGGGTAGCTCTCGGCCTTTTCGCGTAACTCGCTAATTTTTCGCTCCAGATGTGAAGCCCGTTCTGCCCTTTGCCTTTTTTCTGCTGTCTCCGTCGTCCGCATCATTTCTACCCCTCCTCATGAGCTCTCTAATACTTCGCTCTTGCTTATAACATCAGTTTTCCCCTGCCCCCGTCGCGCAAACGTTTTTTCTGGCCGGACCTCCGCGAACTGTCGCGTTATACTCGTCCAAGTCCTGCTTGATGTAAAGTTTCCCGCGAACGCACGGTATACGCCCGGCCTTTGTCTGCTGTGAAAGATTCTGACGAGACATACCGAGATACGCCGCAGCCTCCGAAGCAGTAAAGACCTCGGATTCCACTATTTCCCGAAGGACATCCGGCGTTATTTTCTTCGCCATTGCAGCGCCGCATCGAACAAAATCGCTCCGGCCAACAGTCCGAAGCTGATATGTTCGACCGTCTCCAGATTCCAAGCGAAGTGGAAAATGCCACGCAGCAATACCAATAGAAAGAATACGTATACGCTTGTTCTTGTCATCTCTTTTCGGGTATGATACTCTTTGGAAAGAAGGGGAGGTTTCCCTCCCCCCTGTTCACCGCCTTTGCTTGCGAAGCTTTCGGCGGTTCTTTCGGGCCTTCTTTTCCTTTTCGATTTGCTTTGCGAGGATTTCCGCCGTTACCGCGACGGATGCTGCTATCACCGCCAAGCTTTCGACCAGGTCAAGAAGGCTTCTTTCTTCTGAGCTCACCCCTGCCACCTCCTTTCTTGATGTTTTAATCATAACACGAGTATTTATATTTGTCAATACTCAAAGGTGGAAATTTCCTTGTCTTTCAATGATTTTTTCCCATCACGCGATCAGCTTTTGCTGCGTGTATTTTCGCGTCCTGTAGTCGCGCGCCCGTATGAAGAGGGCCTGGCTCGTTTCGCCGAGGCGGGAGACGATCCGTCCGCCGTGCCCTATTTCGCCCGGTTTTTCCGGGGTGAGCATCTCTTCGAGCTGCTTCATGCTCATCGCGTTTGTGGTGACGATCGTCTGCCGCCCGGAGCGGTACCGGTCGTCGATCAGGGCGAAAAGGCGCTCGGAGGTCCAGGCGTTCGTTTTGTTCGCGCCGAGGTCGTCGAGCACCAGGGCGTCGGCGTCCCGAGCCGCGCGCTGAATCCTGTCCGCCGTTTTCGTCTCGTACCCGGCGCGGATTTCGTCGAGGAGGTCGATCGTCGGCACGAAGATGGCGCACTTTCCTCCGCGTACCAGCGCCTGCACCATGGCGACGCCCAAGTGGGTTTTTCCCACTCCGGTCCCGCCGCCCAAAACGAGCGACGATCCGTCCTCAAGACAGGCCATCGCCAGCCCCTTGGCGATCCTGACCTGCTCGTCGAGCCCCTTGGTGACGAAGGTCTCGAAAGTGCAGCGCTTCATTCCCTCGGGAATGCGGCTCGCCGCGACCATCATTTCGGTTTTCGCCTGTCGCTCCGCTTCGGCGCGCGCGCGGCACGGTCCCACCCTGACGATGAAAACGGGGCGGCCGCATAGCTCTTCCCGCGTCGCCGTCCAACGCATTCCGCCGGTCGGACAGTCTCCGCGTCCGGGGCACGAGGCGAGACAGTCGTGCTGTTCGGCGGCCCGCAGGAAGTCGAGCGGGGAGCCCTGCAGGGCGGAGAGGGGAATGGTTTCGTCGTCGAAGCAGCTCCGCACGTACGCCAGCGCGCGTTCGGACGCCGTCCCGGTGCGCCATGCCATAAGCCGCTGCAGAACTGGAGATTCGTCGATCGCCGTCACGTGTCCTCACCTCCGAATCGAGCCTTCAGGTCCTCCTGCTGCCGCCGTTCCCAGTCTTCGAGATCCGCGATACGCTGCTTCTCCCAGGGGTCCTGTTTGCGGAGCTGCTCCGCGCGAAGCGCCGGTTTGCTGCGCTGGTGCTGGACGCTCTCCCAGATATAGCCGAACGTCAGGGCCGTCAGCGGTTTCCCGGCCTTTTCGTACCTCTCGACCGCCTTGGCGATCTCGGTCTGAATGCGGCTGGGGACATGGTATCGCTCGATGCGCTTGATGGCCTCGACGTCCTCCGGAGAGACGCCGCGACGGCCGGTCTTGAGCATGAAATACTCGGCCGTCGCCTTGAAGGCGAGCGGTACTCCCGCTCCGGAGAGGTCGAGCGTCAGATTCTCCGGCTGCGGATCGACGGCGGGAGCGGGAGCTTCGGGCGAGGTTTCCTCGCAGTGCGAAGCACTGTAAGTTTTTGATTCTGGCTCTAGTTCTTGTGGTTCTAGTTCTGGGTGCACCACCTGCACCCTCCCCCCCGCGTTTCCTGCGGGGCGGGGTGCACCACCTGCACCCCCCCTGTGGCCGACGAGCTTGTATCTGCTGGCTATCTGACGGCGGTCTTTGTAGCGGCATTTGCGCACCAGGTACCCGCGTTCTTCGAGCTTCCGGAGAGACGTCTGCACCGCGCGGACCGAGCAGCAGGCCTCTTCGGCGACGCGTTCCACCGAAGGGTAGCAACAACGCCCCTCCACCGAAGCGTAGGTGCAAAGTATGGCGTATACCGTTTTGTCGTACGGCGTAAGCTCGCGATCGCGCAGGACCGAGATGTCCACGCACGCCCACCAGAAATCCCGCTCGTCGTCGATCATGACGTTGCTCATCGGCCCTCTCCTTTCTTCGTCATTCTATGTCCCGGTCTTGTTCGATCATCTCGCCGCCAGCCTTTCGGCCTCGATGCATTCGGACGTCCGCCGCCAGAGAATGCCATCTCTCGAAATGACTTCGATCGATTTTCCGAGTATGCAAAGCGCTACCGTAGGACTGTTGTCCGCGTACCTTACCTCCCGCCAATACGGGCACTTTTCGTCGCAGTGATCTTCTCCGTAAAGGACTACCCTGCGGCGTACAAGAACTTCGCGTATCATTGCTCCGCCTCCTCGCATCGCCGCTTGTGATATCTCTCCATGTCCCAAAAGCGACTCTCCGCCATATCTAACGCATGCTTCAGCGATTTCTCGAGCGCAGTCTCCAAGCGCGAGACTTTTAGCGCGAGCAATGCAATCCAACCGCACATCAGTCCAATCGCAAACCATACCATTTTCGTCATCCCCGCTTCCCAGTCGTCTTATGGCTCATGTTTCCACGTCGAACAGCGCGAGTTGTCCTTCTTTCGGCGGTGAAAGACGGGACAACCAGTCTTTGATTTCTCCCACACCCTTCGGATTTATCGAAGCACGCGTGAGCATTATTTCGTTGATCTGCTCAACCGCTGCCGATATGGATTCCTGGCGACTGTTCAGCGGTTTGTCTGCCGGGGAGGGCGGAGAGATGTGTCCTCGATATGTCATGAATTTATCGTGAAGCTGAAACGAAAAGCCGAAACGCCAGCCGTCTTTGTCGCACGCCAAAACGATCTCAGCTTCCGAGTGCCTTCCGGCGTGCTCCAGCTTCTCCAAGCCATTCGTGTTGTAAAGCCATTTCGGCGTTGGCATCGCTCACACCCCCATTGATACCACAGTAGCGTCTCATGCGGGCCCATGACGCAGCACATCCTATGCTCCGCATTCCCGAATCGCGTTCGGGGTGAAGTTCAAGCCCTCCAGGTAGCCGCGCGAGAAAGCGTCGATAGACGTCGGCTTGCAGCTCGCGCGATGCTTCCGCAGATTCATCGACGCCATGCGCCGCTCCACATCCTGATCCGGCAGCAGCGCAAGCCCCCACTCGCCCGACCTTTCTTCCCGTTGATTTTTCAGCGCAACCGCGACGCCCGCCGAGTATCCGAGGAGAAACGAGTTTTTGCTATTCGCTTGCGACGCCTCGCACAGAAGCCTCCCCTCCCGCACCGCATATTCGAAAACAGCTTTTGCTACCTCTATGTCCTCTGCCTTGCCCAAAAAAGCCAAAGACGTCGTTCCTAGACTACGGGTTCTGTTGTGAATGGAGTGGCATCTGAAATTTACGGCTATTGCGCCATGCAGCCTCGCAATCCAACTCGGTGCCGCTTTTGCCGAAAATACCTCTTCTTCCAGTACCGATGTGGACTCGCCGCCGGAAACCTCTTGCGGGCTCAGACGATGTTGCGCCAAAAGCTGTTGCGCCTTCAGCATCGCGTTTGCGGCTTCGCCCGCGGACGTCGATCCGGAAGCTATGGCCAGGAGTTTTTTTACGCGCTGAACTATGCGTCGCCTGGCGTCCATCTTCAAATTCCCGTGCTGCCGAAGCCGCCGGCGCCTCTGGCGGTTTGCGGGAGGTCCTCGACGATGTCGAAACCGGGTAGCTCCACCCGCTGAATCACGAGTTGGGCTATGCGGTCGCCGAAGTGGATTTCGAATGGTTCTCCGCCGGTGTTCCGCAGGGGGAGGTAGACGATGCCGCGGTACTGGTGATCGATGACGCCGATTTGATTCATGAGGACTATGCCGTGATTGGTGGAGACTCCGCTCCGTACTACGACGAATCCGGCGTATCCGTAGGGGATGGCGAGGCGTACCCCCGTGGAGACGACGGCTATTCCTCCCGGTTCGATGACCAGGCCTTCAGCCGACTTGAGGTCCACGCCGGCGTCGCCCACATGTTTTCGTTCCGGCATGAGAGAGGGATGTTCAAGGGTTATCCTGATGTCGTCCATACTATTTGCCTCCTTGTGGCGGCGCCATTTTCAGGAAGAGTCTGTCCGATCCGGGTTTCCGCTGGACCGCGCCGAAGTTGAAGAACGGGTCGAGTTCCATGTAGGGGTCGCCGTTGCTGTGCCTCCAGACCTTGCCGACGCGGCGGAGCTTTGTCCGCTCCTTTCCGTCCTGATCCTGATATTTGCCGACGCCCGCGAAAAGCTCATATTCGACTGTCGCCATGATCGTCCTCCGGGAAGAGCACCGGGATGCCGAGGTTTCGCGCGTGCTCGATCTCCATCATGCAGCCCTCCGAGGTGCGCCAGTCGCCGTAGAAGCGCGCTTCGTCCGCAATGGAGAGGAGTTCGCGACACATGGCGAGAGGCGCGGTCTGGTCGCCTTTCGGAGAGAAGAAGCCGAAGGCATGCAAGGGGCTGAGGATGAGTATGCCCGGCTCGGTTTTCGCGATGCGGACGCATACGTCGGTCGCGGCTACAATGTTTTTCACAATGCGCAGGTCGTCTTCGGGGTGGTTCCCTCTGAGCGGATGCCCGATGTATACGCGTTTTCTCATGATGCGTCCCCCGCGACGGGATAGCCGATGTCTCTGGCGTTTTGTCTGGTCATGCCGATCAGGCTGTATTCGCTGAACTTCTTGCCGTCGGAGGCGACGACCGTTCTGCTGAGGATGTTGTACCCCTGCTTGCGCAGGTTGAAGATCCTGGCACCCAGTCTGAAGCAGCCGAAGTCCCGCAGCGCTTCGAGCGGGGTGATGCTTTTGCCCTCCATGAGGTGGGCAAGAACTTTTTCCTGTTGAGATGCACTCATGCCGTTTTCTCCTTTCGGGTGCGGAGCGAGGCGGGCACATCGACGCCGCCCCGCTCCGGAGAACCTTTTCAATCTTCGACGCGGCGGCGCCGGTCGCCGATCGAGAACAGGACGAGCATCATAAGGAACGCTCCAGCAGCTATGCCGGTTGTAAACCATACGGCTTTTATGGCGAACATGACAAAGACCTCCCGTCGTGCTATGCTGTTCGAAGGGCGCTGCAACGCCCTTCGTTTTTCACGGTTGCGCCTCCCGCAAGGGGGGCGTTTTTCATTCGCATGCGCTCGATCTTCTCAGGTACCTCGGGGGCCAAGCACTGGCCTCTAGCTAGCAGTCGACTCATGTTTTTTCCTTCTTCCTCTCTTCCGTTCCTCTATGGCCGGGACGCCGGTTTCCTGCTCGTACCACCTGTCCACGCGGCGAAATTCGTTGATGAGCGAGGACTTGTTCAGCTCTCGTTTGAGGGGCTTACTCATCTCCTCGGCGATTTTCGTCCATGAATGCCCGGCGAGTTTCGCCTCGCGAATTTCCGCGTAGAATTCTTTTGCCAGCATGGCGTACATTCCGCGCGCACGCTGATGCGGCGGCGTTTTCGCAAGCTTCGCCAGAGCAGCCTTGCAGGAGAGCGCGCCTTCAATCTCCGCCATCGTCGTCCTGCTCCTCGTCTTCGCGGCGCCCGCCTTCTACTGGGATTCCGTCGAGGAACACTTTCAGTTCCGTCTTCTCCATGTCCCCTCCTCCTTTCATCTGGTCTTGAAACCACATGCCGCCGTCAGGAGCACCCACGCCGCCAGTACGATCACGAGGGTCCCGAGATTCACGCCGTCCGCACCTCCTCTCCCACGAGCTGGGGATAGGTGAAGGTGATTTTCCATCCGACCGGCGCGCGAAAAATCCATAGACTTCCAGCCCGACAGCCCATCTCCTCCAGGAAGAGGTACTCGTCTTCCCTGATCTTGTATTTCCGTCCCGGAGCGAAATCGGGAAGTTGCTTTTCGGAGGGGGTCGGATTCCTGCGGCTTTTTCGCCATTGAGGCGGATAGCCCCATTCGTCGGTGAATACTCTGCTTACAGTTTCGAGGCTGATCCCGTACCGTGCGGCCAGCGTAGCCAGGGTCATGCCGTCGGCTCTGAGACGTTCGACCTTCGCACGGTCGGCGCGGAAGCGATCCACGTTCCGGAAGCTCCGCATCAGCATGCCACCTCACCCCACGGCGTTCTGATGCGGGCGCGCGGGCACTCTTCCGCGGAATCTCCCCGCCAGCGCATCGTTCCCGTTCCGAGGCACCGCCGCCGGTTGCCCACGCCCTGCGCGTCGAGCCACCGTTCGCAGTCGCAGCAGCGAAGCTCCGCCCCCCGTTCGCTACGCTCTTTCCTCCGGACGTTCTCCGGCTCGCTCCTCACTCTTAGCCCTCCTTTTTTCTTTCGTCAGCACGAAAGCCTTTTTCCGCGTCCTGTGATACCGCTGCCATTCTTCTTCCGTTCTGGGCAGCCTGTACCGCGGCGAACTCGGTCCGAAATACTCCACTTCCAGCGCGCCGTTCTCTCCAAGCCGTTTTATCGTGCTCGGAGACACATCGAGAATTTCCGCGATGGCCTTCGCCCGGAAATATATTTGCTCCATCGAAAGCCCCCTTACGTCCCCTTGCGCGCCACTCTGGCGAGCTTCTCCAGCTCGCACGCGGGGAGCGCAGGAAAACCGGCCTTCGCCCGCCTGTCGCCGTCGGAGTAAAACTCGATGAAGCGGCGGGCGAGCGTGCGCCGTCTGAAGGGGCCGGAAACGATTCCGGCGTGCGCGATGCCGGGCATGATGTCGTGCAGCATTGATATCCCTCCTGTTGTTTTTGTAGACACACCCCTCTTCGAGGGGCTTTTTCATGTCCGTTTTTCTTCTTGACCCTTCGCCGCGTAGAGAGGAACCTTGAGAGGCCTCCCCTCGTGCTATGCTTTCCCCATCTCACGAAGAAGGGAGGTGCGGAAATGTCAAAAAGCGTTGCTGAAATCGCAGGAGATATTGTTGTTGCGCTTTTTCAGAACTCTCCCGAAGTGCCCGTGAACGACGACATAGTCGCTCAAGCATCAAAGGCGTACGAAACCATCTACAGCGCCATTGTCGAATGCGAGTCTAGCTCCGCCAAGTAAAAAGTATTTTTATCATGTCCGGAAGAACCGTCACTTCTTCCGGACACTGATTTTTTTCGGCGCGGCATACGCGCTTGACGAAAAAAATCATATCTTCCTCGATTTCCTTTTTCTGTTCCGGCGTCATTTTTCATCACCTCGTTAAGAGATTTTCGGCCATGTGCTCTTTGTGCTCTGCATCCTCTTGTGCGCGATGAGATTCGCCAAATCGAGAGAGCAGAGCATAAACGGCGGAAAGCTTGAGTTCCATATGCGAAAGCCGCGTATCTACTCTCGAAAGCCGCTCTTTCATCAACTCTTTTGCGATACCGACCAATACAAAAGCCGTCGTCATCGTGCCGAAGAGGCAGCCGTAAATAAATGGACCCACCGATTCGCCCATCCAGATGCCTCCTTTCCGCCCCTCTTCGAGGGGCTTTTTTTGTTCCTCTGTTGGGTTGTCAAGGTGCGGGCTGCGCGGGGGCGGGTTACTGGTAGAGGCTTTCCGCGCATTCGAGGAGGCGGCGGCCTTCCGGGGTGTCGGCTACGCCGTCCTGGAGATCGATGAGGCTGAGGCCGACTTCCCTTTCCCCCATCGACCGAATCCGGTACACCGCTTCCGGGTCTATCCTTCCGCTACGACAGGTTCCGCCGCTGCGTTCTCCGCCCCCGCTTTCACGGGGGCCTGAGTAGGGTTTCCCAATTCGCCAAAAAGATCATTCGGGGTTTTACCCGTGATCATTGCTATTTTAGCAACTGTTTCGGCTTGGAGTTTCCGCCGCCCAGACAGTAAGCGCCAAAGTTGGTTGTAGCTCATTCCCAGTTCTTGAGCTATTGCCTCTCTTGTCTTTCCTGAAGCATCTATCGCCTTTTCAATGTTTGCCCGAAGTTTATTAAGTTCCAAGGTCATTCCTCCTTTCCGATCCAATAATATTGCCACATTGCCAATATGTCAATAAGGAAATATCCAATAAAGCAATGTCTAAATTGACGATAAGGATATATACAAAACATTAACATTATGGCAATATGCAAATTGAAAGAGTGGTGATAGCGGTTGGAGCCCATCAGCGTCTTAGCCGAACGAGTGAAGCGCTTGCTAGAAGAGAAGAACTTGTCTCAAAAAGAGCTGTCCGAAAAAATTGGGATTGACTACACCACCTTCTGGAGAAGACTTAAGGGAGCGAGAAAAATCGATATTAATTTCCTCAGAAATCTAGCGGTCAATCTGGAAACGTCGTCAGCCTTCCTATTGGGGGATGTCGATGATCCCAACCCTATGCACCTATACCATAACGATCAAAACAGCGTTGCTCTTCTCCGCGACCAAGTAAGGGTTCCAATATATGCAAATATCACCGCATGCTGCGGGCTCGGCGTCGATAATTGCGTCGTCGACGGAGAAATAGAACGATATATCCCCATGCCGCGCTCCGAGGTGGGCAATGGCGAGTGCTACGGAATCCGGGTGGTCGGCAGCAGCATGGAGCTGGCGAATATTCCCGAGGACTCGATCGCCGTGGTGAACAGGAATACATGGCCGCACAACGGAGCCCCGTGTCATGTACAGTACATCAAGCACGGCTTCCCCGTGGATGCGATCAAGTTTTACTATAAAAAAATGGACGGGACCGTCATTCTCAAGGCCGCGAACGGATCCGGCGTCCCCGACGTGGAGTTCTCGCCCGGAGAAGACAGCGAGTATGAACGTGTTCTTGTCTGCGGCGTAGTGGTTTCGGTGGTGACGATTCAGAAACCGAGGCAGGGTTTTTAACTTCTACTAACTATGGAGGCGAATCGCGTGATTGGGAAAAAGGAATTACTGTCAAAACTGTTTGGGGTTCTTCTCATTGTTCTTGCCGGCGTGCATTTCTATTTCGAAGATCCTCCGGAGCCTCAGAAGATAACCATTCAGACCATGCCCAGGGCAACTCCAACTCCAACACCTCCCCCCACGCTTGACGAACAGGCTCGCCTTGCTTTTGCAATGGCGCAAATAATGCTTGAAGATCATCTCAAGGCCCCGTCTACCGCTGAATTTCCACTCTACACGCCGGGACAGACAAAGAAGCTCAGCGACGATGATATATGGGAAATCAAATCATATGTCGACGCTCAAAATTCTTTCGGCGCCATGCTTCGAACGCGCTTTGTGATGGTCATACAAGATCGCGGAGACGTCTGGCATTTACTTTCCTTGGAGATAAAATAGTTACTCGCTGCCGGGCACGTCCTCAAGATCGTCCGCCAGCGGTAACCGAAGCTGGCGTTGTAATATTTTCTATTTTTTCAGAAAGGAGTGGATATCATCAAAACAAAACTTGTCGGCGTTACATACGCTAACGATGATGGGACAAACAGACAGGAAATTCTCGAAAGAATGAAAGACGATGATTGCGAAGGCATGGTGCTTGAGTTTCTTCACGAGGATGACAATCCGAAAGATAAAAATGCCATTGCCGTTTATAACAAAGACTGGGAGAAAATAGGATATCTCAACCGGTCTCTTGCCAGAGACGTCGCCCCGATGATGGACGATGGACATCCTGTATATGGAATTCTTGTCAAGATCACCGGCGGAACTCCTTCAAAACCAACATATGGTTGCAATATAGAATGTCCTACAATAATTGACGACGACGAAGAGAATGAAAAAGTGGGCTTAAAATTTGTTCTTTCATATTTTCTCTGTATTGGTTTCTTGGGGTTTTTTATCATTTTAGCTCTATTTACTTTATTCAAATTATTGATCTGATAAGTGTAGTTCTCTCCCGTGTAAGGAGGCGTATCAAATGATTGAGAAAAAAGGGTTCTCGTCGAAGTTTTTGGGGGTTCTTCTTTTCGCCTTCGCTGGAATGATGTTGTTCCTAGCCCCCACCACATCAGACGCCGCCGCGCGCGACGTCCCGTTGACCACCGAAGACGCAAAACGATATCTTGCAGAATACCCTCCGGAAGATGAGGTATCCGGTCTTTATCACTTGATCAAAGGCAGATTCCACGGAGCTTATTTGATTCTCCCATCCTCCGGCAAGGACGCGGAAACATGGGAATATACGGCGACTGCGCTTGAAACGTCGAATTCATTCGAGGCCCCTGGAAGCGTCAAATTCTTCATGCGCAAGAAAGACGGGCGCTACGTGGGGTTTTATTTCGACTCATACTTTACGGGACGAGCGAAGCTTCGCTGTCAATTCCTGGCGTCGCCGGACAGTATCACGGCCTACATTTTTCCGTCGTCTGAACCAAGCATTTTCATCAAAGGGGATTGATGTCCATGATCGACCGTCACACCATCGCCCTCGTCGCCGCGATCGCCGCGGCGGGGGTCATGATCTCCGGAGCGATTCTGCGCTTTGAGAGATCGGGGAAACTGCAAGATGAAGTTCAAGTCCTCCGCGTCGAGAACGCGAAGTTGGAGGCGCTGCTGGATCAGGCGCTGAAGATGTTGCATCATGAGCGGTTGATGCACTTCGGGGAGGAGAATCTGAAAGAAGGATACAAGCCCTGCGACGTGTGCAGCCCGCAGAAGTAGGTAAAAACCACTGGACAATGCAGCACTATCATATATAATATCATTCCAAGACGCAGGGGGGAGAAGTCCTTTTGACGAAGAAAGATAAAACCTTGAAAAAATGGGAGCATGCAACCTCCGAAACATGGAAAACGGTAGAGGCGGCTCTCAAGCGCAGCGGGTTCGTTCAATGCGGCGACAGCAACGGTACACACTACTCCTTCGTTCACCCCGTGCTTGCGCTTCTTGTCAAAAAGGATCCGAGAGCGCTCCTTATCGCCCCCTACGGACCGGATGGAAGAATAGAGATAATCCGTCACGGGAAAATTGTTTATGGTTATGTTTTGCAGAGGATATTGGATGCCTTGGCGATTATAGAGAAGCACTACCGCTTGGAAGAGTCGGGCGAGGCTGAGGAGGAGTGATTATAAATGAAAAGCATTGAGCAGTACATGGAGTTACCTTATCGTAAGATTATCAACCAAATGCCGGATGATCAGGGGGGAGGTTTTTTGATCGAAGTTCCCCTTCTGGGGAAATATGCCACGTGTGCTTGGGGAGAGACCGAAGTGGAGGCGCTGCAGAATCTTGAAAAGGTGATGCGCAAAAACTTTGCTTCTTGGATCGAAGGTGGCGTGGAAATTCCCGTTCCGGATACCGGAAGACAGTTCTCCGGGAAAATAGCCCTAAGGGTTCCCCCCTATCTGCACAAGGCGTTGTTTGAGCTTGCAGACACAGAAGAAACGAGCATGAACCAGCTCCTGAACAATCTGCTCAGCGAGGCTATGGGAATGCGTTCGGCCGATATCGTGGAACATCGCCACTATCACGAGGTTACGCGCCGTTATGCGTCCGAATCGAATTTTATGCGGGATCAGTTTGAAGAGCGAAAAGACGAGCTTGCCGGCGAGGCGTGCTGAAATGCTCAAGCCACCCCTTTTCGAGTTGCAGGAGTACTGCTTTCCGGCCCTGTTCTTTTTGGAAAGCCATCAATATGATAAAAAAAAGCACGCCCACCCTGAACTCTTGGTGGAAGCGTGGCTTTCTTTGTGCGAGGGGAAAAAGACGATATGGCGGGTTTCCTTAGACGTCTCTACTCCGAAAGACATGGACCCGGCCGCCTTTCCGTACTCCTTTTCAGTCTTCGTGACCGGAACGATAAGATCGCGCCCATTGCCCAAGGGAGAAGATCCTTTGATTTTGAAACGCATGTTGTACGTCAACGGCGCTTCCGTGCTCTATTCGGCAGCCAGAGAACGTTTGTCTCTCTTTTTCAACTCCAGGCATTTCCCGCCGTACACGTTGCCGACATGTAGATTCGACCCGGAAGATATAACGGAGTGAGGGCTCGGCATCTCGCCGCTGAGCGATTTTCTAAAACATCCTGAGCGAAATGAAAGAGCCATCCTTGAAATAATTCGGGGAGGCTCTTTCATTTCAGTAGACTCTGCAGCCAACTCCCCCACCAGTTCATCATCTCGCGCCTCTCCTGAAGGCGTTCCGCGTGATTATAGCTCGCTCTGACAGCGTTCCGGTCGGCGTGCGCGAGTTGCAGCTCCACCACTTCCGTCGGCCAGCCGTTTTCGTGCAGGATGGTGCTGGCCATGCCCCGGAATCCGTGCGGGCTGATTTCGTCGTTTCCGAACCCCAAAGATCGGAGCGCCGCCCGGACGGTGTTCTCCGACATTGCGCGTCCGTCGTTCCGCGTGGAGGGGAAAAGCCAGCATTGATGTCCTGTGAAAAGGCGGAGGGCTTCGAGCACGGCGGCGAGCTGTGGAGAGACGGGTACCAGGTGCGGCCGTCGCCCCTTCATTTTCTCCGGAGGACAGCGCCAAAGGTCGGAGTCTATTTCGCTCCACTCCGCCTTGCGCACTTCTCCGGGACGGGCGAACGAGTACACCGAAAAAAACAGCGCCAGCCGCGTCACAGGGTAGGGATACGCGTCGATCGCACGTAAAAGGCGTTGGACATCCTCCCTTACCGTGAAAGTGGCAAAATGACGCGATTTCGACGGTGTGAGGGCTCCGTATAGCGCCGAGGTGGGGTCGTTTTTCGCCCGTCCGGTGGCGATGGCGTAGCGGAAGATCTGGCCGACCAGCTGGCGGATGCGGTGCGCCGTCTCGATGATCCCGGCGTCTTCTATCGCACGGCAAATGGCGAGCACATCCGCGGACGATACGGCGCGAATTGGAGTACTTCCCAGCGCCGGGAGTACGTATTTGTCGAGACGATACCGCAACTTCGCGGAATACGAATCCGCAAGCCGTCCTTCGGCGCGCCGCTGGAACCACTCCTCAGCGATCGAGCCGAACCGTTCCCCGGCTTCGAGTATCCCCGATTCGCGCAGCTCGGTATTTCGCCGACGCGCCTCTTTGGCCGGCACGGTCGGGTACACGCCAAGGGAGCGGCGCTTTTCCGCTCCTCCCGAGCGAATTCGGGAAATCCAGTATTTTTTTCCGTTGGGGCGAATTTCAAGGGACAGGCCGTCTCCGTCGGAGAGCAGATAGACTTTTTCGCGTGGCTTCGCGTCGCGACAGGCTTTTTCGGTAAGCGCCAATGGTTTCAACCTCCACGGTATAACAGATTTCGGCGTTATACCGCTTTTTATACCACGGCTCCGGAAAAACGTATAGGACAGACTTCGCATGAAAAGGGGAGAAAAACACAAAAAGCCCGGTAAACACTGGGCTTTTTGCTTGTCTTTGGACGCCTTTGGTTTTCGGCGATTTTTTGCAATGGTGGACTGTGAGGGACTCGAACCCACGACCCGCTGATTAAGAGTCAGCTGCTCTACCAACTGAGCTAACAGTCCAAAACAAACTTTTATGTGGCGCGCCCGGCAGGATTCGAACCCGCGACCAACAGATCCGAAGTCTGTGACTCTATCCACTGAGCTACGGGCGCTCATTTGCTTTTGGGGTGAGCGAGGGGACTCGAACCCCCAACATCTGGAGCCACAGTCCAGTGCTCTAACCGATTGAACTACGCTCACCATATTTTCTACTGGCGCGCCCGGCAGGATTCGAACCCGCGACCCACGGCTTAGAAGGCCGTTGCTCTGTCCGACTGAGCTACAGGCGCCTGAAAAATGGAGCGGGAAACGGGATTCGAACCCGCGACCTACGGCTTGGAAGGCCATCGCTCTAGCCAACTGAGCTATTCCCGCACCTGTTTCATTGGTCGGGGCGAAAGGATTCGAACCTTCGACCCCCTGCTCCCAAAGCAGGTGCGCTAACCAGACTGCGCTACGCCCCGATTCCTTGTAAAGAAACAATCGAACTAACCGAGCGAAATCTGGTGGAGCTGGGGGGATTCGAACCCCCGGCCTCTTCCGTGCGAGGGAAGCGCGCTCCCACTGCGCTACAGCCCCGGTCAGACCAACGGCGATTATTTTATACGGGGATCCCGTTCCTGTCAAGCCTCGACTTTCGTGGAGAATTTCGACTTTCGGTTCACTTACAGGTTCCTTTTGAATCCCAGAGCCATACCCGCACCGGACTTCTGGGTTTATTTCTCTTCCGGAAGTCTGATTCTTCGTTGAGATCATGGGAAGTGGTATACTTTTACCCCTGAAAGAATTTTGATGAGAAAACGGAGTGATGCTCGTGTCCTTCGGTCCTGAACTTCTTACAGTTCTTGCGCGAGAAGTCAATGCACGCGAACTGCCGGCCAGAATACATAAAATTGAAACGGGCGACGTTTGGGCCGCATTGAAGATAGGCGGCGATAAGTGGATCTTTTTTTCGTGGCATGCCGTTCATTACGGACTCGGCATTGTCGGGGAAGAAACTGTTGCTGCGCTGAAGAAAATGAAGACGCCCAAGTCGTCTTTCGGCGAAGCCCTGAAAAGAAACTTTCTCAACGGAACAGTTCTTTCGGCGCAACAGCTATACAGCGACCGAATTTTGCTGCTGGAAACCGAACGCCTCGTTGGCGCCGGGTTTACAGTCTCTAATTCTTTGGTTTTCGAAGGGATGGATCGTAACAGCAACCTGATTCTTCTCGATGAGAAACAGTGCGTCCTTGATGCCGCGAAGCACATTCATCCGGACGTGAACCGCTATCGCACAATACTGCCGGGGAATCCGTACACACCCCCTCCTCCGCTTGACGGGAGTGCGTGGAGTTCGATAAAAGAACTGCTTTCCCCTCTTAATTTACGCGACCTCCTTGGTATCGGCAGACCTCTCGTCAAGACCATAACAGAACAATGGGAGAGTTTTTCTCTCTCTTTTTGGACCGAGGCGCTCGACGGATTGCTTAGCGACGCGCCGAGCGCACTTCCTCTTCGTCTCCAGAAGGTTGGTAGTTATATGACGGTCTTTCCGGAGCTTTTCAAGGACGCCGAAGCTCTGGATGGAGCTCCAATTGAACGCTGCGGACAGGAAACAGCCGGGAAGCTCCTCTCTATACATCGCGAAAAAAGCCTTGTTTCCGTACGAAAAGCAATTGAAAAAGAGATACGAAGCCGTGAACGCCATGCCGACGGATTACGGAAACAGTTAACTCTTTCCGGGCGCGCCGAGGAGTTTAAAAAAAACGGAGAGTTGCTGCTTGCCTCCGCGCATCGCATTCGCCAGGGAGCAGACGTGTTCACCGTCACCGACTGGGAGACGCACCGGGAAATTACGATAGCTCTCGACGAAAAACTCTCTCCATCGGCGAATGCGGCGCGATATTTTAAAAAGTACAAGAAAGGAAAGATCGACGTCCCCGCTGTTCGTAAAAAAGTTGAAGCGATCGAGGAAGGTATTCGCGAACTCGAAGAACAGATGGACGCTCTTGAGTCGATCGACGATCCGCGGCTTCTGGCAGCCACTGCGCAAGACATCCTTGAGTGGATCGCGCCTCGGAAAAAAGCCGTGGCGAAGAAAAAGAAGGAAGAGCTCCCCCCGCATATTCGATTCTCTCATGCAGCCAACGAGATCTTTGTAGGACTCAATGCGCGAGGAAACAGATACGTCACGTTCAAAGTCGCCTCTCCTGGAGATCTGTGGTTCCATATTCACGAAATACCCGGAGCACACGTCATTTTGAAAACGCCGGGAGAGGTCTACGATGATGCAGAAGGTTCTATTCTTCTGGCTGCGTCGCTGGCGGCATGGTTCAGCAAAGCCAGGCTCTCAACAAAAGTACAGGTCGACTTCACCAGGCGCAAGAATGTACGGTCAATACCCGGAAGTGCAATAGCGCACGTAACGTACACGACCCCGGAGACTGTACAGATCAGTCCCGATTTGTGGAAAGAATACCCCGAAGCCGTCCGGTCAATTCGCTTGGCAACGGACAAGTAAACCAAACCTTTTTTCCCGAAACGGGATGCTTGAAGGAGAGTTTCCAGGAGTGAAGAAAGACTCTGCCAAGTTTTTCCGCATCTTTTCCCGAAGCTCCGTACAGGGCGTCTCCGACCAGAGGATGCCCTATATGACTCAAGTGAACCCGTATCTGATGCGTTCGCCCTGTGAGGATATGACACTCGACAAATGTGTATCCGCCGCAGCTCCACAGAACCCGGAACTCTGTAATAGCTGGTTTTCCGTCGGGATCAACGGCCATACGCAGCCTGTTGCTTGATGAACGTCCGATAGGGAGCTCGATTCGGCCTCGTGTGTGCCGAATATTTCCTTCGACCAAAGCCAGATATCGTTTCTCTACTTCGCGCAGACGAAACTGTTCCTGCAAGCTGTCGAGCGTTTTCTGGTCCCTTGCGACGACGAGAAGCCCGGAAGTGGGCCCGTCCAGGCGATGCACTATACCGGGACGGTACACGTTGTTGAACGTTCCCCATGAATCAAAACGATAGAGCAAACCGTGGACAAGGGTACCGCGCCAGTTTCCGGGCGCCGGGTGCACGACGACGCCTGCAGGTTTATTCACAACGATCAGCCATGGATCTTCGTGGATTACGGAGAAAGGAACGTTCTCCGGTTCCAGGTCCATCGTCTCCGGGGCAGGCAGCGTTGCGCTGACTACAAGACCGGGCGATATCTTCAAACCCGGTTTCACTTTTTTCGCTGAAGCAATATTTACATTTCCCGAATCGAGCAGTTTCCGAGCAAAGGAACGCGTTATTCCAAGCCGAAACGCCAAGAAGAGGTCGAGACGGCTCCCCGCCTCGACCTCTTGTACGATAAGCGTTTCATTCCTGCCCACGGCTTCGACAATGGTTATCTCCTCATCCGCCTCGGCAGAGCATGAAGCAGGAAGTGATTCTTGCGGGAAACGCCCTTCTTCACGCATCTCCTGGAGCATGGAGCACCCGAGAACACCTTGGGCAGAGGCCTTCCGCATCGGGGCTCTCTGTATACTGCCAGCATCGGGGACATTTCTCTCCGAGCGCTTTATCAACACCAATCCTGATCCCCGTTTCCTCATCGGTCTGCACGATGCTCATCGGTGAAACTTCATCAACCCACCGGAAACCGGAGACGATGCTGAAGGTTTTAAAATCCTCTTCGGTAAATGATGCGGTAACAGTAGCGGCGTTCTGCTTTTCAACCTCGACGCGCGCGTCAAGGGGATGCCCGATAATACCGCCGCTCCTTGCGAGCTCGAGAACCCTGCTGACCGCACCGCGAACCGCCAACGCTTTTTCCCACTTCGCTTCGATCTCCTGATTGCGGATTCCTTCTGCCCCATCCGGCCAGTCGGAGAGGAAAACGCTCTCGGGAAGCGATGCGTCGATTTTTATCATCTCCTGCCAGATCTCCTCGGCAGTGAAACTGAGCACGGGCGCAAGCATTCGTGTAAGGGCCGAAAGCACATACCACATCGCAGTCTGAGCACTCTTGCGAGAAAGTGAATTTTTACCGTCGGCATACATGCGGTCTTTACTGGCGTCCAGGTAGAAAGAGCTCAGCTCGTTCACGCAGAACTGGTGGATTGCGAACGTGGGAATGTGGAATTCATAGTTGTCGTACGCGCTGTTCGCCTTCTCGATGATCGAGTTGAGCTTCATGAGAATCCACCGGTCCATTTCAAGCATCTCGCTGAACGGGACCGAATCCGCCGGAGCGAAGTCGTTCAGGTTCGCCAGCAGATACCTGGCTGTATTACGGATTCTGCGGTACGATTCACTCAAATTCTTTATTATGGTGTTGGAAATCCGGACATCGTTTCTGTAATCCGTCGAAGCGACCCAAAGCCGGAGGATGTCGGCGCCGTACTCCTTGATGACTTCCTGCGGAGCAACAACATTCCCGAGGGACTTCGACATCTTGCGCCCCTCGCCGTCCATGATGAAACCGTGCGTGAGCACCTGCTCGTACGGAGCCCTGCCGTGCATTCCTACCGAAGTCAGCAACGATGTCTGGAACCAGCCACGATGCTGGTCGCTTCCTTCAAGGTACATATCTGCAGGCCATTTCAGTTCAGGGCGGATTTTCAGAACGCCTGCGTGGCTTGTTCCCGAGTCGAACCAAACATCCATGATGTCCGTCTCCTTACGAAGATTCGTACTGTTGCAGTGAGGGCAGACACACAAATCGCCGAGCAGCTCCTCCGGGGTCATCCTCCACCATGCCGAACACCCTTGTTCTTTGACGAACGCCTGGACAGCGTGAATTCTGTCCTCGGTAAGGATAGGTTTTCCACAGTCGTTGCAGTAAAAAGCCGGAATCGGCACTCCCCAGATTCGCTGACGGCTGATGCACCAGTCGGAACGATCACGGACCATGTTGAAGATACGGTCCTTCCCCCAATCGGGGATCCAGCGAACGTCGTTCTCGATCGTCTTGAGCGCTTCGTCTCTAAAAGCGGCCACAGCAACAAACCACTGATCCGTTGAACGGAAAATGACAGGTTTTTTACAGCGCCAGCAGTGCGGATACGAGTGCTGGATTTTGCTATTTCCCAAAAGACGCCCATTCTCTGTAAGGATTTCGAAGATTCTTTTTGAGCCCTCTTCCAGAGAAAGCCCGTCGACAAGACCAGTGCCTGGGATGAAGTGTCCAGTATCATCAACCGGGTTGTACACCTCAATGCCGAACTTCACGCCGGTTTCATAGTCTTCCACGCCGTGTCCGGGAGCCGTATGCACACAACCTGTACCGGTGTCCAAAAGAACATAATCCGCCGGAAGAATACGAAGAAGGCGTTCCGGGTAAAACGGGTGGACCGCGTTCAACTGCAGCAGCTCAGAACCCTTTACTGTACCCAGCTCCTCGTCGAAGACAATGCCCGTTTCTTTCGACACGCTCTCCATCAACGCCTTGGCGAAGAGAAAGACTTTCTTCCCTGCGCGAACAAAGACATAATCGTGGTCAGACCCGATAGCTACAGCCATGCTCGCCGGCAGTGTCCATGGCGTCGTCGTCCACACAATGATATTGACATCCTCTCCGGCGAGCGACGGCAGAAGCGACTCCGCGCCCGAAAGAGAGTACGCGACGAAGATTGAGGGAGATGTTTCATCCCAGTATTCAATCTCGGCAGCCGCCAGAGCTGTCTGGCAGTCGATACACCAGTAGACCGGCTTCTGCCCCTTGTACACAAGACCTTTTCCTACAAGATCTGCGAAAGCGCCGAGTTGCGCCGCCTCGTATTCAGGGCGCAGCGTCATATAAGGGTTATCCCAGTCTCCAAGGACACCAAGGCGCACGAACTCATCCCGCTGAATATCTCGGAACTGCAGGGCATATTCAGTACACTTCTCACGCAAAAGAACGGGATCGACCGTGTCTTTCGACACTCCAAGGCTTTTAATAACATGCAGCTCTATAGGGAGACCGTGCGTATCCCAACCGGGAACATACGGGGAAAAGAACCCTTTCATCGCCTTGTACTTCGGGATGAAATCCTTGAGGATTTTATTAAACGCAGTGCCGATATGAATGTGCCCGTTCGCATAAGGAGGCCCGTCGTGAAGAACAAAAGAAGGAGCCCCTTCACGTTTTTTCAACATTTTTCCGTAGATGTCCCGATCTTTCCAGAAATCGAGAAAACCAGGCTCTCTCTTCGCGAGATTCGCCCGCATAGGAAAGGACGTTTCCGGAAGCGAGAGCGTGCTCTTGTAGTCCGTGCTCATGCATGTACCCCCTTGTGGAATAGGAAAACCGTCCCTGATACACAGGGACGGTAAGAAACTACTCTATATTATCATATTTTCGGATAACCGACCGGTTTATCCTAGGGTCGTTTTTCGTGAAGAAAAGACTTGCAGGAAGTAAAGCAACGCAAGGACTGCAATACCAAACAGATCACTCTGCCATCCCGGAATTAACAGGAAAAGTGCTCCTGCAAGAGCAAGCGCTCTCTTCCACATACTCAAAGCGCCTCTGAAATAACCGACCGTGGACATACCCAGCAGCATGACGCCAAGCATCGCGGTCCCGACTGCAAGCGCGAATGGAACGAAGCTATAGTCCACAAGGACCAGAATCGGATTGAAGACGTAGATAAAAGGAACAATGAACCCTGCCAAAGCCAATTTCACGGCGGTGACACCCGTCTTCATGGGCTCGGCTCCGGCTATTCCTGCGCCGGCGTATGCTGCAAGAGCAACAGGGGGGCTAAGATCGGCCGCTATACCGAAGTAAAGCACGAACATGTAGGCCGCCATTGGGGGGACGCCAAGTTGGAAAAGCGCCGGAGCCGCCATTGTACTCGTGACAATAAAGTTCGCTGTTGTCGGCAAGCCGGCTCCGAGAAGAATACAGGCAACCATGGTCAAAAGAAGTGTTAAAAGGAGGTTGCCTCCAGCCAATGTAACTATTGCGCTGGCAATACGCAAACCAAGACCCGTCAGCGTTGCCGTACCGACGATGATTCCGACGGTCGCACAAGCGCAGGCTACGCCGAGGGCTGAACGGGCCCCGCTTTCAAGAGCCGCCTGCAAGCGAGGAAGCGTCAGGCGGGTCTCCTTGTTCAACCAAGAAACAACAAAAGTAATGATGATTCCGTTGTAGGCTGCCTTCAGCGGAGTGTATCCTCCGATAAGGAAGTAAACGATACCGACAAGCGGGATCAGCAAATGTCCCTTCTGGCGAAGGAGACGCAGCAAAGGAGGGAGCTGATCCCTTGGAAGTCCTCTGAGACCAAGGCGCGTTGCCTCCAAATGAACCTGAACGATGACCGCGAAGTAGTACAGCAGCGCCGGAACGATAGCCGCAAGGGCAACCTGGATATACGGAACTCCCATGAATTGGGCCATGATAAACGCCGCGGCGCCCATGACCGGCGGCATAATCTGTCCGCCGGTGGAGGCAACGGCCTCTACCGCTCCTGCGAAGTGGGGTTTATACCCGACGCTTTTCATCAAGGGGATTGTGAACATTCCGGTAGTACAGACGTTCGCCACGGAAGAACCGGATATGGATCCCATAAGCCCCGAGCTGAGTACCGCCACCTTTGCCGGCCCTCCGGTAGCCCATCCGGCAAGCGCCATCGCAAGGTCGATGATGAACTTGCCCATTCCGGTCTGCTCAAGCACGGAACCGAAAAGGATGAACATGAACACAAATGTCGCGGACACACCGAGGGGAATACCGAAAATGCCTTCAGTTCCAAGGTACATATGGTTCACAATACGGTTGATGTTGAATCCTCTGTGCTGGAAGAGCGCCGGGAAATATCTCCCGTAGTAGCAGTACAATAGAAAAAAGATGGCGATGACGGGCAAAATAGGGCTCGTAACTCGCCTGGTTGCTTCCAGGAGGATAGCGACACCCAGGAACGCGACGATCAGATCCATTGTTGTCGGCAACCCGGCTCGTGTAATAAGAGAATCGAATTCAACAACCAGATAGAGCGTGACAAAGGCTCCAAGAGCGGCTAAAAGGTAGTCGTACCAGGGAATTTCTGTTTTTGAAAACTTAGGAGAAAAAGGGTAAAGAAGGAAGACAAGAACAAGAACAAAAGACAGATGGACTGCCGCTTGAATAATAGCCTGCATAAGACCAAAACCTGAAGTGTACAAATGAAACAGCGACATACAAACCGCAAGCGAAGAAACAAGAATTGCCGGGAAACCTGAGAGTTTCCGATATCTGGCCTCGGTGTCGAACTGTCGCCGAAGAGAGTCAAGATCGATTTCGTTCTTTCCGTTCACTCCGTCCTTCTCGGGAACTTCGGCCAATAAAACCACCTCCTTATCGTATTCAAAACACTTGCGATACTAGATACTTCAATAAAGACGTTGATTCGGCTGAAAAGATAAGAACGCGCCCGGGGTATTCCTCAAAAAGAATCTTCTTTGACCCGTCCGGCAGAACCATAAAATTTCTGCCGAATTGTTCATTGCCGACCCGATACCGAAAACTCTGGACGGCAAGCCCGCCTCCTCTCAGAATCATCCATTCCGTATCCATGATGAATCGTCCGTTTGGAGGAGCTTGCGTCGGCAGTCCTGCGTTATGGGAAAGAAAACGCTCCTCCCACTGACGCACCTTGCCCGAAAGAACACGAAATTCGCTCTCCACCGGGGTCTTTTCAACCGAATGAATGAAGTTCAGAATAAAAGAATCTCCGGGGGCAACGGGAAAGACAAGAAGCGAGCTTCCGTCCGAAGAGCGAATCGATAGTGACTCAACTGGTACACACAACAAAAAGAGAAGAGAAAAAAAGGCCATAAAAAAAAAGCAACGTTTGAGAAAAGCATCAAGCACATTGTACACCTCTTTTTCCCGAAAACACCATAAAAAAATGGCGAGCCTGGGCCGATTCGAACGGCCGACCTACACCTTAGGAGGGTGCCGCTCTATCCACTGAGCTACAGGCCCGTCTTTACAACTAATTTTTTGCTGGAAAACGGAAAATCAGAGCCAAGGATTCGCCAGCACGAGGAATAGTACCACCCTCTCCCGGATTTTTCAAGTCGCACTGCGTTCACGTCAGGAAAATGCTTTTGACAAATGGTAATAAACATCACCGTGACGGGCATGCATCTCCCTGAAACTATCTCTCACCTGAAGAACATCAAGCTGCATCTGATGAAGGAGGGCATCAGTCGATTCAAATTTGATTTCGGGACGCAAAAGCGACTCAAGGAAGACTGTCATTGTCCTGCCGTATAGAGATTCGTCGAGATCCAGCACATAGGTTTCGAAACGCGGGTTTTCCAGAGAGGAAAGGAATGTCGGATTATAACCGATATTCAAGGCTCCCGGCCACCACTCGTCTCCGATCAGCACCGAAGTGGAATAGACTCCTCCTTGCGGAAGTATCTTTTTCTTGGGATACTCGATGTTCGCAGTTGGAAAACCCAGGGTACGCCCTCTGCCATCACCCGAGACAACCCTTCCCCTGAAGAAAAAAGGATATCCGAGCAGATTTCTGGCTCGCTGGACATCTCCTGATATGACATGTTTTTTTATATCGCTGCTTCCGACTTTTGCTCCGTCAAGTACGAAGGTATCCAATTTTTCAAAGAGCCACCCTTTTCGCTTCGACACCTCCCGCAAAAATGCGGCGTCCCCCTCCCGATCGCGACCAAAACGAAAATCTTCCCCCACTACAACTCCCGTCACTGGAAGGAGCGACTCCAACAGAGCAATGAATCCCTCCGCCGAAGTACGGGAGAGCGCCTCGTCAAACGGTATCTTCTCTATATGCGGAATATTGAAGAAGCGCACGAGAAGATCGCGTTCCTCCTCGGAAAAAAGCGAAAACATCCCACCCCGGACAACGGAATCCGGGTGCGGAGAAAACGTCACTACCGCCCATTCCCCGTTTGACGGAGAACAACTGTGTTGCTCCGAAAGTTCCCTGGCCCGATCGAGGAGAAGCGTGTGTCCTCTATGGAATCCGTCGAAAGCACCAAGAACGACAATCATTCGGTTTCCTCCAGGTCAATATTAGTTTTCGGCTTGAAAAATCCTTCTCGAAGAATGCGTCCGTAGCTAAAAAGGTTCGTTCCCCGGACCACGGCTCCTTTATAGGGAGAAAGAATTCCTCCATACAAAAAACGAAGGGAGGAAAGCGGTACCGCGAGCCCGTCGCGCAAACGAGGTGCTTTTTCTTCATCGGCTTCATAGCAGTAAAAATTCTCCGCGAAACGAGAAAGAGGGAAAAGGTGTGATCGAAGATCAGCGCTGCCGTTTTGAAATTCTTCAAAAGAAAGAGCCTGTTCCAAAGAGAGTAATCCGGTGTGTTTTCTGACTAGTCTGAGAACATATGCCCCGCACCCGAGCAATCTGCCTATATCGCGGACAATACTGCGAATATATGTTCCTTTCCCGCAGAGAACGCGTATGGTGAAGACATTCCGTATTTCTTCGCCGGGAAGGAGCGAAATGGAACGTACAAAAACAGGTCGGCTGCGAAGAGAGAGCTCTTCTCCCGAACGCACCACAGCATGAGCCCGTCTTCCTCCGACTCGAACAGCCGAGATTCCCGGAGGCAGTTGAAGCCGAACTCCGAAAAAAGATGGAAGAAACGCCTCTATACGAGTCCGAGCATCATCGGGGACATCCCCTTTAAAAACGGGCTCGCCCGAGTAGTCGTCAGTGGAGCGCTCCTCACCGAGCATGAAGGTGGCCTCGTAGAGTTTCGGCAGGGACATCACGAGATCGCTCGTCCGAGTAGCTCCTCCAATCAGGAGGACAAGCAGTCCTTCAGCAGTGGAATCGAGGGTGCCGCCATGCCCTATCTTGAACTCTCTGTTGAGGCGCCTTTTCGCGATGGCAACACAGACGGTGCTCCGTACACCGGCAGGTTTATTCAGCAGAAGCAAGCCGCTCGGCATACCGTTCCTCCACCAAAAAACGCACATTCTCCACAGCATCCGATAAAGGAAGAGGAAGCCTGCACCCGGCTGCCTGAGGATGACCTCCTCCCCCGAATAGACGCGCTATCTCAGCCGCCTGGACAACGCCTCTCGAGCGGAGCGATACACGGACGCACTCCTCGTCCTCAACGAAGAAAGCGGCAAACGAGACATCCTTGAGAGTGAGAAGATCGTTTACCAGGAACTCAGTATCAGAGCGTTCGCTGCCATTACGGAGAAAATCATCCTTCCTCAACCATGTAAACGCGGCGAAGCCGCCTGCGACGAAGGCCCTGGACAGTGCGGCCGCCCTCAGCCGAAGGCCGGGAATGGTCGCATTGCAGCGGATAAGTTCATCCATCTTCGCCGGGGAAACCCCTCCTTCAAGCAGCTCTGCCGCAACCCTGTGAGTCCTCGGCGTCGTACAGGAGAATGAAAAGTTCCCGCAGTCAGTCGCAAGAGCAGTGTAGACAGCTTCCAATACATCGATTCCCAAGGGTATTCCCCACTCGCGAAGGAGCAGCCAGACGATCTCGCCGGTCGAAGAGGAAGATGAATCCACGTAGTTTACAGTCCCGAACAATTCGTTATCCACATGGTGGTCAATGTTCAGCAGTTGCACGTTTCCGGGAAGAGCTTCAAGATCATCAACGGAACGTGCTCGCGTCGAGGTATCCAAAGAAAGAACAACGCTTCCCTCGGCCAGTGCAAGTGAAGAAAGCTTCAAGTTTGAACGAAACTCTTCGGAACCTGCAAGAAACAGGTAGCGAGAAGGATACTCGTCAGGGCCTCCCCAAACGATAGTCTTTCCGAGTTTCCTTCCGACCGAAGCGAAAGCGCTCGCGGAGCCGAGCGCATCGCCATCAGGTTTAATATGTGAAAGAATGATCCATTCCGAAGCGTCGGAAAGGATGCGAATGAGCATGGGGAATCCATCCGGCGAAGCGTACCTGCCCTTCATCTCATCCTCCCCGTTAACGAGCCTCCGACGATTCATCCGTGTCGAGGTCGTCTTCGGTGTCGTCGTCTTCATCTCCTATGATATCAGTGTCATCCGTTTTCAAAGAGTCCAGCAGCACATCGATACTGCGTCCGTACTCCTCGCTCGTATCAAGAAGAAAGGAAAGAGCAGGAATCTGCCGTATAGTCAACAGCTTCCCGAGCTGACTCCGCAACGCTCCGGCGACTGTTCCGAGCGCCTTCCCCACCTCTTCCCGCTCAGAGGGATCAACCGTCGTAAAGTACACTTTTGCGTGTTCCAAATCACGAGAACAGTCAACGTCAGTAATGATCGCTTTCTTTGCCGTTTCGTTCTTTATGCGCAGCTCCAGCAGAAGCGAAACTTCTCTCTGGATCTGCTTGTTGATTCGCTGCATTCGAAATGTCGTCATAGCGTGTTACCTCGCGCCAGTGATATAGGATCACGAACTCCCCGGTCTCCTCTTCGTTGGTCAAAAAAGAGTACACCGTCCGGAGCCGCTCCTCCGCCATAGAAACCCCTGAAGCGGCCGCGGAAAAAGCCAGAAAGACCTCGGACCAGCTTCCGTCGGGTCCGAGATCCATGGCTGAAACATTCCAACGCCGTCTGATCCTGTCGAGCAGGGATTGCGTCACCTTTCTCCGATCCTTCATGCTCCTGCTTCCCATTATTTCGAGGGCAACGAATAGGAAGCCCGAGTAGGGAACGGGAACCCTCCGGTTCATTAGGAGAGATGCCTTTTCTCCTCGATGATCTCGTATGCTTCCACGATATCGCCCTCTTCGAAGTCCTGGAAGTTGGAGAGGCTGATACCGCATTCGTACCCTGCAGCTACCTCGCGGGCATCGTCCTTGAAACGCCGCAGGTTCGCAAGGGAGCCATCCCAAAGCACAATTCCGTTGCGGATGAGGCGGGCTTTCGCGTTCCTACGAATAACGCCTTCGAGCACGTAACTACCGGCGACATTTCCGGCCTTCGGGACGCGAATAACTTGTCGTATCTCCGCCTGGCCCAGTGTGTTCTCCCGTATGGTCGGCTTCAGCATACCCTCAAGCGCGGCTTTCACGTCGTCGATGGCGTCATAGATAATGTCGTACAGGCGTATCTGGACACCCTCCGACTCGGCGACCTTCTTCGCATTCGCATCCGGACGCACGTTAAAACCAATAATAACGGCGTTCGATGCAGACGCGAGCATCACGTCGGATTCGGCGATTCTGCCGACTCCGCGGTGAACAATGTTTATCCCGACCTCGTTCGTTGCAAGTTTTTCCAGAGATGCGGCAAGCGCCTCGCTCGACCCCTGAACATCGCACTTCAGCAACAGATTGAGCTGCGGGATATCTCCTTCTTTAAGCTGCGAATACAGCTCCTCCAGCGTAAGTTTTCTTGGACCGCTCTGTTGAGAGTTGCGAACTTCCTGTTCTTTTGCACTGAGCGCGTCGCGGGCTATACGTTCGTTTTCTACGGCTTTGAAGACCTCGCCCGGCTGCGGTACAGCGGTAAGGCCGAGAATCTCGACCGGCGTGCTCGGGCCCGCACAGTCGATCGGGTTCCCTTCTGCATCGATCATAGCCCTGATCTTGCCCCAAGCGGTATCGAACAACACGATATCCCCTTTGCAGAGAGAACCTTGCTGTACCAGAACAGTAGCAACCGGACCTTTTCCCTTGTCGAGTTTTGCTTCCACGACAACACCTTCGGGACGGACCGTCGGATCTGCCTGTAGTTCTTCCATTTCAGAAACGAGAAGGATCATCTCCAGAAGCTGCGGAATTCCCTGTCCTGATTTCGCTGACACCTCGACCATGATCGTGGCGCCCCCCCACTCCTCCGGGGCCAGACCGACATCCGAAAGCTGCTGCCGTACTCTATCGGCCTTCGCAGCGGGCTTATCCACCTTGTTTATCGCCACAACGATGGGAACTCCGGCGGCCTTGGCATGATTTATCGCCTCGCGCGTCTGCGGCATCACACCGTCGTCCGCTGCAACGACGAGAACTGCCACGTCTGTTGCCTGTGCTCCCCGCGCACGCATCGAAGTAAACGCTTCGTGCCCCGGGGTATCGAGGAAAACGATCTTTCTTCCTTCGTGCATTACTATGGAGGCGCCGATATGCTGCGTTATGCCGCCCGCTTCCCGTGCGGTGATGTTCGTCTTTCTGATGAAGTCGAGAAGCGTCGTTTTTCCGTGGTCGACATGTCCCATGACTGTAACGATCGGAGGCCGGGCTTCAAGATGATCTCCTGAAAAAGTCTTGCGTTTGATGACCGCACAGGTCGTTGCCTCTCCCTCCTGCTCCGCGTCGTCGCAGGCAAGAGTAAGCACGGCGTCGTACGCATCGCCGAGGACTTTCAGGCAACGTTCATCTACCGGACTGTCCGCGGGAACCATCATCCCCGCGGAGATAAGACATTTGACGGCTTCGGCCGGGGTAACTCCCAGGAGCTCGGCCACAGCTTTTACTGTAGAGCCTTTTGACACTTCGAAAGTTTCGGTTTTCGTCACTTTTTGCTCCTCTTTCTTTGTTTTCTCTGTCCCGCTGGAAGATTTGCTTGAGAGTGCATCCTCCACAAGCTGGGCGATTTCATTTTCAATAGAACTCATGTGGCTTTTTACATCGACGCCGAGGTCGATCAGAAGATCGAGCAGCTCTTTGTTGCTCTTCCCCAGCATCTTTGCAAGTTCATAAACACGGATCTTACTCAATTCGTTCTCCCCCTTCCGCAAGCAGTTGCAGTATTCTCTGCGCAAAACCGCCGCGTAACGGTAAAGCAACCACTTTCACGTTTCTCGAACCTATTGCCGCTGACAGATCAGCCTCTGCAATTCCAGGCGGATTTAATAAGAGACATTTTTCTGCATACCTCCCTTTTTGGAGGGATCTGTAAAAAGAAGAGTCTTTTTCGGTAAAGAGCACAAGAAGAGACTCCCGCCGCACCAAAGAAGATTTTACTATATCCTGGCCGATTAGAAGAGATCCCGAACGGCGCGCAAAACCAAGAAGGGACAAAAGAGTCGCGATCAACTGTTCGTTCACGGCGTCTCCGCGTAATCTTTCATTTTTTCGCGTATAACGGCAAGGAGTTCCTCGTAGAGCGCGTCTTCTACATTCGTCTTTAACGCCTTCGCAAGAGCGTTTCTTTTTTTCGCAGAAGCAAGACACTCTTCAGAAACGCAGACATACGCGCCGCGCCCCGGCGCCTTTCCGGAAGGGTCGAGCATAACAAGACCTTCAGGAGTCCTCACAACGCGCAGCAAATCTCGTTTCGGAACCTCCTCGCGACAGGCGACGCAAGTTCTCGGGCGCCGCCGTTTCAAGACGGCATCGCTTATTTGGACCCCTCCTCTTCGATAATATCCTGGAAAATATCGTGCAACGTAGGCATTCTCTCAGGTTCAAGCGCATTAATATCTATTTTCCAGCCAGTCAAACGGGCCGCAAGACGCACATTCTGCCCTGCCTTCCCGATAGCGAGAGAAAGTTGATCCGGACGCGCATATACTGTAACTGCCTTTTCCTGTTCAAGGATAGGTTCAATCTTAACGATTTTCGCCGGAGAAAGCGCATTCCGTACGTACTGCAGGGGATCGCTGCTCCAGACAATGACGTCCACTTTCTCACCGCAAAGCTCCTTGCTGATCGACTTGATCCTCGCGCCGTTATTCCCGACGCAGGCGCCAACAGGATCCACATTGATATCAAGCGTCTGGACGGCTATTTTTGCCCTGGCTCCGGCTTCTCGGACAATATTCTTTATATCGATGACTCCCTCGCGAATCTCCGGAACCTCCAGCTCAAGAAGCTTTCTGAGAAGGCCGGGGTGCGTCCTCGAAACAACAATCCGAGGGCCTCGCGTCGTCTGCCGGACATCAAGCAGATACAACTTCATACGCTCTCCCGGGATATACTTTTCGCTCACGATTCTCTCCTCACGGGGAAGAATCGCCTCGGTCCTGTCGTTTAGACGGATGAGCACCTGGTCGTTCTCGGACTTAAAGACCACTCCGGTCACGAGATCCCCTACCCTGTCCGAGAACTCCTCGAAAATTATCTGCCGCTCCGCATCCTTCAGCCTCTGGATAATCACCTGGCGGGCTGTCTGGGCGGCGATGCGGCCAAAGTTCTCCGGATCACGCTCAATCCTGATGTAATCTCCCTCGGCGACATCGACGAATCCCTGAGACTGCGCATCCTCCAAGGAGATTTGGACATCCGGACTCGTCACAACATCTACAATCTGCTTCACCTCGCAGATGGAGATATCGCCGTTCTCCGTATCGATATATACTTCGACGTCCTGGTTTCCACCCTGGAATTTCTTGTACGCCGAAATCAACGCCGCCTCAAGGCTCGACGCAATAACTTCCTGCGAGAGACCTCGTTCCTTAGTGATCTGAGCCAGAGCACGGGCGAAGTCGCGACCAAGCTGCATTTTAAGAATTCCTCCTTTTATCTTTCTTCTCCTCGAAGGCAAGATTCCCTTTAGTTATCGTATCGAACGGAATACGGAAAGCGCCTCGCTCTTCTGGAACATCCGCATCGATTTCAAAATCGATCGCCTCGTCATCGGCAGAGAGGATACGTCCGTAGAGGCTCTTTCTCCCCTGAACAGGAAGGCGCACCCTGATGCGCGCTTTCTTTCCAATAAACCGCGTATAGTCCTCCGGCGTAAAGAGGGGACGCTCAATTCCCGGAGAACTCACTTCCAGGAAAAATTTGCCCGGAATGTACTCTTCATGTTCATCGAGGAACGTACTCACTGCCTTTGAGACAATCTCACAATCCCGGACCTGAATGCCTCCAACGGAATCGATGAAAACGCGCAGAAAAACAGCCCTTTCTTCGGTGACGAGAGTAATCCCGACACATTCATACCCAAGACCTTCCACGATTTTTCGCAACGATTTCCATCCATCTTTTTTGCCTGTTTCCATGCTATCGCCCCGATTCAATCTTCGTAAAAAACAAAGAGTGGGCGAAATCCCACTCTTTGCAAAAAAATCTCGCAAAACAAGTATTATAGAGTATAGCACAAAAAAAATCTTTGCGCAGTATCACTCCATAATTTTACAGATAAAAATCGGATACAAATCCTTCCCACCATTCTCCAAGATACGTCTCGAACTCCATGGGGTCATCGGCGAAGAGAAGATCATCGGCCATTACATCCTCCATTAATTCGGGAAGAGCAATAACCCCCGGCCAATAGACGACATCCTCGTACGGATTCCGTTCAAAAACCTTTGCTCCCGCCATTTCGCACCCCCGTTCTCGGGAAGAGCAGGCTTACAGTATCAATCCACCCAGTAATTCGGAGCTTCCTTCGTCACCACGACGTCGTGAGGGTGATTCTCTTTGACGGAGGCGGCCGTTACCTTTACAAAGCGAGCTTTCTGCTGAAGATCCGGAACATCCCGTGCGCCTACGTATCCCATGCCTGAGCGCAAACCGCCCGTCAGCTGAAAAACAACTGCTGAAAGAGAACCTTTGTGTGCTGCCAACCCCTCTATACCCTCTGGAACAAGTTTATCACCAACCGCGTTTTCCTGGAAGTATCGATCCTTGCTGCAGCCTTCTTTCATAGCGCCGAGCGACCCCATACCGCGGTAACTTTTATAGGAGCGTCCCCTATAGATGATGGGTTCTCCCGGACTCTCCTCGGTCCCGGCAAAAAGAGAGCCGATCATGACGGAATCCGCTCCCGCCGCGATGGCTTTCACTATATCTCCGGAGAAACGGATACCGCCGTCAGCGATGACAGTCTTTCCTCGGGCGTGCGCAGCCTGGGCGACATTGAAAATCGCTCCCAGCTGAGGGACGCCTATGCCGGCGATGATTCGCGTTGTGCAGATGCTCCCGGGGCCGACGCCGACCTTGACTGCATCTACTCCCGCGTCGATGAGCGCCTCCGCAGCTCCAGCAGTGGCGATGTTTCCGCCGATAATCGTCATTTCAGGGTACGCTCCCCGAAGGTTCTTTACGGAATCAAGCACCTTTTTTGCATGCCCGTGCGCGGTATCGACAACGAGCACGTCAACGCCGCTCTTCACGAGGGCGGCGGCTCGTTCATAAAGATCCGCGCCGACGCCGACAGCCGCGCCAACCCGAAGGCGGCCTCCGCTGTCTTTCGCCGCGTTCGGAAAGTCCTTCGCCTTCTGGATATCCTTTATCGTGATAAGGCCTTTCAGAATGGCGTTCTCATCCACAATAGGCAGCTTCTCTATCTTGTACTTCATCAAAATGGACTGGGCCCCTTCCAGTGTAGTTCCTTCCGATGCGGTCACAAGATTGTCCTTCGTCATAATCCGGCTGATAGGCTGATCAAAATTCTGGACGAAACGCAGATCCCTGTTGGTGATGATGCCGACAAGCCGTTTTTTCGCATCCACGATGGGAACTCCGGAGATATGATAGTGTTCCATAAGGGAGATTGCCTCCCTCACCATGTCCTCGGGATGAAGGAAAAAGGGGTCGACGATAACACCGGATTCAGAGCGTTTTACAACGTCAACTTCCTTAGACTGCTTCTCGAGGGGCATATTCCGGTGGATAATGCCTATCCCGCCCTCGCGGGCCATTGCAATAGCTAAACGAGCCTCCGTCACAGTATCCATAGCCGAACTGCACAGAGGGATGTTCAGAGGAATCGATTCGGTCAACTTCGTCTTGATAGAAACATCGGACGGCAAAACCTCACTGAATGCCGGTTCGAGAAGAACATCGTCAAATGTGAATCCCTCGTAGGGGACGAACTTGGACTCCAAACTCATTACGGTACCTCCCTGCCCGTTAGGGACTCGAAAAAGATTTTAAAGGATTGTAGGGCTTTCTGGAAAAAGAAGCAACTCCCCATACGAAAAAAACCAACTAAAATTTCCCGAACTCAAATAATGTTAAGAGGCTTCCAGAGCGTCGCGTTCGAATAACAGACGATGCAGTGCGAATGTCCGACCGGCCCAACATGTTCGCCGGATTTTACTTTGAGGTGCACTCTACCCCGCCACGTTTCGGGGAGAACTTCCTCCATCTTCAAGATCATTCGGGAGAGAAATGCTGCGAGTTTCGGTTTTTGAGCGCAAATGACACTGTCGCTCCACTCAAGAGTCCACCCTGCTTCCTTCACTCTTTCCGCGGTATCCGCGAGAAGAAGGAGGCTCGAGATGTTTTTAAACGCGGGATTTCCCGCCGGATAAAGCGTGCCGATATCTCCCAACCCAGCGGCCCCCAGAAGCGCGTCGCATATGGCATGCACCAGCACGTCGCCGTCGGAGTACCCTGCGAAACCGAGAGGGAAATCCGGAAAATCGACACCGCCGAGAATAAACCTTCTGCCCGGAACGAGAGGGTGTACATCGAACCCGGTTCCGGCACGGAAAGTACGCTGCACATAGAGTTCCGCCAGAGAGAAGTCCTCCTCCCATGTTATCTTTATATTTCTTCGTTCCCCGCTGACCGAGCGGAGAGGAAAACCCGCGGCGTTCCATGCCTCAGCCTCGTCCTTGGCTCCGCCTCCATGATTCCGAAGCACCGAGAGCAACGTCTCCCGGTGAAAGGCCTGCGGCGTTTGCGTCAGCCAGAGCCCCTCCCTCGGAAACGGCGAAACAGTCCCGTCCTCTCCCGTCTTCTTCAGAGCATCTGATACGGGGAGCAAAGGAACAACGCCGTACTCTTCCGTAAGCGAGCCAAGGAGCCTTACCACGAGAGCATCGGAGAGGAAAGGCCTGGCGCCGTCGTGGACAAGCACATACTTCCTGGAAGCAGCGCGAATACCTCTCAGGACGGACTCCTGCCGTTCAGCGCCTCCCGGCACAACGGAAAGCGGAACCCTCCATTCGAGCGTAGCCCTCTGTACTGACTCTACAGCACTCTCCGGAACGACGAGAACACATTCGTGCAGCACGTTATTTTTGAAGAGACGGTTTCCGGCGGAAGCGCTCCACTTCCATAGGGGAATACCGGCGAGCGGACGGAACTGTTTTGCTGTTCCGCCCGCTCCTCCGGCACGCTCTCCCTTGCCCGCCGCAACAATGACAAGAGAGACCTCTTTCACGACGTGCGGACTTCCCTTCGAACTCTTCCGAACACCATCCTGCCCGCGGACGTCTGGAGCATGGAGGTGACGACAACCTCAACCCGTTTCCCGATATAGTTTTCACCATCCTCGACTACGAACATCGTCCCGTCGTCGAGGTAGCCGACTCCCTGGTGAGGCTCTTTCCCCTCCCGGATGATATCGATTATTATGGTCTCTCCGGGAAGCAGCATCGGCTTGAGCGCATTTGCCAGATCGTTGACGTTCAATACACGAATCCCTTGGATCTGCGCGAGTTTGTTGAGGTTGTAATCGGTAGTCAAAATCTGTCCGCCTATCTTCTCGGCCAGGACAACCAAGGCGCTGTCGACGGAATCCGCTTTCAAATGCTTCAGGGAAGCGTCGACTATTTCAATCTGCAGATCTGAAAGACGTTGCAACTCATTGACGACATCAAGGCCTCTCCTCCCCCTTGTTCTTCGTGCAGGATCCGTGGAATCGGCGACGGCCTGAAGCTCGTGGAGAACAAATTGCGGAATGAGGATAATCCCCTCCAAGAAGCCGGTACGGGCAACATCGAGAATACGTCCGTCGATGATAACGCTCGTGTCCAGTATTTTTTTGGGAACCTCCCAGGGCTGCTCTTCAGCGGGAAAACCTTCGTCTTCATGGTGAGGATGCTCCTTGATCATGGAAAGGCGTTCCTTAAGGCTTCGAATAGGGCCGAATACATTGCGAAGGTCGCTTTGACGCTTCAGTAAAATTCGAGCTCCAAGGTAAGCCAGAACGACATTCAACACAACTGCCATATAGCTTCCGAATGGAAGATCGGAGAATGGAAGTGCAAGAAGATTCGCGATGAGCAATCCGATGATCATACCGACGGTAGCTGAAGTTATTTCCGACCAGCTGGTATTCTTCAAATGAGATTCTATGAAGGAGCCCATAAAACCGAGAAGCCGGAGGAATAGAGGGGAGGTTATCAAACCAATAAAAGCGAATAAAACCACAGAAAAAATCGTCATCAAAATCTTGCCGGGCAACCAGAGAGGCAGCCATTCTTTCCATGTGACAAGCCATTCGGCGGGAATAATGGGGAAAAGTAACTGAGCTACCTGGGCCCCGATCATGCCGCCAATAAGTATCATAAGCCCTGAGAAAATCAACTGGACGATTTTCCCGAAACCTTCCGTCATACTTTCACCTCGCTTTTTCGACAAGTATGCCATTAGCTTAAACTTTTTCACAGCATATCTCCTTTTCAAAGGGGCAATCAGGAAGATCGCCTGACTCGTACACGGGAATCCATTGCCGCCTGCAGCGTGGTCCGGTCGGCAAACTCGATACTACCGCCCACCGGAAGACCGTAGGCTATTCTGGAAAGGTTAACGTCGTTAGCGCCAAGGTATTCCACAAGAGCATGGTATGTCAGGTCGCCTTCTATACGCGGATTTGTGGCAATGATCACCTCCTCGATTCCATCATTCTCGATGTGCACCTTCAAACCGACCAGCACGCGGTCATCGAGCGTTTCGCCGTCCAGTGGGGAGACCCTTCCTCCCAGCACATGGTATACTCCGGCAAAAACACCAGCGTGTTCAATACTGAACAGATCCTCGACGGTTTCAACCACACAGAGCAAACGATGGTCCCGAAGAGGGTCGGAGCAGATCGAACACGGGTCGTCGTCCGTTATGTTACCGCAAACAGAACAAGCATGCACTCGTTCCTTCAGCGCGACAAGGAAGCGCGCGAGATCATCGGCAAACGAAGGTGGTTGCTGCAGGACGAAAAAAGCCATTCGCCGGGCGCTTTTTGCTCCAACACCCGGCATTTTGCGAAACAACGATGCTAGTTTTTCGAAGGAATCAGGAAGAGCCACAGAAAACCTGCGTTCGTCCTAGAACAAACCGGGCATACCAAGACCGCCCGTCAGCTGACTCATCCTGCCGTTCGCAAGTTCCTTGCTCTTCCGGAGCGCATCGTTCACGGCTGCAAGGACAAGATCCTCAAGCATCTCAACGTCATCTCCTGCAACCTCAGGCTCGATCTTGACGGAAACAACATCTCCCTGTCCGTTGGCAGTCACTGTAACCATACCGCCACCCGCGCTCCCTTCAACCTGTTCGCCGGCGAGGTCCTCTTGGATTTTCGCCATCTGCGCCTGCATCTTCTGCGCCTGTTTCATTATTTTTTCCATATTCATATCGAAAGCACAACTCCTTTTCAAGTTTTCATTTTTTTAATGATGATACTCTACGCCGCGTATAAGAGTAAACGCTCGATAGAGCTGCTCCAGAAGGAAAACAAGAGCAAGCTCATGCGGCATCGTCATCGGCGAAAGGGAAAGCGAAAAATTACTCCGTCGCCGGACTTCCTCCGCAAGGCCAAATGCGCCTCCTATCGCCAGAACCACTCTTCCCGGAGCATGCTCTACACTTGCTTGTACCCATTCAGCAAACTGAAGGCTAGGAAAGCATTCTCCCCGTTCTTCGAGGGTCACCAAAAAATCCCTCTCTCGAAGAATTTTCAATATACTGGCCCCCTCGCGCTCCACTTTCCTTGAAGGGAGAGGGTCCTTCGCTTCGGGCACGTTCTCCAGCACAACGGGAACAAACGAACGCAGCCTCTTAAAATAGTGTTCTGCGAGCGAAACCACATGTACATCTTTCGGTTTTCCGACACTAAGAATAATGATTTTCACAGTATATGTCCAGCATGTTTCTCGTAATTTCTCTTGGTTGATCGAATCCGTGAAACAGATAACAAAAAACGCGCCCCTCCGTCTTCGCAGAAAACATCAGGGCGCACATAGCACAGAGGAAAACAATTTTGCATATGAGGTTCCATTAAAGCGTTCGTCTTCCTCGCGAACGGTAAAGACCCGTTTTTGTCAGAAGAACTTTCATCACAAAAACAAAAAGATCCAGATCCCTTCTCCATCTCCAAGGTTCCTGAAGAAGACGGTACAACCACTCAAGCCCTATTTTCTGAAGAAACTCGGGAGCGCGTTTCAGAGAGCCGGACACGACGTCGAAGGCCCCTCCAACGCCTACGGCAAGAAGATCGCCAAGCCGTTCGGCATTTTGGGTTACCCATATTTCCTGCTTGGGGATGCCCATCGCAACAAAAAGGATTTTCGCGCCGCTCTCTCGTATCGTATCAACTACAGAAATGTCGCCCTCGTCAAAATATCCGTCGCGGAAACCGGCGACGTTGAGATCCGGGAAACGGCGCTGCAATTCGAACACCGTTTTCTCCACAATCAAGGGCTTCGATCCGAGAAGATAGACCGGCCATCCTTCAGCAGCGGCCATACGAGCGAGTCCGTTCATGTAATCTATTCCGGTTACTCGTTCCTGTACGGGCGTACCGAGCAACTTGAGCGCCCATACAAGTCCGGTACCGTCGGCAAGGGTCAAAAAAGAACCGTCCAGGGCATCGGCGTACTTGTCGTTTTTCTCCGCCTCCATCACGGCCAGGGCGTTTACCGTCGCAACAAGGCAGGCTCCGCTCCTTGATGAAAGAGCTCCGCGGGCTTTTGCAAGAGCGTAGTTCATAGAGACATTGTCAATTGTTGTCCGCCAAATGGAAGGTCTCTGGGGCATTTCGACATTCTCCTTCATATTGCGTATGGCCGGAGCCAAAGTCATACCGGCGAAAAGAATAACGATGCTCACAACAAGCATCATGGAGAGAGGATGTCCAAGCTGGGATATGGCGACGGCCGAACCGCCGAGAGCGCAGAGCGATGTGATGAAGCGGACCGCGCTGGGATGATCCAGTCCCTTTCCTATAAGCTTGCTGTACAGTACTGCCGCATTCGGCGATTTTGTGGAGAAGGCGCGGTTCATAAAATTCAGCGACGCCTCCATGATGGGAATCGCAAAAAGGCCAAGAGGGAGCACCATCAGGGTACCGAAGGTAATGCCTTTGCTCACGCCGAGTACGGAAGTTCCGGCGACCAAAACGCCCCACATCGCAGCAAGCGCTTCTCCCATTCTTCGGTACATGTGCCCGTGACGGCTCCAGAAAACCCCGAGGAAAAGCAGACCGGACAGGGACATAAAAAAAGCATCCTGCAAACTTTGACCGGAAAAAACAGTGGCGGTCAACAGAAGAGAGAAGGAAACAGCAAGCAAATGTCCCGCCATCCCCGGGATGTTGTCCAATTCTTGAAGCAGCACAGGGAAGGCGGCAATCCAGAGGGCGGTTATCAGTACGGAGACCTCTACCGGCAGATAGTGATACTGCCCCGCGGGTAAACCAATAAAAGCGATCCGCGGACCGAAAAGCGCAAAAATAAAACCGATAAGCAGGTAAACCGGCTTCCAGAGCGCATTGGGATACACATGCTGCACCATACCGAACACCGCCGCAAGCATCGCCATTCCGACGATGAAACGAGACGAAGGTCCCCCGACGCACAGTGCGGCAAGAATCCAAGCCGCAATAAGGGTCAGATCACGGAAATAGTTGTATTGCGTTTTGTCCATACTCCGTCTGCAGGCGCGCTGCGAAATAAAACAGAGCACCGTAAGAGGAAGCACACAAAGAAGAATTTCAGTTACGTACATTTCCGCGCGAAAAATAACCCATTCCCTCCCCTGCAAAAAAGAAAGCTTGAGACGATTGTATCAGCAGTAGCTGTATTTTTCCACCATTCTCCGAAGAGGTTACCGTATTTCCTCTACACCGCCCATGTAAGGTACCAGCACCTTCGGAATCGCGACGGAACCGTCCTCGCGCTGGTAGTTCTCCAAAACAGCGATGAGTGTCCGTCCCACAGCTATCCCCGATCCATTGAGCGTGTGGACGAACTGCGGTTTGCCCCCGCTCTTCGGACGGTAGCGAGTATTCATTCTTCTGGCCTGGAAGTCTTCGCAGTTACTGCACGAACTGATCTCACGGTACTTATCCTGGGAGGGCAGCCACACTTCGATGTCGTACGTCTTGCTGGAACCGAACCCCATGTCGCCCGTGCAGAGGCAGACGGTCCGGTGCGGAATTTCGAGCAAGCGGAGCACCTCTTCCGCGTTGTCCGTCAACATCTCCAGCTCCTCGTAGCTCTTCTCCGGCGCGCTGATCTTGACCATCTCAACCTTGTCGAACTGGTGCTGCCGAAGCATTCCCCGCACATCCCGTCCGTACGCTCCAGCCTCTCTGCGGAAGCAGGGCGTATAGGCCGTGCAATAAAACGGGAGCTGCTCCTCCTCCAGGATCTCACCGGCAAAGAGGTTGGTGAGAGGTACCTCCGCAGTCGGGATCAGCCAGAGATCGTCGTTCTCGCACTTGTAGAGGTCATCGGCGAACTTCGGGAGCTGCCCCGTTCCCTGCATCGTTTTGCTGTTCACCATGAAGGGAGGCTGCACCTCAAGGTAGCCGTGTTTTTCCGTGTGAAGGTCCAGCATGAAGTTCAGAAGAGCTCGTTCGAGACGAGCTCCCATACCTTTCAGCACAGTGAATCTGCTCTGGGCGAGCGACGCGCCCTTTTCGAAGTCCATGATACCCGCCGCCTCGCCGATATCCCAGTGCGCTTTCGGTTCGAAAGCAAAAGATTTGGGCTCTCCCCAGCGACGAACTACCGGATTGTCGTTCTCGTCCTTTCCTACGGGAACGGATTCGTGCGGACGGTTGGGAATGGAGAGAAGCATGTCGTTCATCTTCTCTTCAATCTCTGCAAGCGTACTATCGATATCGCGGATCCTGTCGCCGATGACGCGCATCTCCTCCATCAGCTCGGCTGCATCCTCCCCTTTGCTCTTCGCCATACCTACCTTGCGCGAGCCCTCGTTCCGCTTCGCTTTCAGATCCTCGGTCTCGGAGAGCAGTTTTCGTTTCTCTTCATCGAGCGAGAGAAGAGGCTCTATATCGAAGTCGTTGTTTCTGTTTGCCAGGTAGACCTTCACTTCATCGGCGTTGGAACGAATCCATCGGATATCAAGCATTCTGGTCAGTCTCCTTTTCAGTCCGCATCTGCTTCAATATATTCGCCATCTCGATAGCGGCGGTTGCCGCCTCGAATCCCTTGTTTCCGGCCTTGCTCCCCGAACGGGCTACGGCCTGATCCATCGACTCGCACGTCAGAACGCCGAACGCCACAGGGACCCGCTGGGTCATGCTGACCGACGCTATTCCCTTCGACATCTCGGCGCAAACGTGTTCATAGTGCGTCGTGTCGCCTCGTATCACAGCGCCGAGCGCGATAATGGCGTCGTACTTGCCGCTCAGCGCGGCCTCTTTCGCGATCAGGGGGATCTCCCACGCTCCCGGAACCCATACGATGTCGATGCCGTGATGAGATACATCATGGCGAAGCAGCGCGTCCTTCGCCCCTTCGAGCAGCTTCTCGCTGAAGAAGCTGTTGAAACGCGAAACGACGATGCAGAACCGAAGCCCCGCCCCCGTCAGTTTCCCTTCGATAACCCTCATTCGGAACTCTCTCCCTTCAGGATCTCCCTTACCGCAGAAGATCGCATATATGCAACATGTGCCCGAGCTTTTTCTCCTTGGTTCCAAGGTAGCGCTCGTTAAATTTGTTGGGCGGAATCACCAGCGGTATCCGTTCCGCGATCTCAAGTCCGTACCCCTGAAGGCCGACCACCTTCCTGGGATTGTTCGTCAGCAGCCTGATGTTTTGTACCCCAAGATCCAGGAGAATCTGCGCCCCGATGCCGTAATCTCGAAGATCGGGTGCAAAACCGAGCGCAGCGTTCGCCTCCACGGTGTCCAGCCCTTTCTCCTGGAGCTGGTACGCCTTCAGCTTTTCCGCGATGCCGATGCCGCGCCCCTCCTGCCGCATATAGAGCACTACGCCGCACCCTTCTTTCTCCACCATCTCCATCGCTGCGGAGAGCTGTGGACCGCAGTCGCAGCGAAGAGAACCGAAAACATCGCCTGTGAGGCACTCTGAATGGACGCGCACCAGAACGCCTTTTTGGCCATCTACCTTACCCTTTACAAGCGCTATGTGCACCCGCTCCGAGTTCTCGTCCAACACATTTCTGTAGGCGTGCGCTACGAACGAGCCGTGGAGCGTAGGAAGCTCGACCGTCGCGATCTTCTCAATCAGCCGTTCCCTCTTGCTCCTGTACGCTATCAGGTCTTCGATCGAAATGATCTTCAGGCCGTATTCCGCGGCAAATGAAAGAAGCTGCGGAAGCCGGGCCATTGTACCGTCCTCGTTCATAATCTCGCAGATTACCCCGGCAGGCGGAAGCCCGGCCAGGCGGACGAGATCCACAGACGCTTCCGTGTGGCCTGCCCGTTTCAGCACGCCGCCCTGCCTCGCTTCGAGTGGAAACATGTGCCCCGGACGATAAAAATCATCCGGTCTGGACGACGAATCGGCGAGCAGACGCGCTGTCGCTGCGCGCTCCTCTGCCGAAATGCCTGTCGTCGTTCCCTCTTTAGCGTCGACCGAAACAAGGAAGGCCGTTCCATGCTTATCCGTTCCTTCGCGCACCATAGGATCAAGACGAAGACGGCGCGCAGATTCCTTCGCAAGAGGAACGCATACAAGCCCCCGCGCCCTTCGCACCATGAAATTAATCGACTCGGTGGTCGCCTTGCAGGCGGCGATGACAAGGTCTCCCTCGTTCTCACGGCTGTCGTCGTCGACGACAATAATCATCCCGCCGTTCCGTATATCCTCGACGGCTTCTTCAATGGAGCTGAACATCGTTTTCTCCTGCGTTTCCGTCTCCGAAAGAGCGCTCATTCCATAACAACCTCCCGCACAGTCTACAGCCATCCAGCCTTTCTAAATGAATCCATCGAAAACCCGGACGACGTATCATCGCCGCCCGCCGCCGGTGGACCGTTCCTGCCGAAACCGTCCGGGGTCATCGATCCGAGCAGTCGGCGGACGTACTTTCCAAGAATATCCATTTCGACGTGCACATCGTGCCCGGGCCGCAAATCACCCAGATTCGTCGCCTTCAAGGTCTCCGGAATGAGACTTACCGTACAGATCGCACCCTTGAAATCCGCGATCGTCAAACTCGTTCCGTCGATTGCTATCGACCCCTTCGGCACAAGGAGCTGGAGCATTTCCGGGAGAAGTTCCACATCCAGCAGGAACCCCTCGCTTCCCTTGCGTATTCCCCGAACGGCGGCGATACCGTCGACGTGTCCTGTGACAATGTGCCCGTCGAGCCGGTCGCCGACGCGAAGGGCCCGCTCCAAATTCAGGCGGGCGCCGATGCACAGCGAGCGGAATTTTGTCTTCGCGAGCGTTTCGCGCATCACATCCACCGAAAAGAAATCATCTCCGCACGACGTGACCGTCAAGCACGCTCCTGAAACCGCCACGGACTGGCCGCGCGTCAACGCTCCGGCAAACGACGGCGCCCGCACGGTAAGCCTCGCGTACGACCCGTTTGCCGAAAGCGAGGCAAACGTCCCTACTGCCTCTATAAGTCCGGTGAACATGCGCACACTCCTTCAAGCAGAAAGTCCCCGCCTGCCCGCTTCACGCTGGACTCCCGGAGAGAAAGCGTCTCCCCCATGCAGGAGAAGGTCAGTCCTCCCGTAAAGGTCTTCCCCTGCCCCATCAAGCGGGGGGCAAGGAAAAGAGAAAGAGCGTCGGCCACACCTTCTCTGAGGAAGGAGGAAATGACAGCTGGCCCTCCCTCGACGAGCAGCCTGCACACGCCTCTGCGCACCAACTCGGAGAGGACCGCTTCCAACGAAAGTCCGCCCTCTTTCCGCGGAACTCGCACGACAGAGGCTCCTGAAGCCTCGACTGCGACAACACGTTCCGGAGAAACAGACTCCGACGAAAAGACAATACACGACGGGCCAAGAATCTTCGCTCCTGTACCAACAGAGAGCGTTGAATCGAGAAGTACCCTCAGAGGAGATCGCCCCCACGCGTTTCGCACGGTCAATTCGGGGTCGTCCGCACGGACGGTTCCGGCGCCCACCAGAACGGCGTCGTGTTCCGCCCTCAGAAGATGAGCAAAAGCTCGGGCTCCCTCCGAAGTAATCCACTTGCTCTCCCCGGAAGGAAGGGCCATCGAACCGTCGAGCCCAACGGCCCCCTTCAGTGTCACCCACGGTCTTCCCAGTCGGACTTTCCGAAGAAACCCCCGGTTCAACCATCGGCACTCCGCCTCCAGAACACCGGACTCCACGTCGAGCCCCGCATCCCGGAGGATTTTCATGCCTCGCCCGCTGACGCGGTCATCGGGATCGATCATCCCGACCACAGCCCTCCGGATGCCTTTCTCGACAATCAGCGGGGCGCACGGAGGGGTTCTGCCGAAATGAGAACACGGCTCCAGGTTCACGTAGATCGTCGCCCCCACAGCCGACTCGAGGCTTTCCAGCGCCGCGCGCTCAGCATGCGCCTCGCCGCAACAGGCGTGCCACCCCTCTGCAAGGACGACGCCGTCCCGTTCCACGACGCACCCCACCATAGGGTTGGGCGATGTACGTTCCATGCCTCTGAGAGCGAGGCTCAACACCCTTCGCATGAAATACTCGTCAATCTTCTTCCTGGAGAGGATCACTGTTTTGCTCCTTTAAAAAGTTCAAGATTCTGGCCGCGGTCGCACCGCCGATTCCCGGCGCCGCCGCCAGCTCTTCCGGCGACATGTTCGCTATAGCACGTGCGCTTCCGAAACGCCCGAGAAGCTGAGCCGCCCGGTGTTTGCCAATGCCGGGAATATCTTCGAGCACGCTCCGCCGTAACCGCGCCGACCGTGACGAACGATGGCTCTCGATGGCAAAACGGTGCGACTCGTCACGGACTCTCTGCAAAAGGCGGAGGGCTTCGTTCCCTCTATCCAGCCGCAAAGGTTCCCGCTCCGTGCTATGGTATATCAGTTCCTCCTCTTTTGCCAGCGATATCGAGGGAATTTGTTCCAATCCGAGCTTTCCAAGAGCCTTTCGTGCAAATTCAAGCTGCACTGGGCCTCCGTCGATCAGGATGAGCTGCGGCAAGGGTTCTTTGCCTTCGAGCGACTTCCCGTAACGGCGTTCGAGCGTCTCTTCCATAGAGCGAAAGTCGTCCACTCCCTCGACGGTTCTGATTTTAAAACGCCGGTACAGCGAACGATTGGGAACCCCCTGTTCGAACACCACCACCACGCCGTACGTCTCTCTCCCCGACATGTGGGAGATATCAAAGCCGTCGATCCTCCACGGAAGGACAGGAAGCTGCAACAGATCCTGCAACCGATTCAGACACTGCCACATATCCCCGTCGAAGTCCTCGCGCAGCGGCGAGGAGATTCTCTGGCGGGTGATACGCCAAATCGCGCGAATAGTATCGCGCAGTCGTGCCGCTTCTTCAAACTGGAGACTCGTCGCCGCCTTGTCCATTCTCTTCCGGAGACGCTCCACGACCTCGGTGGACTGCCCCTGGAGCAGGAGAATGACGTCGTCGACCCGTTCCCTGTACTCAGCCGGGCTCACCAGACCGGCGCAGACTCCCATGCAGCGCCCCAGCGCATGATGAAGACAGGGACGAGTTTTTCCCTTCGCCGCATCGGCCGGGTCGATCTCCCGAGCGCATATCCGCAAGGGGAAGTATCGTTCGATAAGGCGGAGAAGCGATCGGACATCGCCGACACGCACATAGGGACCAAAATAGAGCCCGTCATCCTTGCCTCTCTGACGCGTCACCACGATTCTTGGGAAGGGCTCGGAGGTGATTTTGATATACGGGTACCTGTCCCCCATTTTCAGCTCGACGTTGAAGAAGGGGGCGTACTTCTTGATCAGCTTCGCTTCCAGGATCAACGCTTCGACCTCGGTCTCCGTCCGAATGACCGAGATATCCTCGATGGAAGCCACCAGCTTCCTCAAGCGGGGCGAAGCGAACGACTCGTGCCGGAAGTACGACGCCACCCGCTTTTTCAGCGACTTCGCCTTCCCCACATAGAGAACCTCGCCCTCAGCATCCCGCATCAGATAGACTCCGGGTTTATCCGGCAGATTTTTCAACAGCTTCTTTATATGCTCCTTCGCCACGTCATCCTCCGAATTTCACATACAGCTCTGTTCGCCGAGTGAAGAAAAATGTTCTGCATCCTAATGAATTGTATTATATAATACGTGATTAGAACGCATTGGAGGTGCTGAAAAATGAGTCTGGTACTGTATAACGATCTGACACGCACGAAAGAACCTTTCGTTCCTCTGAAGGAGGGGCATGTAGGCTTTTACAGTTGCGGGCCTACGGTCTACGACTTCTTCCATATAGGCAATGCGCGTCCGTTCATCGTCTTCGACGTCCTCCGCCGCTACCTTGAGTACAGCGGCTACAAAGTCACCTTCGTCCAGAACTTCACGGATATCGAAGACAAGATGATCAACCGCGCGAACCAGGAGGGCATCACTGTCAAGCAGCTTGCGGATCGTTTTATCGAGGAGTATTACAAGGATGCGGACGCCCTGGGTATTCACCGTGCAACGCACAACCCGAAAGCGACGGAACACATTCCCGAAATAATCGCGCTCATCGAAAAGCTGGTCGAAAAAGAACATGCCTACGCTGCCGACGGCGACGTCTTCTTTGACGTGGGCAGTTTTCCTTCTTACGGAGTCCTTGCGAAACAGAGCCTTGAGGAGCTCCAGTCCGGCGCGCGGGTCGAGATCAATGAACGGAAACGACATCCTCTCGACTTCTCCCTCTGGAAAGCAAAAAAAGAAGGCGAACCTTCCTGGCCCAGCCCGTGGGGCGAGGGACGCCCCGGCTGGCACATCGAATGCAGCGCCATGTCCATGAAATACCTTGGAGAGACTCTCGACATTCACTCCGGGGGAACCGACCTCACATTTCCCCATCACGAGAACGAAGTCGCCCAGGCGGAGGCCGCCACAGGCAAACCTTTCGTACGCTACTGGATCCATAACGGCTATCTCCTGATCGACAAAGAGAAAATGTCAAAGTCGCTCGGCAACTTTCTCACTGCCCGTGCCGCGCTTCAAAAGTACCCTGCGAAGGCAATCCGCCTCTTCATGCTGAGCGCTCACTACAGGTCGCCCATAAACTTTTCGGAAGAGAGCCTGAACCAGTCGCTCGGCGCGGTCGAACGCCTGGAGAACTGCTGGTCCGATCTGGAACATGCGCGCAAAAACAGAAAAACGACAAGCGACGGATCTCGAAATGAGTTTGAATCACTCTTCAAAGGATTCGAGGACCGTTTTGTCACGGCGATGGACGACGACTTCAACACCGCGGCAGCCCTCGGCGTCCTTTTCGAGACCGTAAAGACGGTAAATACCTATCTGAAAGAAACACAGACGCTCGAAGAGTCTTTCCTTGAACTTGCCGCGGAATTCTTCCGGAAGATCGACTCCGTTTTGGGCGTTCTCGGGCTCGACGCAGCAACCGGAGAAGAAGACGCCGCGGAGATCGAGGCGCTTATCGCGGAACGCAATACAGCGCGAAAGAACAAGGATTTTAAAAGATCGGACGCGATCCGCGACGATCTGGCCGCAAGAGGCATCCTCCTGGAGGACACCCCCGACGGCACAAAGTGGAAGAAAAAAGCGTGACGACTCAGCGGGCGGGGTCCTCCCCGCCCGCTTTTATGCGGTTTTGCAGCAGCATCGTCAGCGGAATACCGAGGACATAGCAGGCAATAAACTGCCCGATCCCGACATACATCGCGCAGAGGGGAAAGGGGAGATCCAAAATAAACGAAAGATACCCCCCAACGATAACCATGTTCACAAGCACAGGCGGGAGCGCGGCTAAATAGACCGTCGGCATGGCAGAGGAAATAACCCCCGCTAAGAGCGTCGCGCCGCTCCCCAGAACCACGTCGAGTATACCGAAACCACCAAAGAGATTCGCGAAAAGACACCCCACGAAGAGGCCGAAAACCGCCTGCGGAAAGAGAAACGGAAGCACAGTAAGCGCCTCGGAGATCCTCACTTGAATATATCCATAAGAAATCGGGGCAAACAGAACCGTCGTCACCGCATAGATGGCGGCTACAAGCCCTGAAAGCGCAAGAGAACGAACCGAGAACAACTCCTTCGGCGACGCTCCTTTAAAGAAACTGTATCTCACCCTATCACCTCTTCAGCAATATCCGCCCGTCCTCCCTTGCAGAAGAGGTACAAAACGGCAGTAATCGTACCATGTATCCACATATTCGCCGGGCGCCTTCTTTTCACGGAGAAGCAGCCGCTCGCTTCCGGAAAGAACCGTTACCGGCGAAACCAGCCTTCCTCCCCGCGCCAGCGCCTCGGACCACCACGCCTCCAATGCAGGCGCAGCGGCTGTAACAATGACACCCTGGAACTCGCCTGCAAGCTCCCCCTTCTCCCGTCCATCCGACCACAGCACGGAAACATCGTACCCCAGGGAAGAAAGCGTTTCTGTCGCCCTTTTTGCGAGCGAAGCGATGCGTTCTATACTTGTGACCTTCGCGCCCATCGATGCAAGGACGGCTGACTGATACCCGGACCCCGTTCCTATCTCAAGGACTGAATCTCCTTTTTCCGGAGCAAGAAGCTCCGTCATTTTTGCCACCATATACGGCTGCGACATCGTCTGCTCTTCCCCTATCGGGAGAGGACTGTCGATCCAGGCGCTTTCGCGAAGGCGTTCGGGAAGAAAAAGATGGCGCGGAACGGAGCGCATTGCCTCAAGAACTCTCTCCGAAACAACCCCCCTTGCCCGGATCTGTTTTTCCACCATTTCTTCCGCTCTCTTCTCCCATGGAATCACGAAATCACCTCCGAAATGGTGTATTTTCGGATTATTGTACCATGCAAAAGACGCTCCCCATTGAAGGGAAGCGTCTTTTTGATTTACACTACTGGCGGAGGCGTGTGGGGGTCGAACCCACCGGAGACGGCCTATACCGCCCCCCACCGGATTTGAAGTCCGGGGCGCCCACCGGGACACATTCGCCTCCATTCACCATTAAGAATTGTACTGGCTTCCGGTGAAAAAGTCCAGCATCCCGGAGCGGCGCAACAATCTTTCTATTGACTCCTCGCAGAAAACCACACCATATCGTGATCCACCAAAACTTCCCTGACAATGGGAGCCCCGAAAAAATCCCGGAAGGAGAGAACGGACGCTGCATTCGACATCGCCCTTGCCACATCGAGTGTGCTGATTGCCGGATTGTCGTTCGAGGCATCGTCGAAGCGCACCCTTGCTACGCCGTCCCCGTCGATCACATAAGACCCGGTGAAGCGCATCAACGCCCGTACCTTAAACGTAAGCCGCCGTTCATACACGCCTTTGACCATGACGCTTCCGTTGCGAAGCGCAAGTTCAGATACCGCAAAGTGGGGCATTCCCTCGGAGAGCGTTTTCAGAAAGGTCTCCTTGGATATGCCGCCCGAAAGAAGGCTCTCGCCATGCGAATGCACAACAATGCCGCGTGCCGCCGAAGTGAAAAGAACATCATGCATTACGAGCAACAACCTATCGTAGCGAACACCCTCGATAACCGCATCCTCAATGCAGAGGTTCAACGTCGTCACTTTGCCCCGCCGCAGCTCATCCTCGGACGCCACAATGACGGACAACATTGATCGCGCCTGAATTCTGTCAGTGAAATACTTCGTAAAACGAGTTTCATACTCCTTGACAAGTGAGTTCCCACATCCTGCCGAAGCAAACAAAAGCAAGAACAGGCAACTGAAGAAGGCTCTCTTCCAAACCCTCATCCGCTTCCCTCCTCTCGGCGAGAGCATTTCGTAATCCAACCCCATCCACCTACGTTATTTCCAGCGAGGGGTTACTTTCCGAAGCGCCGTTTTTTCAAGCATCGCTGAAGACGTCGTTGAAAAAAGCGGTTCAGAATCCACCATCTGTCCGGCGAGCGCAAGGCCGAAATGCAGATGCGGCCCTGTGGCACGTCCTGTCACGCCGCTGTTTCCCAACACTTGCCCGGGCTTGACGGAATCCCCTTTTTTTACGTTGATCGTATGCATGTGAAAGTAATGAGATATGACTCCGCCGCCCGAATCGACATAGATACTCTTTCCGGCGTAGTAATGATCACCGGTCAGTATCACCTTCCCGGGAAGCGACGCGAGGACCGGAGTACCAACAGCCGCTCTGAAATCTACCCCGGCATGCGGACTCCTCGGTTTTCCGTTCAGTATCCGCCGCCTTCCGTACTGGCTTGTTACTATACCGGATACAGGCCTGATTATCGGCAGCCCCCACCGGCGTTCTGCTGTCATAGTGGCGAGAGCGGCGCCCGTACGTTTTCGTTCCGCTTCGATCCGCTTGAGTTCCGAAGCCGGCGGGATCACCATTTTCTCAGGCAGCGTCAAGCGGTCTTCTTTATACTGAACCGGCGTCACCTTGATCGAGAAGGGATGTTTGGAACTCCGTTCCCCGGAGAGCAAACAGAGCGTCAAACGGTGAGTTCCTGTCTTTACTTTGCCGACCTGCGTACCGAGAAGCGCAAGAGAAATATACCGTTCATTCCACACAGAAACGCCGAGTTGTACTGTACGTCCCTGCCATATGATCTCCACTCCCGTCAACGGAACGGAGGACGTCACGCGCACCATAAAAGGCTTCCCTAACCCCACGGAGAAGGGATATTGAACATTCACCTCGGCTGCTGCGGACAAGGGAATGAATACAAGACAGAGCAACAAAAACGAAACTTTGCCGTAACGAAAAAACAAACGCTTAACCAATCTTCCCAAGAATAAGTCTCCTTTGCGCTGTATCTTCGGCAGGCTCGTTCACTTTGCCGAACGTATAAGCGGATTCAAAAAAAGGCAGGGCGTCCGCAAACTTCGTCTCATCGGAGTACAGAATCTCAAGCAGCGCTTCTCCCTGCCTGGCGGAGGCGCCGTTCTTCTTCAGAATGCGCACTCCTACCGAAAGGTCGATGGGTTCTCCCAGCGACATGCGCCCTCCACCGAGGCGCTTGACTCCTTCACCGATCTTGCGTGCGTTCACTGCGCGAACCGTGCAGTCTTCAGATGCAGTGATTGTATGTTTTTTGCCGGCAAGCGGAAGGACTGTCTCGGGAGAATCACATACCCGGTCGTCCCCTCCCTGCGCGCGGACCATCGCCGCAAATGCTTCGAGGCCCGATCCATCCTCCAGCTTCTCCCGTGCGAGCGAGCACCCCTCTTCGAAAGAGAGCTCCGAATCGATGGAAACCATTGCTCCCGCAAGATTGACAACAAGCTCTTCCACGTCCTTCGGTCCCTTACCCTGAAGAACGGAAACAGCTTCAAGCACCTCCGTGCTGTTTCCTATCCACTCTCCCAAAGGCTGGTCCATGTCGGTAATAAGCGCCATGCTCTCTTTTCCGAGCGACCTTGAGAGAGAAACGAGCGCGCGCGCGAGCTTCTCCGCGTTTTCATAATCCTCCATAAATGCGCCCGCCCCGCACTTCACGTCGAAGACGAAAGCGTGAGCGCCACCGGCTATCTTCTTGCTCACGATGCTGCTGCAGAGAAGAGGAAGCGTAGGCACCGTTCCGGTCACATCCCGCAGAGCATAGAACTTCCCCTCCGCTGGGGCAAGATCGTCGGAATGACCGGAAATAGCGCATCCGATCCGGCGCACCTGTTCAATAAAACGCTCGGAAGAGAGGTGCATTTGAAAACCGGGAATGGCCTCCAACTTATCGACTGTGCCGCCGGTGAAACTCAGCCCCGGCCCGGAGAGTTTGGCAACCTTCACACCACAGGCCGCCGCCAGAGGAACGAGGAGAAGCGTTACCTTGTCGCCTACCCCTCCAGTGCTATGTTTGTCGACAATACGAAGGTCTCCGAAGGAGAGAATCTTTCCTGAATGAGCCAACGCGAGGGTAAACTCCTTGAGTTCTTCCCCCTTCAGTCCGTTGTGGAACACCGCCATCAGCCACGCGCTTGCCTGATAGTCGGGAACGGCCCCGGAAGCAAACCCCCGCACGAACTCTTGAATCTCTTCAGCAGTGTGGGCTCCGCCGTCTCTTTTCCGCTCGATAAACGAAATCATATCGAACATTTCATCTCATCTCCTTGAAAAAACGATTCAAGAGGCGAATCAGCTTTTCGGATGTCTTCGCCATCTCGTCGAGCACCTCCTGTCCGCTCAGCCCGTTCTCCGTCATACCGGCCGCAGCGTTGGCCACACAGGAAAGCGCGCAGACACGCATCCCCATGGCGTTTGCTGTAATGGCCTCCGGCACGGTGGACATGCCCACCACAGTCGCCCCCAGTATACGCGCCATCCGTATCTCAGCAGGCGTCTCGAACGAAGGACCTGAAAAAGCAAAATACACTCCCCTGCGCACCGGCACTCCTTCAGCCGCTCCAGCCGCTTCAAAGGAGGATAAAAATTCCCGGTCATAACATCGAGTCATATCGGGGAAGCGGTCGTTCCACTCGGGAGTATCCGGACCGCGCAGCGGATTCGCTCCCATGAAATTGATATGATCCTCCAGAAGAACAATATCGCCGGGCGAAAGCGAAACGTCGACTCCCCCCGAAGCGTTCGTGATCACCAGATTCTTCACGCCAAGCTCTCGCAATACGCGCACTGGGAAGACAACCTGCTCCATAGGGTACCCTTCGTAATAGTGAACGCGCCCCTGCATAACAAAAAGATCGCGATCTCCCAGCCTTCCGTGGACAAGTCTTCCTTTGTGCCCGGGAGCGGTTGAAAGAGGCCAGTTTGGTATCTCTTCATACGGTATCACGGTACACCCTTCGAGGGAATCGGCGAAAGAGCCCAGTCCTGAACCCAGAATCACCGCAGATTCAGGAGACGAGGAAATACGTTCTCTGATGAAAGCGCATGCGGCTTTGACTTTTTCGATCATTCTCTCAACTCCTCTTCCTTTATATTTTTTGTTTTAAGCACGTGGATGGGCAGCATCATACACGTCCCGAAGTTCAAGGTCAAAGTGCAGGTACTTGTCGGTCGTTGAGATGGAGGAATGCCCAAGGAGTTCCTGGAGCGTCCTCTGGTCCATACCGCGCCGGAGAAGATGCGTTGCAAAACTGTGACGGAGGATATGCGGATGAAGACGTTTTTTTGAAATACCCGCTTCGGCTCCCCTCTTCTGCAAAATACGCCAAATATCCTCCCTGTTCAGCATCATCCCGTTTCGTGAAAGGAAGAGAATACCGATCTCCTCCTTCAGCAGGCGCGGCCGGGCCTCTTCAAGATATATCCGCACCCTGTGGGCCGGTTCTCCAAGAAACGGCACTGTACGTTCCTTCTCGCTCTTTCCGAAAGCCCTGAGCGTTTTCGCTGCGAAATCAACATCCCTGATACGGAGAGAACATATCTCACTCGCCCGTAGTCCGCATCCATACGCCACCTCAAAAAGCGCGCGGTCCCTTTGCGAAAGAGGCTCGTTGCCGGAACAGACGTTGAGCAGTCTGTCCACCTCTCCTTCGCTGAGTATTTTTGGAAGACGCTGCTCTCTCTGCGGAAGCGCAGGAAGCAAGATATCAGTCTTCAGGACCTCCTCGACCTGAAGAAACCGCATCCACGTACGCAGCCCCGCCATGGTCCGCTGACGCGAGGATTTGCTCCCCTCGCTCTCGACGAGATAGCGCTGAAAGCGAACAATTCCGTCCTCGTCGGGAGGGAATGGAAGAATTCCGTTTGTCGTGCAATAGGCAAACCACTTGTGAAGATCACGCGAGTATGCGGAGGCTGTATTCTGGCTCAGCCCGCGCTCCAGCAACAACCACGAAAGAAAAGCCTCATGAGCGGATTCAAAGTCGTATAATGTCATAATAGTTACATTCTAGCATAAAAAAAGGAACCGGAAAAACCGGTTCCTTTTGAAAGTCTATGCGGGCGGAAAAAGTAGCTTGTGAAGTATCTGCTGAAAAATCAGAAAACCTCTTCGACGGTCATCCACCATGAGAGCGCGGCAAACGTCTTCGCGTCTTTCAGCTTTCCCCCTGTGATCAAGGCCGGGATTTCCTTCCGGGCAACAGGAACAACTGTGATAAACTCGTCGTCGTCCTCCTGGAGCTTCGACGGACGCAGCCCGGTTGCAACAAACAACGCCATCAACTCCGTGCTGAAACCCGGAGAGTTGTAGATGCGACCGATCTCCCGTAAATGCTCCGGATAGTACCCGACTTCTTCCTGAAGCTCTCTTCGAGCAGCATCGTCGAAAGGCTCATTTCCCTCTACAATGCCGGCAGGAATCTCGAGAATATCCTCCCCGACAGCGTAACGGTACTGCCGTATCAAAAGAACGGTCCCGTCTTCCATGACTGGAAGGATACCGACGGCAGGCTTGTGCTCCACGACCTCGCGGATCGCCCGCTTCCCCCCGGGAAGCTCAACATCGTCCACACGGAGATTCAGTATTCTGCCGGAATAGACGTTCTTCTGCGCGAGGGTCTTTTCCCTCACGCCTTCAGACATCCCCTGGCAACCTCTTTTCCCTTTTCGTACGCGCTGAGATTCATCGGGAGGAACTGCGGTTTCTTTTTGCCCAGTTTCTCCTTGATCGTCTCCACACACACGGCGTCGGCGACAATGCCGCTCGACTCCACGACGGCGCCCAGAATGACAACGTTCGTGATTTTATCGCTGCCCAGTTCCTCGGCGAGAGCGGTCGCGGGAAGAGCGACAACTTGAATATCCTTACGCGAGTTGTCGTATTCAACAAGGTTGCTGTTGTACACCAGCACGCCGCCCGGCTTCAACCTGTCGATGAACTTGGAAAGCGACGGCTGGTTCATCACCACAAGAACATCCGCCTTGTCGACAACGGGCGAACCTATCTCGTCGTCCGAAAGCACCACGCCGCAATTCGCCGTTCCGCCGCGCATCTCCGGGCCGTACGAGGGAATCCACGTCACATGTCTGCCCTCTTCAATCCCCGTGTACGCCACGAGCTGTCCCAAAACCATGACTCCCTGACCACCGAATCCGGCCGCGAGAAGCGTCTTGAAAAATGACATGCTCTTCCCTCCCTAATCGAAATCCTTGAACGTGCCAAGGGGATAGTAGGGCATCATCGTATTGACAAGCCAGTCGAAAGCTTCCACAGGACGCATCCCCCAGTTCGTGGGGCAGGAGGAGAGTATCTCGACGAGGGAGAACCCCTTCCCGTCTATCTGGTTCTGGAAGGCCTGTTTCACAGCCTGCTTCGCCTTGATGATGTACTTCGGCTGCGCCACCGTTACGCGGGTGACGTAGCCTGGCGCAGGAAGCGCCGCCAGCAGTTCGCTCACCCGGATCGGGTAACCGTTGACCTTGACGTCGCGCCCAAGCGGACAAGTGGAGGCTCTCTGTCCTATAAGAGTCGTCGGCGCCATCTGGCCGCCGGTCATTCCGTAGATCGCGTTGTTGATGAAGATAACGGTGATATTCTGTCCTCTGTTCGCCGCGTGGATAATCTCGGCCATACCTATCGAAGCAAGATCGCCGTCGCCCTGATATGTGTACACAATCTTGTCCGGGCGGACGGTTTTTATTCCGGTCGCCACTGCAGGAGCGCGTCCGTGCGGCGCTTCGCAGTAGTCGGTGTCCATATAATCGTAAATCATAGCGGCGCAACCGACCGGCGCGATGCCAATAGTATCGTTCTGTATGCCGAGTTCGTCGATAGCCTCGCAGACAAGACGGTGGGCTATTCCGTGCCCGCATCCGGGGCAGTAGTGGCTGCTGACATTCGGCATCCAACTCTTTGGACGTTCGTAGACTTTTACTTCACTCATCAGAAATCCCCTCCCTTACAGGCCGAGAATCCGTCGGCATTCGTTCTCTATTTCCCCGACCGAGGGGGCGAATCCGCCCATGCGGCCGTAGAAGGAGACCGGGTACTTGCAACCTGTGGCAACTTTCACGTCATCCACCATTTGACCGGCGTTCATCTCCGAAACAAGAATATGCTTGACGGTGGAAGGAAGTTTCTTGAAGGCTTCATAAGGATATGGCCAAAGGGTGATCGGGCGGATCATGCCTACTTTAAGCCCTTCAGCCCGCAGATTGTTCACGGCGGAGCGGGAGATTCTGGCGGTGGTTCCGTAGGCGGCGATAAGTACCTCTGCGTCGTCCATCATATAGCACTCACAGCGCTGCTCGGCATCCTTCATCGCCTGGTACTTCTTCTGCAGCTTTCTGTTGTGCTCCTCCAACGGTTCGGGAGACAGGAAGAGGCTATGCAGGTGGCTGCGCTTTCCGCCCCTTTCTCCCATGAAACCGAGAGCCCATGACTGGTCGGCCGGCTGGTCTTTCGTCGGACTCGGCTTTATCTCCACAGCTTCCATCATCTGCCCCATGAACCCGTCCGCGGCAACCATGACCGGATTGCGGTACTTCTGGGCAAGATCGAAAGCGAGCTGTGTAAGATCGACGCATTCCTGCAGCGTACTGGGAGCAAGGACAATCAAGTTATAGTCTCCGTTGCCGCCTCCCTTGGTCGACTGAAGGTAATCCGCCTGCGCCGGAAGAATACCTCCAAGGCCGGGACCTGCGCGCATCACGTTCACGATGACCGCGGGGATCTCGCACCCTGCTACGTATGATATTCCCTCCGCCATAAGCGAAATACCGGGGCTCGAGGAGGATGTCATCACCCGATACCCTGTTGAGCCTCCTCCAAGGACCATGTTGATAGAGGCCACTTCGCTCTCCGCCTGCACATACACTCCCCCGACCTCGGGAAGATGGGCCGACATATACTCCGGAATCTCGTTCTGCGGCGTAATGGGATACCCGAAGAAGTATTTACAGCCGGCCTGAATGGCCGCCTCGGCAATAGCTTCAGTACCTTTCATCAAAACTCGTCCCATGTCTCCTTCACCTCCGGCAAGACACACTACTCTTCAATTTTGAAGACTTCAATCGCAGCATCGGGACAGGTCATCGCACACATGCCGCACCCGATGCACCCCTCCTTGAACTGTTCGACCGGGCGATACCCCTTGGCGTTGGTCTTCTCGGAAATACGAAGGACCTTCACCGGACAGGCAGCCACACACAGTCCGCAGCTTTTGCAAAACTGCTCGAAAACCTCGATGCGCCCTTTTTTCGCCATTGCCTGTGCACCCCTTCCACAAAAAAGATTGGAGAAATTTATTCGCCTCTCGACGGTCTGGACCACATGGCCCCTTCCTCCCACGGAAGCATCATGTACCGTGAGAGCGGCCAACAGGGAACCGTGATATTCCGGGATTTCCACAAGGAAGCAGCCTCGGGAAACAGTTTCGGAGGAACTCCCGCGTACAGCACGGGAAGACCGAGTTCGCTTCCGGCTTCAAGAACTGTCTCAAGGCCGTCGGCACAATGCTCCGACGTCGTCTCGTCCATAAGATGCGAGTTGCTGATAAGAGCACCTACTGAAAGGCCGCAGATACTCTCCATTTTTTCGAGCATCGTCCGAACACCGCGCACTGAAGACGTCTGCGGACGGAAAGCGTTGATCACGAGAATCAAAAGATACCCGGCACGGCGGATATCCGGTTCGAACTGCTTCAGCGCCAGCGCTCCCTCCGCGTCACCCCCGATGTCCAAGAGCAAACGACCTTCATCGGTAGCAAGCGCGCTTGAGATTTTTGGCGACACAACGGTCATGTCGGACCACCTGGCGTTTTCCGGAGGCATGATAATATTGAACCCTCTTGCGCCCAGCGCATCCGTTACCTGGCGGATACAAAAATAGGGGTTAATAATGTCCAGATCGGCAATTGTAACCCGTTCGCCGATCGCTTCAAAACCCAAAGCAAGATTGAGAACCCATTCGGTCTTTCCGGAGCCGAGCGCGCCTGTTACGGCCACTGCCTTCGGGTATTTTTCGAGTGTGGAAACAAATGATTGAAAGGATGCCATCAAATGACTGAATTGATCGCGTTCAGAGGCGTTCATTGAAGAAAATCCCCTTTCTTCAGGCGGATGCCGCGGGCCCATTCCGCGCCGCTGAGGCGTTTTTTCCCCTCAGGCTGAACACAAAGAAGAACAACAGACCTTTCGGATGTACCAACAATAGGGAATCCGTCGATAAAGTCTACGATTTCGCCGGGGCGCCCCGAAGATGGATGATGAAGTGCTTCCCATATTTTCATCCGCTTCGCGCCGATGAGGATAAATGCACCCGGAGAGGGGTTCATCGCCCGAACGGTGGAGACAAGACGATGGGAGGGCCATGACCAGAAGCATTCGGCCTCTTTGTTGGCAATTTTAGGAGCATATGTTACTGATTCTGAATCTTGATCTCTAAATTCACAACTACCCTCAATAAGACATTTTACACCCAACAGATAAAGTTCGCTACCTTTTTCTGCAAGAATCTCCAAAATTTCTCCCGCACTTCCGGTTTCCCCTACGGTCAACTCCTCGCGTAAGAGGATAGGCCCCGCATCCATCTCCTCTACAAGGCGGAAGAGAGAAACTCCGGTAACCCGGTCCTCATTCAGAAGCGCTCTCTGTACAGGCGCAGCTCCTCTATATGAAGGAAGCAGCGACGGGTGGATGTTCACGCACCCCCACGCAGGAGTCGAGAGAAACGGCTCGAGAATCTTCTGCCCGAAGTCAACAACGAGAATGCAGTCCGGAGGCGACTCCGCGAGGCGATTGAGCAATTCCGGTTCGACAGATACCTTGGAGGAACGGAAAACACCGAGGTGGAGAGTTTCGCAGATTTTTTCAACCGGAGAAATGATGTTGCGCATGCCTCTTCCCCCTGAAGAGGGGGGCGAGGTTACGATGAGATCGAAACGAATTTTCTGAGCGAGATGCGTCAGGCAGCTTGCCGCAAACGTCCCGGTTCCGAAAAACCAGAGGACGGGATTTCTTGGGAAGGCCCCCTTCATCGTCTGCTCGAACCTCCGTCGGCATCTTCTCGGTCTTTTGTACGTAATAATTTCTTACGCGCCATCGTCCGTTTCATGGGCGAGAAATGATCGATAAGCAGTCTCCCGTCCAGATGGTCCATTTCGTGTAAAAACGCGCGCGCAAGGAAGCCCTCGACAGTCGTCTCGTGTTCAACCCCATCGATGTCGTTGTGCCGTATGGTTATCTTGGAAGGTCGATTTACATTGCCGAAAATCCCCGGAAAACTCAAACATCCTTCTTCCCCCGATTGTTCCCCTTCCGAGGATAGCAGCACCGGGTTGGCCAGTACGTGGAGCGCTCCGTCGTGAAACACAACGGCCAGCCTGGAAGAAATTCCTACCTGCGGAGCCGCCAATCCTACTCCGTCGTGCAGATTCATAAGCCGGATCATCTCGGCGACGAGGTCTTTCAAATCATCGTCAAAAACAACAACCGGCTCTGTCTCTTTCCTCAGAACCGGGTCAGGATATACACGAAGCCGCAATGAATTCATTGTATTCGCCGCACTTTCTTTGTAAATAGAAAGGGTCGCCTTTTTTAAGGCGACCCTTGGACGTACGTTAGTCCTGCAAGGAGTTCTTCAAAAACTCTCCGATGGTGACGTTCGCCTCGCCGTCGCTCATGACGTTCTTCTGCGGGTGACGGTCGTGATCGCCGCGTTCCTGCTTCCCTCTGCGCCGTTCCTCGTCGCGGGGGCGGGCAGAAGACTCTCCGGTCGGCTCCTCCAGGGCGCTGATGCTCAGGCGCATCCTGCGCTCCGAAGGATTGATCTCGATGATGCGCGCGAGAACTTCCTGCCCTTCGGAGAGCACATCGCCGGGTTTCTCAACCCTCTTTGTGCTCAGCTGGGAGATGTGGATAAGCCCCTCGACGCCCTCTTCAATCTCGACGAAGGCGCCGAAATCGGCAAGACGGACGACCTTGACGGTCAGATCCTGGTCCTTCGAGTACCTGGAGGCAATATCGTTCCACGGATCGTTCAGCTGCTTGTAGCCAAGGCTCATGCGCTTCTTCTCCATATCGACGTCGAGCACCTGCACCTCGACCTCCTGCCCCTTGCGAAGCACATCGCGCGGATGTTTGATTCGGGTCCAGCTGAGATCGCCGATATGGATGAGCCCTTCGATTCCGGGCTCGACTTCGACAAACGCGCCGAAATCGGTCACGTTCGTGACGACTCCCTTGGTCACATCGTTCTTCTTCCACTTGGAAGAAGCAGTCGTCCACGGATCGTCCTCGGTCTGCTTGATGCTGAGGGAGACGCGGTTGTTCTCACGGTCGATCCCGATGACGCGTACCTTGACCGGATCGCCCTTCTTGAACATCTCCTTCGGCTTGATATTGCGCTTCCAGGAAAGCTCGCTCATGTGGACAAGGCCGTCGATAGGACCGACGTTCACGAAAACGCCGAATGAGGTGATGCTGCTCACTTCTCCGTCAAGCACCGTGCCTTCCGCCACGTCGGTGTAGAAAGACTCGCGCTCCGCAACCAGCGTCTCCTCGACGATCAAACGTCTGGAGAAAACGAGCCGGTGCTTCTTCTTGTCCTTTTCCATCAATTTAGCGTCGAAGACCTCGCCGACGAATTTGCCCGGATTGACTCCCCTGCCCTCTTCGGCAAGATGCGAAATGGGGACGAACCCCTCGAGTCCGCAGCACTCCACCATGAGACCGCCCTTTACCTTGCGGATTCCCTTGACGGAAACAACTTCATTCTGCGCGAGTTTGCTTTCAAGTTCGCTCCAGCGGCGGTCGAACTCACATCTCCAGCGGCTGACCAGAAGCTGCGCCTCTTCGCCGTGGCGGATGCTCACCACCTGAATCTGGATTTTTTCGTCGATTGCGGGCTCGGCTTCATCCTCCACCAACACCCTGTGCGACCATTCCTTCGCGGGAAGAAAGCCCTCGCACTTGTATCCTACGTCCACAAGCCAGCCGCCGTCGACGACGTTCACCACTGTACCGGTGACGATCTTTCCCCGGTGAAGCTCCTCGACCTCTCCATACTGTTCGAGGATACTCTCCATCGTCTCCTGTGCTTCGCCCGTTTCCTCCACTTCGCGCCCTTCGGCGTTTTCGACGTCCGTAGTACGGAGTCCTTCATTCATCATTTCTTCCGTCATAACCTTCCATCCCCCTTGACACCTGCGATGTCTCTATTGCGTGTTTCACTTCTTCTATCAGCCAGTCCGGTGTGCTGGCGCCGGCTGCTATTCCAATTTTGTGTTTCTTTGAGAACCACTCCCCGGAAAGCTCTCCCGCATGTTCAATCCACAGGACGTCGCAGTTTCGCGACCGTGCTATTTCAACGAGCTTCGCCGTGTTGGCGCTGTTTCGCCCCCCGACAACAAGCAGCCCGTCAACCCGGGAAGTAATCTCCCGTACCGCTTCCTGCCGCTGCGTCGTAGCGCCGCATATCGTATTGAACACCCGCAGCTCGCGAATTTGCGGCGCGAGTATCGAGGCGGCGGATCCGAGAAACTCGCCCTTCTGGGTCGTCTGAGATATTACTCCCAACCTGTCCCTTTTGCCAAGAGCCTTTACCTCGGAAAGAGATGATGCGACCAGAACGTCGCCTCCCGCACACCCCACGATGGCCTGAACTTCCGGATGCCCGGGATCGCCGAGGACAAGCACCGAGTACCCCTCGCCGGCAAGAAAAGCCGCCTTGTCCTGCGCGTTCTTCACAAATGGACATGTCGCGTCGGTAACATTCTCGGCGCCGCACCGCGAAATAAGCTCCTGCTTCACAGAGGGAGGAACGCCGTGCGCGCGAACAAAAGCAGCCGAACCGCGCGGAATATCCTCTATCCGGTCGACCACTCGAAGACCTTTCCTGGACAGACGCTCTACTTCCTGAGGATTGTGGATAGGCATGCCTATCGAGTAGACGCTTCCGTCGCTTCCGGAAGCCGAGGCTGCACACTCTTCAATGCGTTTTTCCAGACTTTCTATGGCCCGTTTTACTCCGAAGCAAAAACCGGTAGGCGACGCGGTTTCAATTACCTTCTTGTGCTCCATTAGCGAAAGACCATCTCCCAGAATACTGCCGGACATCATTTTCAATTGTGTCGACAAGCTTCGTCATCGAACAATCCACAGTATCATACCATAGAATTGGAGAAAATTTCCCAAACCAGGTCATCTGTCTTCGAGAAAATGCTTTCGTCTGGCGTATATCACGTTCGGCGGCCTCTTCCCGCGAGCAGCGCCCCCGCAGATACTCCAGAATATCCTTATATCCGAAGCCCTGCATCGACGGAAATCGCTCGTCGTATCCGTTGCGAAGCAGCCACTCTACCTCTTCAACAAATCCGGAGGCAAACTGTTCCCTGACACGCTGTTCGATGCTTTCGAAGAGAAAGCGACGCTCGCGTGTCAGGCCGACGTACAGAACGCCATATTCTTTCGGCGGCATCATCTTTTTTCTTTCACTCCACGCCTCCGCAACGGTCTTTCCGGTTAAACGGCAGATTTCCAGCGCGCGGACAACCCGCCGGATATCGTTCTCGTGCAGCCGTTCAGCGCTCTCCGGATCGACCGAACGAAGCATCGCATGCAGCGCGTCTGCTCCCTGTTCCGCAGCGATTTGCTCCAGCTCTCTCCGCAGATCTTCGTCCTTGGGCAGTTCCTCGGAGAGCATTCCGCCGAAAAGCGCTTCAAAGTAAAAGGGCGTACCTCCCGCAAAGAGAGGAATCCGTCCGCGCGCGCGGATTCGCTCTACCGCGTCCGCACAGCCCGAGACGAAATCCGCCGCGGAGAATACCTGGTCCGGGTCCGCGACGTCGATCATGTGGTGGATGATTCGCCGTCGAATATCCGGCGAAATCTTGTCCGCTCCGATATCCAGGTATCTGTAGACCTGGCGTGAATCCACAGAGATAATCTCCGCGCCGAGGCGTTCGGCAAGCAGAAGGCTGACGGCGGTTTTTCCGACCGCAGTCGGCCCTACAATAGCGATGAACGGCAGTCGATCCCCCGTTCTCGTTCCGGTACCGCCGGATTCTGAAAACATACAGTCTACTCCCTTCCGAAGAACGATTCCAGTTTATTTCGCTGCAGAAGCAGCACGGTCGGCCGTCCATGAGGGCACGACCACGGCTGTTCGCACTGCATCAGGCCCCTCCATAAGGCAAGGCACTCGGATGCGGTCAGCCGATCCCCCAGCTTGACGGAGAGCCCGCACGCAAGCGTCGCCAGCTTTCTCCAGAGGATATCCTCAAGCGGACTCTTCCGGTCCTCCGTCCACTCCAGAAGCACCGAACGCAGAAGACGCACAGGGTCTTCCCCTATTCCTCCCTGCAACGCCGGGTAGACCGTAAGGAGGAGGAGTCCCTCGCGTTCGTCGAAGGAGAAGCCGATATCCTCAAGAGCCTCCATATGCTCGCGGACGGACATCGAGAAGGAAGGAGGAAGGGGGAGGGGAACCGCGCATCGTTGCCTGGTCACGGAATCTTTTGAGAGTCTGCGCGCCCGCTCGTACCCTATCCGCTCGTGCGCGGCGTGCGGATCCATCACCGCAAGGGCATCCCCGTCTTCAAAAACGACGTACCCCGACTCCATACGCCCCAATAGACGAACGGAGTCGCGCTCCTCGCAGCCGTTCGGCTCCGGTTCGGCAGGAAAGTACAGCATGCTTTCTTCGGCGCCGGACGAAACAGCTGCGGTCTCTCGGGGAAAAGGCGCTTCCGCGACCCTGTTGAAGAGATCTCCGCCCAAAGTTTCCGGACGCTGCCAGGATTGGCCCGAAGCCGGAAATGACCCTTGATCCCCGCGGTGCTGAGCAGAAAACGGAGCAATGGTATGCGGTTTACCTGAGAGCGTGAGCACGGCTTGTTGCACCACGTCGAAGACTTCACCCGGATACCGGAAGCGTACCTCGGCCTTCGCAGGGTGGATATTCGCGTCCAGCAGCTCGGGCGAAAGCGAGAAGAAGAAAATCCAGTTGCCCACCAGCGATCTGCATAGAGCGCCCACCGCGCCCCGAATGACGGAGTCGGTCACCGTCCGCCCGTTCACGAATGTTGAAATGGAGCTTCGCGTCTTCCCGGGAAAGGGCATCCACCAGCACTCAAGAGAAAGGTTCGTGGCCGCCGCCTTGCACGTCCTGAGCTCCGCCCCCGAAAAGGAAGAGTCGAGCGCTTTACCTGAGGAAGTGCGGGGCGCCTGACGGGGATCCCCCCACAGGGCGCGAAGCAGCGACTCTCTGTCGCCGTCCCCCGGAGAGGAAAACACCTGCTTGCCGTCGTGCTGTTCCAAAAACGCTACGGTGGGGTATGCAACGGCAAGGTCGCGCACCAGCACGGACACTCTCCGCGCCTCCGCCGCCGCTGTTTTCAGAAATTTCCTCCGCGCGGGGAGCGTGTAGAAAAGGTCTTCGACCGAGATACGCGTCCCCGGACGGCACGGCGTCGGTACATGACGAACCGTGCGACCTCCTTCGATCGAGAGTAACGCACCGAGTTCCTCCCCGGCTTTCCGTGAACGGATCTCCAGACGGCTTACAGCGGCGATACTTGCCAGCGCCTCCCCCCGAAAACCAAGTGAACGAACGCTCTCCAGCTCCTCGACGGTGCGGATTTTGCTCGTCGCATGGCGGGCTACGGCCAGAGGCAGATCGTCGAAGGACATCCCCTCGCCGTTGTCCTCGATGACGATACGGAGCTTTCCCCCCTCGTAAAGGGCTACGGAAATCTCCGTCGCTCCCGCGTCGAGCGCGTTCTCCACGGTCTCCTTCACCACGGAAACGGGGCGTTCGACAACCTCTCCCGCTGCGATGCGGGAATACACGTCCTCAGGAAGAAGAGAGATTTTCAGAGCGAATCGCCTCCCTGCTTTTCTCGACCAGCGAATAGAGCAACTCCAACGCGCGGAAGGGTGTCAGCGTATCCGGCGTCAACGCCGCGATCTCCTCGACGATGCCGGAGTGCGCGGACTCGAACAGCGTCATCTGGCGGATTCCGGGGATCTCCTTCCGCTTGGCGGCGTGCTGTGGCGGCGCAGCGCATTTCTCATCCTTTTCGAAGCGCTGCAACAACTCGAACGCCCTCTTGAGCACAGGACGGGGCAAGCCTGCAAGACGCGCGACTTCGATCCCGTACGAGCGGTCCGCGCTCCCCTTCACTACCTGGTGCAGAAAAAAAGATGCCGTCCGCATCCTCCTTCACGGCCATGCTCAGGTTCTCGATCTGCGGGTAGCGCTCGTCGAGGCAGGTCAGCTCGTGGTAGTGCGTCGCGAAGAGCACCTTCGGCGCGCAGCCGCACCCCTCCGCCAAGTGCTCAAGGACGGCCCAGGCGATGCTCATGCCGTCGTAGGTGGATGTCCCGCGCCCCACCTCGTCGAGGATGACCAGGCTCCTCTCCGTCAGATTGTTCAGGATGTTCGCCGTCTCCACCATCTCCACCATGAACGTACTGCTTCCGCGCGCCAAATCGTCGCGCGCCCCGATACGGGTGAAAATCCGGTCGCAAAGACCCATCGACGCCGACTCCGCAGGGACGAAGCACCCTATCTGCGCCATCACGACGAGGAGCGCGGCGGTTCGCAAATAGGTGGACTTCCCCGCCATGTTCGGTCCCGTGATCAGAGCAATCCGCTTCTCGGAACGCCGCAACGCGATGGAGTTCGGGACGAAGGGCGAATCGGTCAGGAACTCCTCCACAACCGGGTGACGGGCGTTCTGCACGACGATATCGCCCCCGTCGTTCAACTCCGGACGGATATACCCCCGCTCTTTGCCGACCTCGGCGAAGGAGGTCAGCACGTCGAGCGCCGACAGGACGCTCCCCAGATGCTGCAACTCCTCCACTCGCGCCAGCGTCCGCTCCGTCAAGCCGTCGAAGAGCGCGCCTTCCCTCCGAGAGATCTCCGACGCCGCCGAAGCGATGCGCTCCTCAAGCTCCTTCATCTCCTGCGTGATGAAGCGCTCCGCGTTCACCAGCGTCTGCTTTCGGATGAACCACCCTGGCAGCTCCACTTCGCCCGCGTTCAGGGCGGCCCTGCTCACTTCAAGATAGTAGCCGAACACCTTGTTGTACCCCGCCTTGATGCGTGAGATACCCGTGATCTCGCGTACCTTCTCCACGTATGCGTCCATCATGCCGGAAGCGCCCGCCTCGACGCCGCGCCACTCGTCCAACTCCGCATCGTACCCGCTCCGGATCAGACCGCCCTGCGCCCTGTTGCGCGGGAGATCGTCCTCAAGAGCGGCGCACAGCTCCTCCCGAAGTGTAGAAAAGTCGGCGATAGCTCCAGTCCAGCGTAAAAGCGGCGAGTCCGCGCACAGCGGCAGAATCGAAGGCAGCAGATAGAGAGTATCCCGAATCGCTCCCAGGTCTTTCGGCGTTCCGGTTCCAAGACCGAGGCGCGAAGAGGAGCGCTCCACGTCTCGGCACTCGCCGAGCAGATCGCGGAGTGCGCGCCGTTCTCCGGCGTTCTCCCCAAGCCATTCGACGGCATCCTGTCTCCGGCGCAGCTCGTCGAGGTCGAGCAGCGGACGGAGCAGCCACTCCCTGAGCAGTCGTCTTCCCATGCTCGAACGGCACCGATTCAGCGTCCGGTAGAGGGACGGAGCGTCTCCATTCTGCTCTTGCCGCGTATCGAAGAGCTCGAGATTCCGCCCCGTCGTCACGTCCAGATGCAGATGCTCCGAGGAGCGGAGCGGGTGTGCACGCTTCACATACTCCACCGCGCCGAACTGGGTTTCGTGGAGATACGCCAGTACGGCGGCGGCGGCTCCCGCGGCGGGAGAGCCGTCCTCCAGGCCGACGGATGCCAGCGTTGCCGCCTTCCACTGCTGCAACAGACGGCGCGTTCCCTGGACAGGGCTGAAGAACTCGTCCTCCCTCGGGATCGGGAAGAAGTCTGCCACAAGCGGCAGCCACTCGGAAAGCAAAAGGCTCGCTGAATGCAACAGCTCCCCCGGAGCGAAGGAACCAAGTAGCGCGGCGGCCTCACCCTTCGGGAAGACTCCGGCCTCAAGACGCCCCGTCTCCACCGAGAGCAGCGCCACGGCAAGCTCCTTCCCTGCCCGGCACACAGCCGCCAACCGTCCGCCCGAACCGGCTTCCTCGGGAACGTACGTCCCCGGCGTGACGATGCGGATCACCTTCCGTTCGACGATGCCTTTATTGCTCGGCTCGGTGATCTGTTCGCAGATGGCCACCTTGCACCCGGCGCGGACAAGCCGCCCCAGGTATCCGTTGACCGCGTGCCACGGCACGCCAGCCATCGGGATACTCTTCTCCGCGTCCCGCGCCGTGAGCGTGATGTCAAGTATCGCCGATGCCTTCACCGCGTCGTCGAAGAACATCTCGTAGAAGTCGCCCATCCGGAAAAAAAGGATGCAGTCCGGGTACAGCTTCTTCCACTCGAAGTACTGCGTGAGCATCGGCGTTATCTTCACCCCGGACAGCCCGACGGGAATGGCCTCGACAGACGCCTCCCCGCGCTCCGGCAGGTTTTTCTCTCCCGGAGCCGCCGCGTTCATGCCCCGCCGCTCCTGTCCAGCCAGCTCTGCAGAATCAGTGCCGCAGCCACCTTGTCCACCTTTCCCTTCCGGTTCTTCCGTGAAACATCCCCTTCAAGAAGCGCCTGCGTCGCCATGACGGTAGAGAACCGCTCGTCGTGCAAAACAACCTTCACCGACGGGTAACGTTCTCCCAGCACGCGCCCCAACTCCTCTATCTTTTCCGCCTCCGGTCCGCGCGCACCGTTCGTTCGCAGCGGAACGCCCAGCAGAAGCGTCTCCGGATCATACGTCTTGACAAGCGCGTCCAGCTCCTCCATCCAAGCGGATTCAGCGGGCAGAACGGCGATCCCCTGGGCGAACATCCCCAGGGGATCGCTGACTGCGACGCCGATGCGGACCGTCCCTATGTCAAGGGCAAGCGTCCGTCTGCTCAGCATGAAAGAAGCTGCCGCTCCACAATGCCGGGAAGCGCGTTGAAGAAGTCTTCGAGCGCTTCAGGCTTCTTGCCGCCGCCCTGCGCGAGCGCCGGTCTTCCGCCGCCGCCGCCGCCGAGCATCGCCGAACCTTCCTTGACAACCTTTCCGGCGGAAACGCCCCTGGCAAGCGCCTTCTCGTCGGCCATGGCGATAATTGTCACGTTCCCCTCCGCTACGGCAGCAAGCGCAACCAGCACGCCCGTTTCCGCCGTGCGCTTGTTGAGCACCCTGTCGCCCATCTCGCGCAGCATATCCGCGTTCACTCCGTCGAAACGGCCGAAGACCACGTCCACACCGCCCGCCGAAGCATGCCGGAGCGAACTCTCCAGGGAGCTGCTCAGGGAATTGATCTTCATCTCTTCGATCGTCCGGGCAAGGGACTTCACTTCCGACTGAAGTTGTTCGACCTTAGACAGCACGCCCCCTTCATCAACCGCGAGCGCGCCTCCGATCTCGCCCAGAGTCCGCCAAGTGCGCTGGAAGACGCGAAGCGCCTCCAGCCCCGTCACCGCGGTAATCCTCCGGGTACCGGAGCCGATCCCCTCCTCGCGCAGAATCTTAAACAGCCCGATCTCGCCGGTCGAGTTCACGTGGAGGCCGCCGCACAGTTCCGCAGAAAAGTCCGCGATGCGCACCACACGAACTACGTCGCCGTACTTCTCCTCGAAGAGCGCTTTCGCGCCCTCGGCGCGGGCATGCTCCATATCTGTCTCGGTCACTTCCAGCGAGTCGTTCGCGAGTATCTCCGAGTTCACCTCACGCTCCACTCGCACTATCTGCTCTTTCGAAAGCGGCTCGAAGTGGGTGAAGTCAAAACGAAGGTTCGACTCGCCTACAAGCGATCCGGACTGCCGTACATGCCCTCCCAGTACGCGGACAAGCGCCTCGTGCAGCAAGTGGGTCGCCGTATGATTCCTGCGGATGGAGTTCAATCGTTCAGCGTTCACGCAGGCGCGCACCGAATCGCCCGGTTTCAGCGATCCTTCGAGCACCTTCGCTTTGTGCACTCGAAGCCCTTTGGCCCGGATCAGCGTATCCAGCACCTCGACCTTGAATCCGTCGCCCAGCAACATGCCTGTGTCGCCGATCTGTCCGCCCTTCTCGCCGTAGAACGGCGTCCGGTCGAGTATCACTTCGACACCCTCGCCCGCGGAGGCCGAGTCGATCCCACTGCCGTCGCGGACAAGCGCCGCAACCGACGACAGCGAAGCGCACTCCGAATACCCAAGGAACTCCGTATCCCCGAGCGCCTCGTTCAGTTCGGTGTACACGTCGCCGGTCATCTCGCTGCGTTTCTGCTTGCTCGACGCCCGCGCCCGCTCCCGCTGTGCCGTCATCTCCCGGTCGAACCCTTCACGGTCGACAGTGAAACTGTTCTCCTCGACGATCTCGGACGTCAGCTCCAGCGGGAAACCGAACGTATCGTAAAGCTCGAAGGCGACGGCGCCCGGAAGTATCGTGCTCCCTGAGCGTTTAAGGTTCGCCATCTCCGCGTCCAAAAGCTCCGTACCCTGCTGCAGCGTCCGGCCGAAGCGCTTCTCCTCCACATCGATGATCTGCTCGACCATCAGGCGGTTATCCACGATCTCCCGGTACGGATCGCCCATCAGCGCAATCACGTCGGGGACGAAGTCGAGCAGGAAGGGCCGGTCGACCCCGAGCAGACGGCCGAAGCGCGCCGCGCGGCGAAGCAGCCGCCGGAGCACGTACCCCCGCCCGTCGTTCGACGGGAGGATACCGTCCGCGATCATAAAGACAACCGAACGAATGTGGTCGGCGATGACGCGAACAGCCAGATCGGTCTTCTTGCTGTAGCCGTACTGAATTCCACCCAGGCTGCACGCCCGGTCGATCAGCGGCCGGAAAAGATCCGTTTCGAAGTCGGTGCGCACCCGCTGCACCACGGATGTCAGTCGCTCAAGCCCCATGCCGGTATCGATATTCTTTTTCGGCAACGGAACCAGCGAACCGTCCTTCTGCAGGTCGAACTGCGTAAACACCAAATTCCAGATTTCGAGGTACCTGTCGCAGTCACACCCGACGGCGCACTCCGGCCGTCCGCACGAATACTCCGGTCCCTGGTCGTACATAATCTCGGAACACGGACCGCACGGCCCCTGCGTCCCCATGAACCAGAAATTCTCGTCCTTGTCGAAGCGGAAGATCCGCTCGTCGGGAAGTCCCACTATGTTGCGCCAGACATCGTACGCTTCTTCGTCGTCCTGGTAGATCGTCGCCGAGAGGCGTTCCGGCTCCAGGCCGATCACTTCCGTCAGAAACTCCCACCCCCAGGTGATGGCCTCCTTCTTGAAGTAGTCCCCCCACGCAAAGTTCCCCAGCATCTCGAAGAAGGTATGATGCCGCGCGGTCCGTCCGACGTTCTCGATGTCGTTTGTACGCACGCACTTCTGCGACGTCACCGCCGTCGGCGACTCCGGCGTCTGAATCCCGAGATAGTACGGCTTGAAGGGGACCATCCCCGCGATGGTGAAGAGCAGCGAAGGATCGTCGGGAATGAGCGAGAAGCTTGGAACATGCCGGCTCCCCTTCGACACCCAGAAATCCAGAAACAATGAACGTATCTCCCTACCCGATCTCCACTGCATAAACTCTCTTCCTCCCCGTAGCCCCCGAAAACTGTTCCGGGGGAGTTATCGGCCGGGAATGCATACGCATCCCCGGCGCCTTTCTGCATACCAGATCAGTCTTTTCCGCTCAGAAGGTCCGTCCTCATCTCACCGGCTTTTGCCAGGATTTTCTCCGAATCCATACCGGGAAATACCCTGTCGCGGTAGACCCAGCCACCGTTCACCATCGTCGCGTACACATCGGCCGAGGAGCCCGCGTACACAAGGAAGGGAGCGGTGTTCTCCGTCCCGATGCCGATGTAGTGCGGCTGATCGAGGTCGACAAGAACAAGGTCGGCGGCCCAGCCTTCCTTGAGCAGTCCTTTCTTCTTGAAACCGAGGGCGGAAGCGCCTTCAAACGTGGCCATCCGGAGCGCGTCGCACGCCGAAAGCGCCAGGGGATCCCGGCGAATTCCCTTGTGGAGCAGCGCGGCGCAGCGCATCTCGCCCCAGATGTCCAGGCGGTTGTTGCTTGCCGCACCGTCCGTTCCCAGGGCAATCTTCTTCGTCTTCGCGCCGAGGCCGGTCAGATCCATCACGCCGCTCCCCAGCTTCAAGTTGCTGTTCGGGTTATGGGCGATCGCCATTCTGGAAAAATCAACGGCTCCCGCCGTCTCCGCATCCAGCCAGACACAGTGCGCCAGTATGCCGTACGGAGCTGCCAGAATCCCTGATGACTCGAGGTACTCCTTCGGCGTCATCTTCAGCTCGTCTCGAAGGTAAGAGAGCTCCCACTCCGTCTCCAAAAAATGGAAATGTACCCCCATCCCGTGCTCCGCTGCCGCTGCGCATATCTCCTGCATCAGCGGCAGCGGGACAGTGTACGGTGCGTGAGGCCCCAGCTGCACCGTGATCATGTCGCGGTGTGCTTTCCACGTCTCTGCAAGTCGCAGCCCCTCTTCAAACTTCTCCCGCTCGCCGCCCACGATGCCCCTGCAAGCCGCGCAGCGCATTCCCGCCTCAAGCGAAGCCTCCACGACCGCGTCCATCTCGAAGTACATATCCGCAAACGCAGTGGTCCCGCAGGCCGCCATTTCAAGCAGCGCCGCCATGGTCCCCCAATAGATGTGCTCCCGCGTCAGATTCGCCTCCGCAGGCCAGATCTTCTTCTGGAGCCACTCCATCAGGGGGGCCTCCTCGCCGATCCCCCGCAGCAGCGACATCGCGGCATGAGTGTGCGCGTTCACGAACCCGGGAATAAGCGCCATCCGTCGCTCGCCGTCGATCACCTCGTCGCCGGGCAGCGCTGCCAGCGTGTCCGCGACTGCGGCGATTTTTCCGTCCTCAATGCGGAGGGAGCAGTAGCGCCCCTCAGTCATCTCGCCGTCGACGGCCAGGAAGTTCTTGAAGAGGGTCGCCATGTTACTCCACCCAGCTCTTCATGTACGCTTCCTGCTCGGGAGTCATCGTGTCGAGAGTGATGTTCAACGAGGCGAGCTTCGCCTCCATCACCGCCCGGTCGATTTCCGCAGGAACGTCGTACAACCCCGGTTTCATGGTGTTCTTAGCCATGTGGATAGCGGATTCAAGCTGCAGCGCGAAGCTCAGGTCCATAATCTCGATAGGGTGACCGTCGGCGCACGCCAGATTCACCAGACGTCCTTCGCCGAGAAGGTGCAGTCTCCGGCCGTCCTTCAGGACGTACGTCCGTATTCCGGGGCGCGTCTCCTCGACGGACTTCGTCAGAGCATCCAGGTCGGGCTTGCAGATCTCCACGTCGAAGTGCCCCGCGTTCCCCAGCAGCACGCCGTCCTTCATCTTCTCGAAGTGCTCTTTGCGGATCACCTTCGTATTGCCGGTGAGCGTCAGGAAGATATCGCCCCGCGGAGCGGCCTCCGCCATGCCAACGACTTCGTAGCCATCCATCAGCGCCTCGAAGGCGCGGTGCGGGTCGAGCTCGACCACAAGCACCCGCGCGCCCATCGCCGCCGCGCGCATCGCCACGCCTCGGCCGCACCAGCCGTATCCCGCAATGACCACGGTCTTTCCCGCAACCAACATGTTTGTCGTCCGCATGACACCGTCCATCACCGACTGCCCCGTACCGTAACGGTTGTCGAAAAGATACTTGCTGTGCGCGTCGTTCACCGAGATCATCGGGAAGGCGAGAATTCCCTCGTTCGCCATCGAACGCAGGCGCTTCACTCCGGACGTGGTCTCCTCGGAGCCTCCCCGGATACCGGGAAGCAGATGTTTCATCTCGGTGTGCAGGAGCGCCACGAGGTCGGCTCCGTCGTCCACCACGATATTCGGCCCCACCGAAAGAGCCGAGCGTGCGTTCTCGAAATACTCGTCGGTCGCCATGCCGTTTCTGCTGAAGACGGCCACGCCGTTCTTCACCAGCGCCGCGCACACGTCGTCCTGGGTGGAGAGCGGATTGCTCCCCGCCGCCACTACTTTTGCCCCAAGGTCCTTCAGCAGCAGCAGCAGACAGGCAGTCTTCGCCTCCAGATGCAGGCATGCGGAGATCACCGTCCCGGCAAGCGGCTGTTCGCTTGTGTACTTCTTCTCAAGATGCCGGAGCACCGGCATATACTGCCGCGCCCACCCGATCTTCTTCTCGCCCGAAGGAGCGAGCTCGATATCCGCGATACGATAGTCCATTGATGTTCTTCCTCCTATTCAGACAGGAACGAGGCGATACCCTCTGCAAACGGAGGAACTATCGCGCCCTTTTCCGTAATAATAGCCGAAATCAGCGAAGCCTCGGTGACGTCGAACGCCGGATTCCAGATCGAATACTCCGCGGGCAGCATCCCGCCGCCGGGGAGCCTGCGCACCTCGTCGGTCGCTCGCTCCTCTATCGGGATGCTCCCGCCCGAGGGCAACGACGCATCGAACGTGCTTAACGGCGCGGCAACATAGAATGGAATGCCGAAGTGCTTCGCCAGAAGCGCATGCGAATAGGTCCCGATCTTGTTCGCCGTGTCGCCGTTGGCTGCGATTCTGTCCGCGCCCACGATCACCGCGTCGATTCGTCTGCTCTTCATAAGGCTTGCCGCCATATTATCACACAAAAGCGTCACGTCGAAACCGTCCTGCATCAATTCCCAGACGGTGAGCCGCGCACCCCTGAAGCAGCGGACGGGTCTCGCACGCATAGACGCGTACGGTTTTCCCCGCTTCCCGCGCCGAACGGATTACACCGAGGGCCGTCCCGTGACCACCGGTCGCCAGCGCCCCCGCGTTGCAGTGGGTCAACACGGTGCAGTCGTCCGGAAGCAACGCGGCGCCTGCACGGCCGAGCGCACGGTTCCCCTCCAGATCCTCCCTCTGGATAGCTTTCGCTTCATCCAGAACAGCCGAAAAGAGCTTCTCGCAGGGGGCCTCCGACGGAACGGTTTCCATTCGCTCCTCAACGCGCCGAAGCGCCCAGAAGAGGTTCACCGCGGTCGGTCGCGTTACGGCAAGACGCTGAACAGCGCGAAGCGCCTCCGCGCGTCCTCTGCGCGCTTCCAGAGCGACGCCGAAGGCCGCGGCAATACCAATCGCGGGCGCGCCTCGCACGGCGAGGGTTTCTATCGCAACCGCGACTTCCTCGACGTTTTCGCACTTTAATAATTCTACACTTGACGGCAACCTCCTCTGGTCAAGAAGAGAAAGCCTGTTTTCTTCCCATGAAATAACCGGGGGCAGCATGTCACCCCTCCTTCTTTGCATTAGGAATCCGCAACGTCTCCTTGTGAAAAAGAGCGCAGACTGGAGGAACGGATTTTTGCGTTCGCGTCGCCGTCGCGGAAACGGAGGCGAACCTCGTCTTTGGAGGAAAGTTCAGCCGCTCTGAGCACGGGAACGCCCTCTTTTTCGCAGACTATATACCCACGGTCGAAGGCTTTCAACGGTGAAAGCCCGTCGAGAGAGGCCGCGCATACGGCCAGCCGCTCCCTCGACTCGGAGAGCGCACGCTCAACCGCCGAAAAGAGATTGCTGGAGAAGAGCTGAACCGATGTATTTCGCGTCATGATATCCTTCTCAAGCATTCTAGCGCTGCGCGAAAGCAACACATCGATGCTGCGCAGGCTTTTCGAAATGTCCAGTTCGAGGGCAGCCCGCGTAGACGCAACCCGATGCTCGAGAAGGCGTAGAATATTCCTTCTGTCGGGGAATATGCGCTCGGCGGCGGCCGAAGGAGTCGGCGCATGAAGATCCGCCGCAAGGTCGGCAAGCGTTTCGTCTATCTCATGCCCCACTCCCGTCGCCAGCGGAACCGGTGAATTCCGGACGGCCCGGACCACTCTCTCGTCGTCGAACGGAGAAAGATCGTCCCGACTTCCGCCCCCCCGGACCAGCATCGCGCACTCCGCCCCCGCGACGGAACCGATACGCCCCAATGCTTCGGCGATGGCCGCAGGCGCTTCGTACCCCTGCACTGTTGCGGGGACGACCACCAGTTCGCAGGAAGGCATTCGCTTGGAAGCCACCGCGATCACGTCGCGAAGCGCGGCTCCCGTCGGAGACGTCACAACGGCGACACGCGCAGGATAGGCGGGAAACGGGCGTTTCAAACTCGGGGAGAAAAGCCCTTCGGCCTCGAGGCGCGTCATCAGCTCCAAACGTGCGCGGTCCGCAGCCCCCTTGCCCAGGGGCACCAGCCGCTTCACCAGAAGCTGGTACCCACCGCGGGGAGCATACACCGAAACGGAACCCTCGGCGACCACCTCGTCCCCGTTACGGGGCCACTCGGGAACATACGAAGCATAACTTCTGAAAAGAGCGCACGAAATACGGCTTTCCTTCCCCAGGAGGGTGAAATACACATGACCGCTGGAATGCTTCTTCAGTTCGCTCAACTCGCCGCGAACGCCAACGGACTGCATAACGGGATCCTTCAAAAAAAGCGAGGCGATACGGAGGGAAATCTCGTCAACTGTCAGCGTCGTCGGCATGCGTTTCATCACCAGCGTCAAATGCAGACGCATCTTGAGCAGCCTCATCAGGAGAAAGATTACGGACAATACGCCCCAAAACGCCGTTGACGAACTTGCCTGATTCCTCGGTCCCGAAGGTCTTCGCCAGTTCGACGGCCTCCGAAATTGCAACCGCGACGGGAGTGCATTTTGCGAACAGGCTTTCATAAATGCACATTCGCAGGGCAGCTCTGTCCACCGCGACCATACGTTCGGGACGCCATCCAACGACGTGCTCACGGATCAGATTGTCTATATCCATTCGGCGCTCCCATGCGCCGGAAGTCAAAACGCGCGCGTACTCCAAAATCTCCGGCTCCTCGTCGCCCGGGAACAGCTCGAAAGCCTGTTCCGGGGTCTGACTTCTCCGGAGATCAAGCGCATACAATAATTGAAGCGCCATCTCTCGTGCACGATGACGCTTCTGCGGCAAAAAACCACGATTCACTCCATTACCTCCCCGCCAAGCTCCTCAGCTTTCGCACAAGTTCAGCGCCCTTTTCGGACTGAAAGAAAACAATTCCCCCGTAAAAAGCGCCGCCCCAGAAAAGAATCCAAAGAAGCGTGGCCACCCCCTCCTTAAGCAGAAGGGCAAAAAGAGCGACAGCGATCGCCCAGACGATAGGTTTCTTCGCAAGCGAGGCAAGCGCCTCATTATCCACAAACGACGTCTTCGCAAGCTCCACCCAGGATACCCGCACAGAAAGACCCGTCTTCTCGAAAGTATCGCGCAGCTTTGTCTCCAGCGATACCATTGCTGAGGAATCGGAATCCTTGGGCATGGTGATGACAAGAAAAAGAGCGTTGTCGGCAGAGGAAAGAGAGACCTGTGCGCACTTGAACGGCTTCTCGCACAAAGAATTGACAAAGTCGCACATTCCGTCCTGCGAAACAAGGATACTGCCGAGGGAAGTTCGTTTCCAAAATAAATACATTCGCATCACCTCTGTTGGAAGGGGACCCCGAAACTGAAGGAGCCCCCTTCAAGGTTCGTTGATGAACTATGAACGGGAAAAGGCCGCATCGAAGCGAATGTCAGAGCTGCTCCACTTCCGGTTGTACGGATTTTTCAGGTTCCGGTGCGGTATCCTCGGGCTGTTTCACCTCGCCTTTTGACTCCTCCGCAGGAGCCTCGGCGGGAGCCTTCTCCTTGAAGTAGATCCCCTGGACGTTCACGTTCACCGCTTTTACCTTGTATCCGGTGTACTCTTCGATGTTCTTCTTGATCATCTCCTGAACATCCCACGCAAGATCGGGGATGCGAAGACCAAACTTCACCATTATATATACATCAACGCTCGCCATAGGGTGAAGCCCGTTATCCTCAAGCACAACCCGAACGCCTTCGCTTGCTTTTCTTCCGATGCCGAGCTTGGAGGCGATACCGGGGCTTGCGGGCTGCACACCCTCAATGGAGGAAAGCGTTTTCTTCGCAAGTTCGGAGAGCACTTCTTCGCTGATATGCACTATTCCGGCAACCATTCCCTCCGGCACAGCCTCGCTCTCCCCAGTCTCGCCCAAAACGCCTTCATACGCAGATTCTTCTTCAAGAACTTCTGATTCCAGCTTTTTGTTCATTTCATCCATTTCGAGACCTCCCTTCCAGTGTACACGCCCGGCAGGCAGCAAAAACTGCTCCCGGCCGGGCGTTCCTTGTCTATTCCTTCGGCTGCTCGAAATCCTTCCCGCAGCCAGGGCATTCAAGAGCCTCGTCCGGCTCGTACTCCTCGGGCTGATAGTAGAAAACGTAGTTGCAATGAGGGCACGTTACCGAAACGTAATTCCGGTCGAATTCATCATCCTCGTCTTCTTCGTCCTCGTCGTCAAGGTCACCTTCGCCGGTGAACTCAAAAAACGTCTTCTCCAGCGAATCAAGATCTTCGTCCAGAAGCGCGCAGTCGTCCGCCAAATCCTCGTACAGCTCCCGCTGCTCCTGAATCAGATCCTCGTGCTCCGCCACCTCCAGAGAGAGTGCGTCGAGCGCATCCACAACAGCCCTGAAAATCTTTCCCTGTCCTTCGTTCTCGACCGGACCAAGCCCGTCGAGCAACCCCTTGAGATAGGCTATCTTTTCCCGTGCGCTCATCTCGTCAACCTCCCTGCGTTTTATTTTTTCGCTCGTTCAAGATACTGACCCGAGCGGGTGTCGACGACTATTGTATCATCCACATTGACAAAAATAGGAACCGTTATAGTAATCCCTGTTTCGAGCTTCGCCGGTTTGCCTCCGCCGGAAACCGTATCGCCCTTGAAACTCGGAGGCGTGTCGACAACCTTCAATTCAACGCTCTTGGGCATCTCGATGCCCATTATGCGTCCTTCGAAGAACTCGATCTGGACTTCCATATCGTCCACGAGGAAGTTCACGACGTTGCCCAGAATGTCCGCAGGAATAGAGAGCTGGTCATAGGTCGAGAGATCCATGAAAATATAGCTGTCGCCCTCTTTGTAGCTGAACTGCGCAGGCTTCTCGTCGAAGATGATTCGCTCGAAGCGCTCGCCGGAGCGAAAAGAGTTTTCGATGATCGATCCGGTGTCAAGGTTCTTCATCTTCGTCCTGACGGTCGCTCCTCCGCGCCCCATCTTGTGATGCTGAAAATCAATGACTTCCCATATACCGTCCTGCCATCGGATTTTTATACCGGAATAAAAGTCCGACGTATCCACAACCTGCGCCATAACACTCTACCTCCCAATATCGTTTCAAAACGACTAAAAGCCGCTGCATTCACCACAACGCAGGTATATTATCATATCCGGAAGTTCTTCTCAAAAACTCCCTGCAAAAAACAGCGCATTACTTCAAAGTAAATTGCTCCACCGGCCCGTCGGGCGTCGTCAGAATGTACGGAATCACAATCATAGCCACTTCGGACTTGTCGCGTGTATCCTTGCGGTACTTGAAAAGCTCGCCCAGAAGAGGGATGTTGCTCAATATAGGTACCCTTCCTCGCTCAGTCCGCTTCACGTCCTTATGTAGGCCGCCGACGACGAACGGCTCTCCGTCCCGAACCCTGATCATGGTTGTGACTTCGCGGTTGGAGGTTTGCGGGAACTCCTCTCCGGCCTGCCCTCTGTAGGTGCCGATGATCTCGCCGGTTTGGATCTTTAACTCAACCGTCACCATGTTGTCGCGCCCCACAGTGGGAGTGAATTCAAGGATGGGACCGACTTCCTTCTCGCTCCACGTCGGGTTGCCGGCCTCGTCCCGCTCGGAGATGTAGGGGTAGTTCTCTACGAGTTTGATAACGGCCTTTTTCCCGTCAAGCGTGATGATCGACGGATCGGCAAGCACCTTCCCCTTGTTGGCCGTCACAATGCTGTTCAGCCCGAAGTCGAGCATCTTCGTCAAGTCGCCTTTTGCGATGTTCTCCAGTCCGCCGTCGGTACCCGGCTGCGGGCGTTCATCGCCCGGTTTGTAGGAGCCCGGCTGATCGGCATAGATATACCCCAGATTCATCCCACCGGAGCTGAAGTTCAGCCACCACTGGTTGTACACTGCGTCGATAATTGTTTCAAGCTGATCGCGCCCCGCGTCGGTCACTTCGATGATCCGCGCCTGCAGCATCACCTGATGCCCCGGATTGTCCACCTCCTGGAGCACGCGCTCCACATAGGCGAACTGGGCGGGCCTTCCGGAAACATAGAGCGTTCGCAGACGCTCGTCCACCACAACATTCGAAACCCCCGTGAGGCTCTGGACAAGACCGGCGATGGCCTTCATATCCGCGTACGCGACTCTGAAAGAGCGCGTCGTCTGCGTCCCGGTCGTCTTTGCGATACTTTCCGGAGATCCGACGACGATCGTCTTTCCCATTAATGAGTAGCCCAAGTCGTACATGCGGAGAATATATCCCAGCGCCTCGTTCAGAGGCACGCTCTTCAACGTCATCGTCACCAGCGTGTTGGGAACCGACGGGTCGGTCACCATATTCATTCCCGCGTACTCGCCAAGCATCCTGAACACATCGCGCAGCTCCACGTCGCGGAGATCGAGCGTTATCGGCGTCGTCCGCGTAAAAGGATCGTTATAGTTCGTCGGAGGCGTCGGCAGCGGAGCTTTCAGAGCCGGCTCCTCCCTTTCCCGCGCAACATGCCCTGCGGCGTCGAAGCGGAGGAAATAGCGGTTCGCCGGTGCGACTCCCTCGATAGCCTTCAGAACGAGCGGCCCGTTAATGCGTACGGAGAACACCACAGCTTCTCCCTTTTGCTCGGCATAGACGCTCTGCACAAGAGGAAGGTCGAACTGGCGCTCCCACTTAACCGACGCGAGATAGGCAGGCTGGACGGAGATGACTATCGAATCCGAAGTATTGCTTATGATCTCAGGAAGCGGGAGCGAAGCACCTAAAAGCTGCATAACAATTGCATGAGAACCCATCTGCTGCACTGTCAGTCCTCCGATGGGCGGAAGCAGCTTCACCGCTTCGTCGCTCGAGGTAGGCGCGGCTTCGACTCCCCGGGGGCAGTGGACAACGCAAAAACCGGCGAGCAAGAGTGTAAGAAACATAAAAACATATAATGCCTTCCATGTTGTCTTCATCCTGAATTCCCCCTAAAATCCTGGTGTGATATCTATATTTTTTCCCGCCCACCGGACGGTTACCTTCTCCGGTGATATTCTGAGAACCCGTCCTTGTTTATTGAGGAAGGAATAACCTGTTTTGACAATAATGCCGTTGCCCACTCCGTTGATATCCATTACTGCGACGGCCTCTCTCCCGACCACCATAATCGCACGAACAAACATGATCGGCGGAAGCACCTCGGAGACAAGGGGATCTACATACGCGCCATGCGCGCCATCCCCGCCGGAAGCAGCTGAAAGCACAGGTAGCTCTCTTGGTGAAACAACAAAAGGCCGACGGCTCTCGTTGGTGATCACCGCAGCAACCGCCTTGCTCCCCTGCCGTGCCTCGACAGTCGCGCGATAGCTCTCGATAATGCCGTCAAGACGTTTTGCATCCTCCTGGGACTGTCGCGGAGGCGGCGGAACGAATACCGGCTCCTCTGCAGAGAGCTCGACAACCCGTCTGAAACTCCACCCGAAGAAGATGGTACCGCCGAAAAAAATAAGGAAAAGAAGCGCGCGCGGCAAACGGAAAGAGTTTTCACCCGCGACGAGTTTGCCCCAAAACGATTCATTGACAGGTGCGTCGACCATGGCAATCACCTACTTCTTCAATACTGATTCGACGATGGCGACGCCTTTTACGTTTTCGCCGTCGACGGAGTCCATTTTCACGGAGGAAACCCGAAGCGCAACCTTAAGATTGCGCCAGTCGGCAACCGTCTGGATGAAAGCGTAGTACGGCCCCTGGAAATCCACCTGCACCGCTCGGCGACCCTGAGGAGAGTTTGCCGGCTTCACGACGTTGCTGCGCACCCCGTTTCGTGTCAGCTCCTGCTGAACCCACGAGTAAAAATCGACCTCGTTCTCGGGGATCTGGATCTGATACCGTTCAAGCTGCGCTATCGACCGCTTGAACACCTCAAGCTGGCGAGTGCGCTCCGCCGCCTGAAGTTCCACCTCCATCGACTGGGTGCGCAAAGTCTTGTCCGTAACACGCAACTGCTGAATCTCCCGGACGAGATAAAACGACCCGAAAAGCATCCCCGCGGAGACAATCAGCAGGAGCAGAAAAAGAACGCTATCCTTGCGGGTCATTGCGAATCAGCCCCCTTTCCGACTGCCGGAGCGGGGGGAATTGTCGCGACAAAATCCCGCAAAGAACATACAAGCGAAAAATCCACAAGCGACTGCCCGTCCCTGACAACCCGCGTAGTCACTGGGAAATCGACCGCCGCGACAACCGATGTGTCCAGAAGTCCCTTGCCGAACTCGACAACGTCGTCTTCATTATATGAGCTTCCCTGAATTGAAATTTTTCCCGGAACGAGAGAAAAATTTCGGATCCACACCCCCCGCGGCAGCGACGACTCCATCCCCTTCAGAAACTCAAGAGCGGGAAGCTCGTCCTGAAGCAGCTTGAGTGCGGACACAAAAACCTTCTCCTCGTCGGAAAGACGTTTCAGCTCATTCGCAAGGCGTGCGTTTTGCGCACGCTGAATCGAAAGCGTATCCTCCAGAAAGGCAACACGGTCCCTCAGAGAGATATAGTTCCAAAATCCCCACAGGAGTGTCGATATACCAAGCAACATAAAGGAAAGCAGAAAGAGCGTCATGAAAAGACGCGACACATTCAGACGTTTTTTCTGCGACTCTACAAGAGCGCGCGGCCTGAGGTCGAGAGATACCTTCATGACAGTTCACGCACCGCCAGTCCAACGGCGGTCTCCCAGTTAAGCACATCGTCGACGGGCGAAGAAAGCCCCCACGAACTCCAATAATCGGCCGTTAGCACCTTCATTCCGGTGATCTCCTGGAGGTTGTCGCGCAGCTCCGTCTCCGCTGCGAACATACCTCCAAGCATGATATGCTCAAGCGTCAGTTCCCTGTACTGATTACGCACAAAAGTCAGCGTATTCCCTATCTCCCTGACCAGAGGGGAGAAGTCGTAGCGGCCGCTCTCGTCTACATTCACATCCACAAGCGAGGTACGATAAAGAATGCCGTTGTCCTTGTAGCCTAAAATCAACTGGCTCGCCCCGTTATCGGCGAACACGAGAAGATACCCCCCTCCGAAAGAGAGCGTCGGTCCGAGCGCAGCACGGAACATAGCGACCTGCTCGGGCTCTATAGTTGTAAGTTCGATTCCGGCGGTCTCCGCCACCCGCATAAGGGATTCCACAGTCCGAAGTCTGCATGCGGCAACAAGTACCGACATGGTTCCCTTCTCGCCCTCAACCGGATTTTCTATCTTCGAAATATCGACGGCCGCATCGGAGAACGCATAAGGGAAATACTTCTCAAAATCCCACTGCAACGCTTCCCTGGCATCGTCCAATTCAAGCTCGGGAAGATCGACGACGCGGATCAGAATATCGCGCGCAGGAAGGGAAACCGCAACGGGAACCTTGAAACCGCCCACCTTGGATTTCATGCTCTGCAACGAGGTCAGAAGCTCTCCGGCATCGACAAGAGAATTTTTCCGTATGGCCTTCCCCCCGGAGGGAATGCTGACCCTTTTCAGTACCCTCGGCTTCGACAGGGTTCCCTCAATTTCAATGTACCGAAGAGCATCCTCCTGAAGCGCCAAGCCCGCTTTGTTCTTAGTTTTTTTAAAGAGCGCCGACGCTGCGGCCATATGCGCATTCCCCCCTTGATCAAGATGAACCGTTACATTGTATCATTTTAACAGAGAAAATTTAACGACTTTTCCAGTAAAGTGTTTTCATCACTCCGCTATCGTCGTCCCCTCCGGAACCTCCCGGAGCGTTTATAACAAGAATGTTCTCTCCTATAGCCCGAAAACCCTCTGGCGAAGCGCTTCCGTAATTCGTCACGCCTAAAACCAGTTCTCCCTTTGCAACAGAGATACCCGAGATCTTGACATCATTCAACTCTTTATATTTCGCCGTCTCGTCGTCCCAACCGCCGAGACCAACACCCGCCTTCATACTGTACAGCCTCGATGTACCGCTGTCCGAGCAAACGTCGGTATCGGGGGTAAACGTACTGAAAAAAACGTATCCTTTGTACACCAGAGGAGGAGTCGACATTTTTTCGCCCGTTTCGAATTGGATATACCATCCAGACTTGGTCGTATCCGCAGCGAGTGCATCACCCGCGTCGTCCGGATCAAGTTCTTCAAGATCACTTCTCTTCAACGGAGTACTGCCGGAAGTTATTCCTGCGATATCCGCGGCAATGAAATAATGGTTCGTAGACTCGCTCCCAAGGTATCCTTCAAGGTCGCCCGTACCGGCAAACAACCATAATCTGCCAAGCAAGCGCGTCGCATCAAGCGAATACGATATGCCATCACTGGACTCCAAATTGAATATCGTATGAAATGTCCAGTTGGCTTTATCCGTATCGGAAACGTCGAACTTGAAAATCTTACCGGATGTATCCCCTGCGAAGAAACTCCCGATGTTCCCAAGAACCCCCTCGTACAAGACGGCGATAGGAGAAACGATCGGAGAGTTTGTGGAAGTCGTGAATTTTTTGATGATCTCTCCATTCTCTATATTCCCGATATATACTTCTCCTGCCGGGTTCTCGTTCACCGGGCCCGGGGTGCCGTTGCCCAAAACGAAGGCGAATGCGCCGGTTGAAAGTTTCCCTATGAAAGGCGTACTCACCGTAAGGCGCAGGTTCCGATAATCGAATTTCTCGTCAAAACTCTCGTCTTGAGCAGGTTTGTGAGGGTGGGATGAGTAGGACAACGTGCTTCCGTTCGCCTTCCAGTACAACACGTTGCTGTCATTCTCGCCGATCAACACCACCTTATTCGAGCTTCCCCATTTATAAATTGAGTTTTCAACTGCCCACAACAAGCTGGGTGCGTCGGGAGATGTCACGTCAAGCGCATACAATCCCGCGCCTCCAAGGCCCAACAGGCCCATGAGCACCGTGCAATACTGTCTGTTCTCGCCTGTGCCGATAAGAACGTCTTCCGCTATCAGAGGCCCGTCCGCAAGGTACCTGGGATATGACACTTTCTTATCCTCATAGCTGGTAGCTCCATCGGCCCACCGCAGGCCTCTCAGCCTGTTGCCGCCGAGCACATTGGGCGGTATGAAGGCAAAACGTTCATCGCCCGCTATGTTGGAACCAACAGTAATATCGTTGAAACCATGCACCATACCGGCGTTGGATTGCGCATAAATCACAGTCTGCCTATTCTGGTGATCGGTCAGAAACTGTCTGTACAAGGTATCGGAGCGCGAGGCGGCGGGGGGGCCGACTTTCACGATCCCGCTATGATAGATGTCGAAGAGTTTATGACGCTCGTCCGTCGTATTTCCGTCTTCGTCTTCATCATAGACATCACGACCTCGAAGCCATTCGATAAAAGCGGCCAGAGTAGTTTTAACAGAAATTCCAGTGATCGGTATTGCCAAATCAAGAAATGTATCGGTAGTGTCCAAAGAAACGAGATTAGTCGAAGAACCCGTTAAACCGTTGTATGCGGTATAGACCTTTCTTATAGTATATGTCGTTTTTGAGAGACGGTCGGCCGCTTCCCACTTCTGGCTGTATGTTACCGTGCCGTCGTCGGCGACATTCCTGACGTACTTGGCAAGGTATCCCTCCCACTGTTTTCCGTTTCGGGGGAGAAACTGCGCTTGATAATACGAGTCTTCTCCTGTGGGACTCTTGCTTGGCGTCGCAAGCGGCGCGCCTCCTGTAGAGGATTGCTCCTTGATCGAATAGAAAATTTCGCGGAAGGCTTCAAAAAGCCCTTCCATATCTCGAGGGAAATACGCCTTGCTGTCTTGATACGTCCAAGAATTATCGTATTCCTGATCCAATACTCCATTATCGCCGTAATCCGCCATCTTCGAGAGCATGATAACAAAATTTCGTTGGCTCGAAACGGTGGGGTCAACTAAAGCGATCACAAATGTCTTTATTTTACTTTTTGTTCTACCATCAAAAACTCCGTACAAATTCTGGACCGATCTAGCAACATCGTTGAGATTAGTTTCCCAAGAATCCGCGCCGTCCGTAACGACGATAAGCCAGTTGTCCTGACACGCTTCTGAAACCACGTCATTTCCGTTCGCATCGTCACCTAGAAAAAAACTTCTCGCAGAGGGATTGCTCGTGCTAAAGATAGAATTTTTCAGAGGAGTGCCCCCATGAAGACGAAGTTCCCTGTGGGCAACGTCATCCTCGCCGTCGAACCACTTCTTTATATTGCTTAGATGGGTTGAATTCGAAGTGGAATCAAAATTCTCATGAAGTTTTGCATACCTGTTCCAATCATTAAAATACCAGTAAATATTTTGATCATTCCCCCAAGATTCAGGGGGCCAACGATACCAATTACTAGAAGGATTTACTGACCGAGGTCCAATTTGATCATACGTCGACAAGGCTAAACGTATATTCGACACCAGCGTAGCATCGGAAAGGATACGATACATGACATTCTTTAGAATATACATTTTACTGTCATTGGGGTACTTGTAGTTACTTTCTCCGACGCCCGGTTCGTCGTCGCCGGAGACTCGCTTCTCGGCAAAATAGTTTCCGGGATTCGCGATGCCCGAAAGGAAAGTCTGCGGAATGTACCGAAGAAGAGGATGATAGTTATAGGTATTACTGCCAATATCATTCATCGCGTTGTTAAAGGAGTCAACATCTTTACCGAAGTATCTGTAGCCGCCGTACGGTTTTGTTCCGTCGCCGAAGGTAGAAGTATAGTTGGTAGGCGTCCTGCTCTTGATCCACTCCTCCATCGAAGCGCTCGTATCGATAAGCAACAATACGTTCGGTTCCACTTTCGCTTTTTCAGTTTTTGCAAAGGGTTGGAGCGCGCTTTCCGCTCTGCAAGGAAAAAGAACATGGAACAACACTAAAAGAAACACGCACAGAAATGCATCGCGTATTTTAATCAATCGTTCATGATCGTGCACCATCTTGACTCCCTCCTCGCAGAACGGCGGACGCGCAGTACGCCCGCTCACTCTCTCATCTGCACTCCCTGCTCTATCACCTTTTCAATACCGTTCATCGTCGAGGTGCTCCTGATGAGATAAAAACCGTACTCCGACGCCACTGAACCGGGGGAGGCGCCACCCCCGCCTCTGTTCGAGCTCAAATAGCTTTGTCCTTGGATCGCGCTGCTTCCCTCGAAAGCGGCGAGATTCCGCGGCTCTTTCATATTCATCGGTATCTCGGAGGCAAAGTCGACTCCTTCGCCCACAAGATACGTAAGGTCGTACACCACGCTCCGATATGAGGCTCCCTCTACATCGCCGCTCACAATTCCCTTGTTGTCGCTCGTGTCACGGGCGACAAGAAAATCGAACTCGGGGTCGGAAGACTGCGCCCCAGTCATATCGGACGATGTCACTAGTTTGTCGTTGTCCTTTCGCTTCGGCAAACGATTATCGACGTTATAGTTCTTCAGTATCCAGAGCTTTCCTTCTTCAAGCCCGGCAAGCGCGGCATTTAGCCGAAGCTCGTCATCCGTCTTCATTTTTATGACGGTCGACATATTTTCTACCAAGTACAAGGAAACTCCGACCAGCATCCCTGTAACCAGCAAGACAATAAGCGCGATAGGAAGCGCCATTGCTTGACTTTTCCCCATTTTTAGGCATGCATCCTTTTTCAATTCCGTATCCTCCAACTACGAGATACCACAGCGTAGCGGTATGTCGCGTCAAGTCCGCTCTTCGCCGGGGACGCGTCGGACGGCCACCCCTCGATAACGTTTTGTTGCTGGCCTGATCGCTTCGAGTCCGACCTTGCCAGAACGTAAATATTCAAAAGACGGTCGCCATCCTGGTCGTACGTACACCACATACCGGCAATACCATCAACAACCGGCTGCGGCCCCGTACCGTCCAGATGATCTATCGTCAGTGTCCCGTTGTTAATGTAGATTTTTGCAGCCCGTACGAAGTGTATTTCATCGAATGCAGCGATTTTTTGGGTCGACAGTGAACGAACAGTCAACTGTTTCTTTGCCGTATCGATAGCGGAAATACCGAAAGGTGCTGTTGCGCTCGGGAATGTGATCCACGCTTTCAACAGCTGTTTATTCGTCGAAAGATTCGATGCGGCGCCAAGCTGAGCAAACTGCATCACATCAAGAATAACGTCATTGTTTGCCGCAGCGTTGTATTCGGCATTCACTCCCCCTCCTGTAGGCATGGAGTATACCAACCACAACCCAGCGGCTTTTTTTGCGGTGGTGACGTTCGTTGAATCGAGCGCGAGCTGCACGGGGCGTGCAAAACTTGTCACGGCGACAACCTGCGTCCCGTCATCCTCCTTGAAAGCGCTTGCAAGACTTGCATGAGGCAGGCCAAGCCCCGCATTCAACACGTAAGGCTGTATTGCGGCAAGAGCAATTTGCCCTCGTTGCTTCGCGTCGGAAATATCCTGATGGAACTCGTAACTCTTGAAGACCGAGAACATAAGAGTGATGACGGAGCCCATAACAAGCCCCGTAATAGTGATGGCGATAAGAAGTTCCACCAGAGTAAACGCTCGCGGTCGCTTCATCGATATCACTCCTCCCGCGTCGAGCTGGAGAATTTGCTCAAAAGCCGTTCCAAAGTGAGAGAACTTTGCCCGGCAACGCCACGCCATGTTACCGTCGCTCTTCCTACGTGATTATCGGGGGAACTTTCTACAAAAACCGGTTTCCGGTACGTTATTGTAAACTCGTCGACGAAGTCCTGACTTGCTATCGAGGAAGTATACGGTTGCGCCTCCAGAAAATCGAGCGTTCTCACCGCGAGAAACATCGCCTGATCACGTTGCGTAGCATGGACGGCCAGCTTCGAGGACATAATAGGAACAGCGGCTATGGCGAGAAGAGCAATAGACAATATGAGAAGCCCAATTACCGTCTCAGGCAGCGAAAACGCTTGGTTAAACCGACGGCGAACTCTCAATAATGCAAACAGGTTCTTTTTCATAGCGCCTCCATCGAATGCCTCAAAAGATACACACCTCTTCGGTCTCCCAAATAACGAACTCAGAGCGAAGAGGAAGTTTTTTCCAAAAGTATATACCCTTGTTACTTAGGGAAGTCATAGCTCATTATATTTCCATCAAGAGATCAAAAAAACAATTTAGCCCTAGATACTCTAATGAACTCTAAGATACACACTATCCTCCGCATCAGTTCCTGTATAGAATTCAATATCGGGGCTGACAACCGTGGACTTCAAAAGACCTACATCCTTTGCGGAATTGGCGAGCGATTTTGCTACGCCGCTGCCACCGAGATCGGAGTCGTTGTAGAAAACAAACCAGTAGTGTCCATTGTCCGCAATATCGTACCCCGACGGAATTTTCCTGTCCATGTGTTTTTCGAGGTCCGCGCTCCCGGGGAGGGGCGCGCCTGCGCCATTATCCACCTGATAGATGGCGACCGCGGCTTTCAAGGAGCGGAGGTCGCTGATGATCTTCGCAGCTTCGGCCTTGTCGGCTCCGCTGGCTCTGAGCATAAGCATCGCTCCGGCGAGAATACCGATGATGATGATGACGATCAGCAGCTCTACAAGGGTAAAAGCATTGCGGCCTGTCCGACTTCTTGTTGCTCTCATTTTCATGGTGCTTGCGCCTCCTTCTGTTCTTCTTCCGGCGCGAAAAGATTTTCGTCTTTCAATCGGATATATCGTCGTGTACACTAAGACTATGATATTGAGAAAGAAGAAGAGGCCGTTCTCTTACGCAGGGAGCGACCTCCCTCTTTTCCGTTTCTATCTTGCATTCATCCAAACGATCGGATCAGGATCCACACTGCCGTAAGGAGGTGTTGTCGCCAAACCGGCTGTAAGTGCGACGTTGCCCAGCAATGAAGAGTCGGCGGCAGAATTGGCAAGCGCCTTTCGTACTCCGGCATTCGCCATAAGCGTACCGGCGTATGCAACTCCCCATCGGACATCCGCCGAAACAATACCGCTCAAAGCCTGATAGCCCGCTCCGATCTCGCCGTCCATGAACGGTTTCAGCTTGTCGATGGTGAGATCATTATCGTTGGGATTATCCGCACGGAACTGAAGTGATGCGGCCTTCAGCGAGCGCAGGTTGCTGATGATCTTTGTGGCCTCGGCCCTGTCGGAGCTGCTCCCCATGAGCATCATCATGGCCCCGGCGAGGATGCCGATGATGATGATGACGATCAGCAGTTCGACAAGGGTGAAACCTGAGCGTTTGGTTCTTTTAATCCCCTTCATAGCACAACCTCCTTAGTTTTGTCCGGTGAAGAAAGAATCACCTGGGTAAATTTTTATAAGGTAGGACAATGGGAACACCTAACGACGTTAAATTTAATATTAACAAATTATCTAAAACTACAAACAATTACGAGAAGGCGGACTCAATGTCCGCCTTCTCGTTCTTTCGCTAACGCGCTCTCATCCAAATTACAGTTTGATCAACATATTGATCAGCGCTATCCAATGGAGGTTCTGGGGGAGTAGTTGCGTTAGCACTTCCCCAGAGACCTGTTTTAGCAGCCTGATCGGCAAGAAGAGCTTTAATTGAATCACCAGGTGCATTTTGTCCGACAAACCAAGCGGAACTATCAGCGGAAGCAGTCTCAAAGAAGAAACTGGTAATATCTCTATCCATATATTTTTGTAAATTTGCAATGCCGGTAGGAGTCGTCGATGGATTATCCGCATAATACATCAACGCAGCGCCCTTCAAGGACCTGAGGTCACTGATAACTTTAGTTGCTTCCGCCCTGTCGGTTCCGCTGCCTACCAGCATCAGCATGGCGCCCGCGAGGATGCCGATGATGATGATGACGATCAACAGTTCGACAAGGGTGAATCCTGAGCGTCTCTTCAACATTTTCTTCATAGTTGTTCCCTCCCGTATGTGTGTGGAATACCTTCCGTGGTGCACTCCGATTCCTCCGCCCGGCCCGCTCTACGGAACATCCGCTCCGAAATGCGTGCTCCGCGGAGGCAAGTCCTTTCGCCGCTGTTGTGCTGCGCTTGGCATCACCTTCTTTACAGAAGTTTCGGCTATCAGCGTTTAACTATTGAGACTTTAACGTTCATTATACCGCACTTCAACGCAAAACGCACTACATAAACTGTTGTATTGCCGTCACAATGGGCGTGAAAATAGCCAGGGCAACCACGGCGACGATGCCTCCCACGAAGACAATCAGGAGCGGCTCGATGATGGAGGTCAGTCTCTTGATTTTTTCGTCGAGTTCGGTCTCGAACCAGTCGGCAACCTTGGCGAGCATCTCTTCGAGGCGTCCGGTCTCTTCGCCGACCTTCATCATGTGAGCGATCATCACCGGGAAAATCTTCAGGTTCTTCGCCGTATCTCCGAGGGAAGCGCCTTTTCTTGCCGCATCGCGAAGGGCGGTGTAGCCGTTGGAGACGAGGAAGTTGTCCGATACGTCAGCAGTCATGTCGAGGGCGCGGAGAATAGGGACGCCCGATTCGACGAGCGAGGAAAGCGTTCTGTTCGACCGGGCCATGATGCTCTTGAAGATGATATCGCCGACTATGGGGAGGCGGAGTTTTATCCTGTCCAAAAGGGGGCGTGTCGTTTTGTTGCGGTTCATGAGGATAACCAGGACGACAAAGAGAAGAAATCCGCCGATCGGGATGTACCAGAACTCCGCCATCCAGTTTGAAAAGTTGAAGACGGCAAGCGTAACAGCGGGCAGTTCCACTTTCATTCCTTTGAAAACCTGCGAGAAACGGGGCATGACGACGGTGACCAAGATGTAGAGAATGATGAAGGCGAAGATGATGACGACCGCCGGGTAGGTCACGGCGGAAATGACCTTGCGGCGCAGTTCGTCCTGGCGTTCGAGGAATGTGGCGAGACGGTTCACGCTTTCGTCGAGGACGCCCCCCTCCTCGCCCGCCGCGATCATGGCCACCATGAGCGTGTTGAACTCGTTCCGGGTTCGCATTGCGCCGCTGAACGTCATACCGCCGTCTACACTGGTCTTTATCTGCTGAATGGATTCGGCGAGACGCAGATTTTTCGTCTGTCCGGCGAGAATATCCAAAGAGTTCCCGAGCGTTACCCCGGCTCCGACCATCGTGGCAAGCTGGCGGAAGAAAATGACCTTGTCGCGCAGAGGAACGGTGCCCGTTTTTTTCATCTGGTCAAGCAACGAACCGGAAGACGACGCCGAGGAGCCGCTCCGCTCGACCCTGATAGGCAGAAGCCCTCGCTGCCTCATGACGCTGACGGCGCCCTCCTGACTCTCTGCCGAAAGGGTACCCTCGACGATCTTTCCTTCTGCTGAACGTGCCTTGTATTTAAAATTCATTGGCGCGCCTCCACTTTGTATTCTATAATTTTCCGGAACAAGTGCCTGTAAAAATTTCCTGATAAATTGCATTATAGCAAAAGCAGATGATAACAAAATAGGACTTAAGATTCAAACGCGAAAAATCTAACTGAAAAGAATTCTCTGGAGATCCTTGGGGTCATACGCATAGGTCAGCGCGATCTCCAAAGGAAGAATACCGTTCGTTACCTTATCGGCCAGCGACTGCTCCATAGTGCGCATGCCGATGTTCGATCCTGTCTGGATGAGCGTTTTTATCTGGTTCGTCTTTCCCTCTTTGATGCAGTTTTTGACTGCGGGGTTGGCGAGAAGGAGCTCCGTGGCTACCGTCCGGCCGCCGTCGGGGCGTGGGATGAGCTGTTGCGAACAGATGCCGACGAGCACGGAAGCGAGCTGGATGCGTATCTGCTGCTGCTGGTGCGGGGGAAAGACGTCGATGATGCGATCGACGGACTGCGCGGCGTCCTGCGTGTGGAGCGTGGCGAAGACGAGATGCCCCGTCTCGGCGGCGGTGATGGCGGCGGCGACGGTTTCAAGGTCACGCATTTCGCCGATGAGGATGACGTCGGGGTCCTGCCTCAGCGCCCGCTTAAGGGCCTCGGCGAAGTTGTCGGTGTCGATGCCCACCTGCCGCTGGTGGACGATGCACTTGTCGGAAATGTAGACGTACTCCACAGGGTCTTCTATGGTGATGATATGTTCTCTTCGTGTGACGTTGATCTGCTGAAGTATGGCGGCAAGTGTGGAGCTTTTTCCGTGTCCTGTCGGCCCGGTGACGAGGAAGAGTCCTCTCCTGTGCGTGGCTATCTGCTTGAGCGTGGGGGGGAGTCCGAGTTCGTCGATGCTGCGTATCCGCATAGGTATAAGGCGGAGGGCCAGCCCCATTCTGCCGGATTCGAAGTAGGCGTTGCCGCGAAAGCGCGCCTCTTCCCCCGAGGGCGAACGGAAGGAGAAGCTGAAGTCGTGTTCGCGGCTCTTCCGGAATTTCTCAATCTCCTCGGGAGTGAGCAGGTGTTGCAAAGCGTCCTCCATGTCCTCCGTGGAGAGCGGCGGAAAATCCGCGAGGGGACGAAGCTCTCCGTCCACGCGAAAAGTTGGAGGAAGACCTTCGCTTATGTGAAGGTCGCTCGCTCCCTGCACCGACACTTCCGCAAGAAGATCGTCGATCCGCACGGGGCATCCTCTCCTTCCATCATGAAAACGTGGTGGTCAAAACATCCTCGACGCTGGTCACACCGGAGGCGATTTTTATTACGCCGGCCTCCCTAAGCGTCTTCATACCGAGGCGTATAGCTTCTTTTCGTATCACATCGGCGCTTGCGCCGGCAATAATGAGTTCGCGTATCGACTCGGTGAGCAGCATGATCTCGAAGATCGCGCTTCGTCCTTTGTACCCGGTTCCGCGACAGTCGTTGCAGCCGACCGGCCTGTATCCAACGGTTCCAACCGGAAGGCCGAGCGTTTTGCACACCGGGTCCGGAATGAGATACTCTTCCTTGCATGAGGTACATAGCGTGCGTACAAGCCGCTGCGCAACGACCGCAAGAAGCGACGAAGCGACAAGGAACGGGGCGATACCCATGTCGATGAGGCGGATGGAAGCGCTTGGGGCGTCGTTGGTGTGGAGGGTGGAGAGGACGAGGTGTCCCGTGAGGGCGGCGCGTATGGCGAGCTGCGCCGTCTCGCCGTCGCGGATTTCGCCAACCATGATCTTGTCGGGGTCCTGCCGGAGGATGGAGCGGAGCGTGGAGTTGAACGTGAGCCCCGCCCGTTCGTTGACCTGCACCTGTCCGACACCGAAGAGGGTGTACTCCACCGGGTCCTCCACAGTGACGATGTTTACCTCGGGCTTGTTGATCTGTTCAAGAACGGAATAGAGCGTAGTGGACTTTCCGCTTCCTGTGGGGCCGGTGACAAGAACGATGCCGTATGGAGCTTCGCAGATATAATTTACTTTTTCCTTGTCATCGTCCTCAAGACCGAGTTTCTTCAGGCCGACCATGGCGTTCTCCTGGTCGAGGATTCGGATGACGATCTTCTCTCCGTATATTGTCGGGAGAGAGGATATGCGGAGGTCTACCCTGCGTCCGAGAATTTTTATGAGAATTCTACCGTCCTGGGGTTTGCGCTTCTCCGATATGTCCATTCCCGACATGATTTTGAGGCGTGAGGAGACTGCGGGGTGGAGGTTTTTCTGGAAGTCGAGCGCGTTGAAGAGCTGGCCGTCGATTCGGTATCGGACGCGGGTGTTTTTTTCGAAAGGCTCGATGTGGATGTCGGAGCAGCTTTCCCGAACGGCCTGTTCGATGATGTTGTTTACGAGCTGGATAACCGGAGCGTCGTCGGGGGATGTTTCGCCCATGGCCTGTGTCAGGTCCATATCGCGGGACGATGTGTCCATATACTCGAGGTTTGCCCCTTCGAGCGATTCCTGAATCGAGTAGAGTCGTTCGAGGTTTCGTTCCAGCTCGGACTGAGAAACGATGCCGATCCGCATCTCCATACCGGAGATCATACGTATTTCGTCCTGCGCAAGAACGTCGAGAGGATCCGCCATGGCGACAAGAATCGTATTGCCGTCTTCGATCGCCAAGGGTACGGCATGAAGGCGTTTGGCAACGCTGAAGGGAATCATCCGAAGAGCTTCCGGCATGGGCCTGTATCTGGAGAGGGAGTAGATCTGGAGTTTGAGTTGGCCGGCAAGTGCGTCAAGTAGTTTGCCCTCGGTGATGATCCTCTTTGACAGCAGGAGTTCGCCGAGCTTGAGCCCCGAGTTTTTTTGTTCC
>CAXXRY010000040.1:0-44791 GCA_963668335.2 Aminobacteriaceae bacterium | reverse complement strand
GGAAAAATGCCTGGAATGAAAGAAGAAGTCAACGTTCGTTTAGTCAATGAGAAGGTGCAGTTCGTCGGCGTTTCACCTGCCAATCCCGAACAGCCCCTCACGTTCGATTACGCGCCTCCGATGGGAGACGGCGCCGGGTTTAACGGGCTCGAACTGCTCCTGATGAGCCTGAGCGGCTGCAGCGCCACCGCCGTCGTCTATCTGCTGCGAAAAATGAGGAAGACCGTCTCTGGATTCGAAGTTCAGGCGGAAGGAATGCGGAAGGAGACGCATCCGATAAAATTCGAGAGGATTACGCTCCGTTTCATCCTGAAATCCCCGGACGCACAAGAAGAGGACATTCAAAAGGCCGTGCAGCTTACGGAGGAAACGTACTGCCCCGTGTGGCAGATGATAAAGAACAATGTCGACGTCATACCGGAATATACAATCGTCAGGGAATAGCGGCGGCATTCCGGCCGTTCTCTACGGGGAACCTTCCGACAGACTGTTCCTTTTCGTCCACGGGAAGCTCTCCCGGAAAGAAGAGGCGGAAACCTTCGCGGAGGACGTCGTCCCCCTGGGATACCGGGTCCTCGCCTTCGACCTGCCGGAACACGGCGAACGGACGGGGGAAGCCTACCCCTGCACCGTTCAAAACGGCGTCCATGACCTGCGAACCGTGTACGATTCCGTAAAAGAATCGTACAGCAGCGTCTCTTTGTTCGCATGCAGCCTCGGCGCCTACTTCAGCCTGGTTGCCTACAGAGACGTCCTCTTCGATAAGTGCCTCTTCCTCTCGCCGCTGCTCGACATGGAACGGCTTATCCGGAACATGATGCACTGGGCGAATGTGGATGAAGCGCAGTTGGAGAGAGAGAGGGAGATACCGACACCCTTCGGCGAGACGCTCTCCTGGGACTATTATGAATACGTGCGGGCGCATCCGGTCGCCACATGGGACAGTCCCGACCTCGATACTCTACGGAGAGAACGACAACCTGACGGAGCGATGCGTTCTGGACGCCTTCGCAGGAAAGTTTTCGTGCCGGGGTGACGGTCATGAACGGCGGCGAGCACTACTTCCACACCCCCGAACAGCTCGCCTTCCTGAAGAACTGGATACGGGAGCAGAACGACGACGGGGGCATTCCCAAGGAGGAAAATAGATGAAAACGTATAGATACTACAAGCTCAACGCCTTCGTAAAGGGGAATTCGGAAGGAAACCCGGCCGCCTTTCTCGACCTCGGCGGCGATTTCTCTCTCCGACGAGAGCATGCAGCGCATCGCAAAGGAGCACGCGGGCTTCGTGTCGGAAGTGGTGTACGCGCAACGGAACGAGCATCGGGACATCCTGCTGACGTATTATTCCTCCGAGTGCGAAGTCGCCTTCTGCGGGCACGGAACGATAGCGACCATGTACGAGATCATCCGGCGCGACGAGATGCTGCGCGGCAAAAGGATCGTCGAAGTGGACACGAGGAAGAAGGGCAGGCTGAACATCTACAATCATATTGAAGAAGAGGACTGCATCTATATCTCCGCCCCCGACCCGCTCATGTTCGGATGCTCGCTCTCACGGTCGTCGATCGCCGGGGCGCTGGGTATCCCCGAAGAGGCCATTTCCGACTCCCTGCCCCTCGACGTCATCGACGCCGGGCTTCGGACGCTGCTCGTGTGCCGATACGCACTCTGGAACAGGAGGTGTCGATGTACCCCGACGAGCAAAGCCTGAAAGCTTACTGTCTGCACAACGACGTGGACATCGTGCTGGTCTTCTCGATGAAGACCGCGGAGCCCGAGTACTTCGCCCACACCCGCGTCTTCGCCCCGAAGTTCGGCTACCTGGAGGACCCCGCCACAGGGTCGGGGAACAGCGCGTTCGGCTGCTACCTGCTCAAGAACAAAAAGTGGAACGGGGACGCCATCAAAATAGAGCAGGGCGGCGACAACCGGATCTTCAACGAAGTCAAGCTGCGGACGGCGGACGGAAAGGTCCTCTTCGGGGGGAAAGCCGCGCTGAAAATCGAAGGCGAGTATTATATCGGGTAGCAAAGCGCCTCGGGGTGCTTTTCCGCGCCCGACGGAATAGCGGCGACACGTCTGATTGCGGAAGCGGAACTTGGCACGAAGAAGAGGTTGTACGGTTCCGCATACCATACTCTTGCGAAGGGGGGGACATTATGAAGTACTCCGAGGTTCGGACATTACATCGACTGAGTTGAGCACACTGCGATTCGCTTTTGCCAGAGTAATGACATCGGATGAGATTCTCCATGAGATAACAGGCCGCGCCGAGTAATCCCGTCTCTAGTTTTTCTCCTTGACCGGTTGAAGAATTTCGTCTCGAAAGCACAGTATCTGAGGGAGTGGATTCAGTGGACGCATTGCTCATAATCGATATGCAAAACGGGTGTTTCAAGACGCTGCGTTACGATAGGGCGGGAACATCCGAAAGGATCAATAAAGTATCAGCGCGCTTCCGGCAAGAAGGGAAGCCGGTATTTTTTATTCAACACGATGGAACTAAAGAGGAATACCTGTTCCCCGGCTCTGATGATTTTGAGATCATTCCGGAATTGGTGACGACGAAATCTGATTATTTTTTGACAAAGACGGTAAATACAGCATTTTATAAAACACACCTTGACCAGATACTCAAGAAGCTGAATGTAGATACGCTTTTTATTACTGGAATGGCAACAGATTTTTGTGTCAACGCGACGATTCATTCCGCATTGGTGAAAGAGTATAATCTGATAATAGTGAAGGAATGCCATACAACCGCAGATCGCCCGACACTTGATGCAAAAAGTATTATCGATTTTCATAATTGGCTTTGGGCAAACCTCACGCCGACAGAAGGGCGAATATGTGTCAAAAGCATTGACGAGATCGTGTGAATCAGGCCCGTGTGTATGCGGTGCGCCGTGTTCGTTCAGTGGACCGGGCTTCGCGATGTCGCGCCGAGGGTCTGAGGTCGTATTGGCGCGGTCGTATGGCCGAGATTGCATACGAGTTTGCAGCATAAGACGACGTTCGCCAAAGGATTAGTATGAAGTGCAATACAGTATTCACAATCATCCACAGCGCAGTTTGGCCGGCGCTTCTGAAAGAGTTCAGAAAACGAGGAGGAGTCGAGTAGTCATGAACAGTCCTACTCCCCGCTTCTGGGAGATCTTCTTCGAAGTTTTCGAAGGCCTGCCTCGGCAGGGGCCCGGCAGCAAAACGTGCGCCGCCGAAGCCCTCGCCCTGTGCCGCGAACTGCCGGATTCCCCGGTGATCCTCGACCTCGGATGCGGCGTCGGCGCACAGACGTTCTACCTTGCGGAACTCACCTCAGGCGTCATCACGGCGATCGACAGCCACGCGCCGAGCATCGACCGGCTAAGGACTACCGTCGCGGAGCGCGGACTCTCGCATCGCATCGCCGCCGTCGCCGGCGATATGGCAACTCCGGGGCAGCCGACCGAAAGTTTCGATCTCGTCTGGTCCGAAGGCGCGCTCTACAGCATCGGCCTCCGGAACGCCCTGCGCGTCTGTTACGATGCGCTCAAACCCGGCGGCTACCTTGCCTTCACCGATGCCATCTGGCGCAAAGAGAACCCGCCCTCTGAAGTCAAGGCCGCCTTCGACTTCGACTACCCGACGATGGGACGGCTTGAAGACGACCTCGCCGCGCTGCGCGACTGCGGATTCGAGCTTGTCGGACACTTCTCCCTCCCCGACGAAGCGTGGTGGGACGACTTCTACACGCCGATGGAAGCGCGCGTCGCCGAACTGCGAAAGAAGTACGCAGACGATTCGGAAGCCTCCGCTGTCCTCGACCAAATCGCCGAAGAGCCCGAGATGCATCGCCGCCATTCCGCCTATTACGCCTACGAGTTCTTCGTCGCCCGGCGGCCCGAGCTTCCGTAATACGAGCGAAACCGAGCGACCTCTGCTGCGATCAAAAGCCGAGCCTCCGACCCGCAGCTTCCGGAGGCATGGAACATTTCAACGACAGCCGATATGGGGGGGATTTTTTTGACACAATTAAGGCCGGGTATTCAGGTCGTCAAAGAAGGCGAACTCCGCTATCTTTCGGACAGCGGTAGTCGAAGAGTGCGATTCAAGCCGTGGCTGGGCGACAGTTTTTCCTTTTTGTACGACTTCATTATGAGCAAATTCGTCTTCCCGCGAAAAATCGACGGGGACATGCAGGAGCATTATCGTATACTCTCTCGAACATTGGCGGACCTTCGGGAGAAGCACGTTCTTGAATTAGGAACCGGGAGCGGAAGCGTGGTGCATTTCCTCCATAAGGACAACCTCTACACAGGTGTGGATGTAAGTCCGGGCCTGTTGAAAAAAGCAGCCAAAAAGCTGAACGAGGCCGGCTTTGTACGTGCGGAATTCTTTGTCGCGAGCGCGGAAAACCTGCCCTTCGAAAACGGCGTTTTCGACGTGTGTCTGAGTGTTCTCTCTCTGAATTTTTTCGGAGATATAGAAAATGTCCTGCAGGAAGTGAGTCGGGTCTTGGCTCCTCACGGCAGCTTTGTCTGCTGCGTTCCTGTTCCGGAAAAAAACAGATGCCAGAGCACGATCAGAGGGACCCTGCTGCCGGAAGCAGAACTGGAAAGACTCTGTAGGCAATCCGGCTTTGACTACGAACTCATTCCTTGTGAAAACGGAGCTCTTCTCTATTTCAAAGCGGTCAAGAGAAGTTGACGGTTTTTTCCCCCGCCGGTTTCGGTCAATGTAGTGTGAACTCCGTCGGCATCTACTGTTGAGAGCTTCAGGATTTCTATTTGACGAGGCTGCTCCTTGGTTTTATTATTTCTAATAACCGATTGGCTATTTTGAATTTTTTGGTATCATAAGATTCACGAAAGATATCTTTTCAGAGAGCAGTTCATGGCGTAGTAGAGAAAAAGTGCAGGATGTCGACATGGATGATAAGGAGGATTCGAATGAATACTACCTGTCCGAGCGCTGAAAAATGTCCTATCTTTAATGGAATCTTAAAAGATAAGCAATTTACATCAAATGCATATCGCCAACAATTTTGCGAAGCCGGAGAAAGCGGGAGAAATAATTGCAAGAGATGGCAATGCAAAAATCGATATGGGAAAGTACCGGATGATTTGCTGCCCAATGCAAAATTAAGTTTAGAGGAAATAGGAAAAAACGCAAAGTATATCTGAACCGGGGCTTCGCCGATCGTGCTGGAGATCATGCTGCGAAACCAGGGAGGCGTCTCCGCCAAGCCCATTGTGGACATTCTTGTCGGGGTGACCAGTCTTGACGAAACCAGGCGGAGCATTGCGCCGATCCTCGAAGCGCAGGGGTACGACTACTTTTGGAGGTCGTCGTGGGGAGACGATGTGCCGCTTTCCGTTTTTCCCCCTCCGAATTCTTTATCGCCGGCGGCTCCGCGTTGTGAGCTCGATCTCCGAACTTCGAAACCTTTGATGAAAGAGTTCTTTCGATAGCTTTTTTCGCTGTAAAATATGTGTTATATTCCCATATATTCGTCGTAAAATATGTGCGTCGGGTGTATAATCGCAATCGCGAGGTGATGGTTATGTACCGTGCCGCGATTGAAAAGCTGAAACGATGGAAGGCGAAAGAAGCGCCGAAGCCGCTCATCATAAGGGGAGCGCGTCAGGTCGGCAAGACCTGGCTGATGAAGGAGTTCGGCAGGAGCGCCTACGAAAACACCGTCTACATCGGATTCGAAAACAACCGCCAGATGAAAGAGCTGTTCTCGGGCGATATGGCGATCGACCGTATCGTCACGGGGTTGGAGCTGTACGCCGGACGAAAGATCGACCCGGAGAATACGCTGCTCGTCTTCGACGAGATTCAGGAAGTGCCCGCAGCCCTGACCGCCCTCAAGTACTTCAACGAAAACGCCCCGCAGTACAGAATCGTCTGCGCGGGCTCGCTGCTCGGCGTCGCGCTGCATCCGGGAACGTCCTTTCCCGTCGGAAAGGTTGAGTTTCTCGACCTCTTTCCGCTTTCTTTCAGCGAGTTTATGACGGCGATGGGGAAGGAGCGATTCGCGGAGCTTCTGCAAAAGGGCGACTTCGAGCTGGCCACCACCTTCAAGTACGAGTTTATCGACCTGCTGAAGCACTATTACTACGTCGGGGGAATGCCCGAAGCCGTGGCGAGTTTCGCCGGAAATCGCGACTTCAACGAGGCGCGAGAAATACAGCGGCGCATTCTGGTCGCCTATGAGCAGGACTTCTCGAAGCACGCGCCGAATGAAATCGTACCCCGAATCCGCATGCTCTGGAACAGCGTCCCGGCGCAACTGACGAAGGAGAACAAGAAATTCGTCTACGGTGTCGTCAAGGAGGGAGCGCGGGCCAAGGAGTACGAAATGGCCATGCTCTGGCTCGCCGACTGCGGACTGGTCTACAAGGTTCATCGTGCGACGGTCCCCCGCCTTCCATTGAAAGCCTACGAAGACTTGAAAGCCTTCAAGCTTTTTCTGCTCGACGTCGGCCTTCTTTCGTGCATGGTACGACTCGACCAACGGTTACTGCTTGAAGGCAGCGCCCTTTTCACGGAGTTCAAGGGCGCGTTGACCGAACAGTACGTTCTGCAGCAGTTGAAAACGATCGAAGATGTGGATACATACTACTGGACAAACGAACGAGGCGGCGCGGAGATCGACTTTCTCGTGGACGCCGGCGACGAAGTCGTCCCCGTCGAAGTCAAGGCCAAGACGAACCTCAAGGCGAAAAGCCTGAAGACCTTTTGTGAAAAATTCCGCCCGAAGAGCGCCATCCGCGTTTCCATGGCCGATTACAAAAGAGAGGAGCGGCTGCTCAACCTGCCCCTCTATGCCGTGGGAACGATCGGAAACGCTGTTTTACTCACGGAAGGGGGGGATTAGAATTGCGGTTGTCGAATCGGATCGCTTCGGAGATCGAGAGTCGCCCCTTCTCGCCGACAACCGCTTCTGCTATCGGAAACAGTTCGGAACACACCGGGGTGTCCCCGGCTTTCAAAACACGAGAAGAGTTGCGATAGGCAGATGATAAAGTATATTAAAACATCCAACGTTGGGCTGGCTCGGCGAGCTTCCATGATGCAATCGAAGCTGCGCGACCAAAAACGCGTCGTCGTGATTATCCACGAGGTTCGCGGCGTCACGGAGAACCTCGTGAGGCTGGCCTCCTTCCTGACGTCGGAAGGCTTCTTCGTCGTCCTGCCTTCCTTGTACTCCGACGGGTACGTCGGGAGCGACGAGCAGGCCTCCTACCGCAAGTTCTATTCCGAAGTGGGAATAGAGCGCGCATCAGGGACGGTCGGCGACATAATCGAAGAGAACGACGGCGCGAAGATCTCGCTTCTGGGTTTCAGCGTCGGCGCAACGGTCGCATGGCTGCTTTCCGGAAATGGAAAAATCGATTCGGCGATAGGCCTTTACGGCTCCAGAATCAGGAATCATCTGGATATTGAGCCGTCGGCCGACGTCGATCTGTACTTTTGCCGCGAGAAGGGATTCGACGTCGAAGAGACGATCGGCGCGCTGAACGCGAAACAAAGAGTCTCGGCCGGCCTGATACCCGGCGAACACGGCTTTTATTCGACGTTGCCCTTTTCCTCCCCGGAAATAGAAAGAGCGAACCGTTTGATACTAACCTCGCTGAAGCGCTGAAAGGCAGTTTTCATGAGGCTCGACCATGTACCTAAAGAGAGGTGTATCGAAAGTGGAGCACGTAATCGAAGAGTGCGGCGATCCCCGAAGCATTCCGCGGGACCTGCTGTATCTCGCCGACCCGTCCGATGAAATGCTGAACGCCTATGTGGACGTAAGTTACGCATTCGTGTGCAGAATCGATCGCGAGATCGTCGGCGCGCTGCTGATGATGCAGACGCGCCCGTTCACGATGGAAATCATGAATATATCGGTGCGCGAGTCGTTCTGGAATCAAGGGATAGGAAGAAAACTTATTCAACGGGCCGTGATAAAAGCGCTCGAGACGGGCATGAAGAAAATCGAGATAGGGACGGGAAATCCCGGCGTCGTCCAGATGTTGCTCTACCAGAAGTGCGGTTTCAGAATTACAGGCGTCGAATTCGATTACTTCAGAAAGCGCTGTGCGGAAAAGATTATTGAAAACGGGATAGAATGCCGGGATATGATCAGGATGGAGATGCACCTGGACGAAGAGGCGCAAAAAAAGGGATGAATATGGACGGATACAGCCGTGCAGTGCGCCTGTGGCAGGCGTATAGAATAGCGTCGGCCGCCGATTTTGATAAATACCTCCACAGCTTCCGCATCCTCTTCGCGTACCATTCCGGAAAGATAGAGAACGAGGAGATCACCTGTCGGATTTCACCGGGGAAACCCGGTAACATCTTCCAAGGAGAAAAACAATGACGAGCGGTAATGGGAAAAAACATCGGTTCATCAGCTTCTTTTTCGTTTTTTTATTCGCCGTACTTCTGGGAACGGGCCTCTACTATATCAACGAAGTGCGGATAGCTCAGCGGGACACCCAAGCGATCTTCGACTCCGCGCTCGTACTGTATGGTACGAAAGTGCGCCCGTCGGACCTTTCACCCGAACGAAAAAAGGTGCTGCTCGACGTCGAAGACCCGAAATTCTACAGTCATCACGGCGTCGATTTGGAAACGCCCGGGGCGGGAATGACCACGCTGACGCAGGGACTGGTCAAATTGCTCTACTTCCCGGACGGCTTCCGCCCCGGCATCGCGAAATTCCGGCAGACGCTTATCGCTCACTATGCGCTTGACGCACTCATATCCAAAGATGATCAGCTGCTCCTCTTTCTCAATATGTGCTATCTCGGCAATGAGAACGGCCGAGCCATACACGGCTTCGCGGATGCCGCCGGAGCATACTACGGAAAGGAATTTTCCGCCCTTACGGAGGACGAGTTCCTTTCGTTGGTCGCCATGATTATCGGCCCGAATACGTACAAGCCGGGTACCCCCGCACATGCGGAAAGAGTGAAGCGAATACGCGCCTACCTGTCGGGCCAGTATCGGCCTGCTGCGGTATTGGATACGGACTACGACGGCACGCAGCGCGGCTCGCTTCCCGATGAACTCTGCATGGCGATTCTGCGGCTGTTGACCGACGCGAAACCGGAGTAGGACCGGAACAAAGGGGACGGACGAGTGGTGAAGAACGACTGCCGTGGATATCCCGGAAAAAGCCGGGCAGAAACGAGGATTGCTGAAAGGAGAAGATAGCCATGTCGACGGAGGATGCGAAGCGTAACAAAAAGCCTTGCTCTCGAAATATACCGCGGACCGTGCTTGTGCTTGCTCCCCGGATACTCGGGATAGTCTATATTTTGTTCATCAGCCTCTTCGCTCTTGATGTTTTTTCCGAGGATGCCGATGCATGGTCGATATGTTTGGGATTTATGATTCATATGATCCCCTCCGCGATTCTCGCAGTTCTTCTTGTTATTTCATGGCGTTTCGAACTGGTCGGCGCAGCGGCATATTTCATTCTTGCTTTGTTGTATTACGTGTTAACCAAGGGGAAAGAAGACCTGCTCGCATACATTTCCATTTCGGGGCCATTGCTCCTCATAAGCGTGCTCTTTTTTCTCAATTGGCTTCTGATCAAGAGGCGAAAAGGAGTGTGAGCGCCATGCTGACTGTCATCAAAGCGGACATCACCACGCTGCATGTGGACGCCATCGTCAACGCCGCCAACAACTCCCTGCTGGGAGGAGGGGGAGTGGACGGGGCCATCCACCGCGCCGCTGGCCCTGAACTGCTCGAAGAGTGCCGAAAACTGGGCGGCTGCGCCACCGGCGACGCCAAACTCACTAAAGGGTACCGCCTTCCCGCACACTACGTCATCCACACAGTAGGTCCCGTCTGGCACGGAGGAAAGAGCGGCGAACCCGGCCTCCTCGCCTCCTGCTACCGCCGTTCCCTTGAAATAGCCCAAAGCGCGGGAGCCGAATCGATCGCCTTCCCGAGTATCAGCACCGGCGTCTACGGCTACCCCGTGGACCAAGCCGCGAAGACCGCCGTGGACACCGTGCAGGAGACGCTGAAAAGCTGCCCGGGGATTGAGAAGGTTGTCTTCTGCTGCTTCTCCGAGAAAGACCGGGCGGTGTACGAAGGATTGATCGGGTAACGGATTTTGAAGCAATGCGACGGATCGGACTCGACGAAGCGCTTGTCCGCTCTGCCGGGCGCCTTTCAATAATGGAATCGAAGCTGCGCGACCAAAAACCTGCCGGATCATGCTTCAGGGCTTCGGGCTTCCCGACTCCCGCAAACGGATCCCGCTGAATCTCCCTGATCAGCCTGATGATCCGCTCGACCATCTGCTTATCCTGTTTCTGCCAGTACAGATAATCCTCCCACCTGGGGAAGGATATGAGGCTCCTCATGAGTATATCGGTGAGAGAGTCGTACTGGAATCAAGGGATAGGAAGAAAACTCATTCAACGGGCGTAAAGAAAGCGCGCGAGACGGGCATGAAGAAAGTCGAGATAGGGACGGGGCAAGGTCTGTCGGATTTTACAGCAGAAACGCCGTAGCCGGGCGTAGTACACAACAACGGTCGAAAAGAGCGCTTGAACAGGAATCCAGAAGACTCTTCGTGCTTATCGGCATGCGGCTTGTCCGAATCGATCGGCCGTGATAAAAATATATGAAAATTTCACCTTGATGCTCGGCGTGAACGTCGTATGTTTTTTACGTTCAACAACCGCGAAAGGAGCGTTCCATGAAGACCGTCCCGGAAATCATAAACAATCGCCCCGACGAAACTCTCCGTAACGAGGAGAATTCGTCCTGCCCCCCGCGATCCGATGAGCGGAATACGATTTTCTCAAGAATGGAGCTCGTCGAAAATTCGGATTTCTATAACGAATATTATTCAATGCATCCCGAGAGAAAGGAAATCGACGACTTCTTCAGAGAGGCAAGAGAGCAGAAAGAAGATGATCTTCATAGAAGACGGCAGATCGATTCAACATTCGAGTTGCTGAAAGACATGAGGGTACATGCCAGAGGAGAAGCGGCGCAGCAAAAAATAACTATATCTCCTTCTGAAGCGACGGCATATCTCCAAACGCTTGCGCAAAGTTATGGCGCGGTTCTTTTTGGAACGGCGATGCTTGGAGAAGCATGTTTTTATAAAATTCGAGGGAGAGGAAACGAATACGGCGAAACAGTGAATATCGATAAAAGGCAGGGGATTGTGTTCGGTGTTCATATGAATCTTCAGCAAATCAAGCGCGCGCCGCAACCGGAAGCGAGCGCCGAAGTGGTCAATGGCTATGCCAGAGTGGCTCTTATCGGACTTGTTTTGTCCTACTGTATCAGAAGCTGGGGGTGGCAAGCGGCCTGTACAATGGATGGACGGGCGGATGTGATTCTACCGATCGCCGCTCGTTACGCGGGGCTCGGTTCAATGGGCAGATCGGGGCTGCTCTTGACGAAAGAGTTCGGACCATGCATTCGCCTTGGCGCTGTATTGACGGATCTTGCTTTGGAGCGTACACAACGAAATAAATGCAATGAATCACGTTTGTGTGCGACATGCAGAAAATGTGCGGAAGTATGTCCTGGAAACGCGCTCGATATGAACTACCATGAGGATGGGCAATTTAATCCCGTAAATGATAATGAATGCTTTAAAAAATGGCTGGAGTTTGGAACAGATTGCGGATTATGCATTGCTCACTGTCCATTGTCGAGGTGAACATGGCAGGAAAAAGTACAGGAGAAAGAGAAAAAAGGGGTGCTGCACGGCGATTCTGAGATTGTTGACCGAGGTCATGCCGGTAAAAAAATCGGACTTATCCGGCGAGCTGAAGAAGGAGGATTGCAATGGTTCGTAAGCGCGTTGTCGAAACCGACGAGGGGATTCAAGGAGAATTCATGGTCGAAGCGTTTGATGAGATGCAAAGGCGCTTCCGCGACAAGGGGTGGATGGAGACGAAGGCGATCATCCAGTCGGGCATCGACGCGGGCAGCGTGCTCGAAGTCGGCCCCGGCCCCGGATATCTGGGGCTCGAATGGCTGAAGCAAACCGACGGAACCAGGCTCGTCGGACTGGACATCAGCCCCGATATGATCACAGTCGCACGGCGCAACGCCGCCGAGTACGGCCTCGCGGAGAGAGCCGAGTATATCCACAGCGACAGCGCGAAAATGCCTTTCGCCGACAACACCTTCGACGCCGTGTTCAGCAACGGCTCGCTGCACGAATGGTCGGACGTGCGCGGGGCGCTTTCGGAAATCCGGCGGGTTCTCAAGCCGCGAGGCCGCATGTTCATCTCGGACCTGCGGCGGGACATGATCGCCCCCCTCAAATGGCTCATGTGGCTGACCGTCCGCCCCAAAGCCATCCGACCCGGACTCCTCACATCGATCAACGCCTCGTACATAAAACCGGAGGTCGAGCAGCTCCTGCGCGACAGCGGATTCGATGAGTTCTCCGTCTCCTGCAACCCGATGGGTTTGCAGATCACCGCCTCGACGCTATAGACGATACGGTGTTCTCCGGTTATCCGGCGCGACCAAAAGCCGGCCAGAGGATGCTTCAGGGCTTCGGGCTTCCCGACTCCCGCGAACGGATCTCGCTGAATCTCCTTGATCAGCCTGATGATCCGATCGACCATCCGCTTGTCCTGCTTTATACCGGCATACATAATCCTCCCACGGGCGTAAATAGTATGTATTTGACTACATGCTAAAGTATGTATTATAATCAACATTGGAGGTGGTCGATATGTTGGTGGAAACGCGCCGTATAATGCCGATAACTCGTCTGCAAAGAGAACTGACTCAAACCGTCAGAGATATTTCCGAAACCGGCGAACCGGTATACATCGTAAAGAACAACGCCATGGAGGCCGTAATGCTGCCTTTTGAAGAGTATGAGTATTTGGCTGCTCTTGAGGAGATGTTCGAGTACTATGAGATAGACGATGTCGTCCAAAAGCGATTGGGCGCTTATGATCCTCGCAAAAATGTACGTTGGTCGGAATTAAGAGAAGACTGATGTCTTTCCCGGTCGAGTTTTTACCTGAAGCGGCGGATGATTATAAGAAATTGGATGGAAGCGTACGAAAAGATGTAAATAAAAAAATCGACGAGTTGGCCGAAAACCCGTTTTTAGGAGAGCGGTTAGGCCATAAGTTTTCGATCGACTTGACGGGCTTCCTGAAGATATATGTCCATGGCAAGAAATATAGAATTGTCTATCGTCTGATTGAGCCGGAGAGGATTGAAATAATAGAAATTTGGGGAATTGGAAAAAGAGAAAAAGAAAAAATCTATAAATTGATCGGAGAAAGAGTAAAGAAGCGTACGAAGTAGGGTAGGGTGATCCGTCAAGGGTTATTCGCTGGAGAGTACGGTCTCCGAGAGTCACCCCGTGAACAGAGAACAGCGAGTCTTCGCTTCCTAATACCACGCTTCGCAGTAAAGCATTTCCCGTATTGGAACGCCTTTGTCTGCTATACTTGTATAGCAGAAAGGGGGGAGCTTTCTATGCTTGCTATCCGATTGGACGAAAAACTCTCATCGCGCCTTGACGCCTTGGCGCGAAAGACGGGCCGGACCAAGACATGGTATGCCCGCAAGGCCATCGAGACATACATCGACGATATGGAGGACGCCGCTCTTGCTGCGGCCGCCTACGAAGAGTATCTTCTCGACGGCGGCGCCTCTTCTTCTCTTAATGACGTGAGGCGCCGTCTTGGGCTGGAGGATTGAACTCTCCCGCCCTGCGGAGAAGCAGCTGGCCGCCATCGACGCCCACGAAGCCCTGCGGATCGTACGATACCTGTCCGAGCTGGAAAAACTTGAAAGCCCGCGTTCTCGCGGCAAGGGACTGACCGCGACTCTGTCCGGCCTTTGGCGATATCGCGTGGGGGATTGGCGCGTCCTGTGCCGTATCGAAGACGGCAGGCTCCTGGTGCTGGTGGTGGAGATCGGCCATAGGAGCACAGTGTACAACTAGCCCCTCCCCCCCCATCGACGAGCAAAAAGAAATCGTCAAGCAGGTGGACAAACTCTTCGCCCTTGCCGACAAAGTGGAGGAGCGCTACCAAAAAGCCCGGGCCAGGGTGGACGCGCTTGCTCAATCCGTCCTCGCCAAAGCCTTCCGCGGCGAGCTGGTTCCGCAAAATCCCGACGACGAACCTGCAGAAAAACTGCTCCAGCGCATACAGGAAGAAAAAACGAAGATGGAAGCCGAACTGAAAACCGCCTCCCGAAGCGTGCGCGAAACACGGAAAAACGGCGCGAAGACGCAACGCGCCCGGCCCGAAGAAAAGCAGGCAAGCGAGCCATGAAAAAAATCAAGGACATACCCCAGTCCGAACGCCCCAGAGAAAAGCTCCTCGAACAGGGAGCGCCGTTCCTCTCCGATCAGGAGCTGCTCGCCGTCATTCTTGGCAGGGGCACGCAAAAAGACGACGTGCCGGCCCTGTCGAAGAAGATCATCAAGATCATCGACGAAAAGGGCGTGCTCTTCTCCCCGCACGATATTACAAGCGTCGACGGCATCGGCAGCGCGAAAGCCGCCGCCATCGCCGCAGCCTTCGAATTCGTCAGACGGAGAATCAAGCCCGAAGGCCTGAAAATCAAGTTCCCGGCCGACGTGCTCTCCCTCATCCACCATTACGCCGACAGAAAACAGGAGCACTTCTTAAGCGTCTCGATCAACGGCGCAAACGAAGTAATGAACGTCCGCGTCGTCAGCATAGGCCTCGTAAACAAAAGCCACGTCCACCCCAGAGAAGTCTTCGCTGACGTCCTCTCCGAAAGAGCCTCCGCCGTCATCGTCGCCCACAACCACCCCCACGGTGAACTGAAACCCAGCCCCGAAGACCTCCAAGTCACAAAGCAACTCAAAGAAGCCGCAAAAATCCTCGGCCTCAGCTTCCTCGACCACAACATCTTCAACACAAAAGGCTACTACTTCTTCGCCGAAAGCGACGAGCTGTAGAAAAAACCGCTGTCGGAGAAGGAAAAATATCGGGCAAGAAAATTCGTTGCTCTTTTCGAAAAAAACTTGCAGGAAAAGATTAGTTGTGGTAAAAATATGAGAGTACAGTTTTTTGGAACATCTTTAGAAGGTCTTTTGCCTCTGTTTCGTTCATCTTTCGCGAGAGGAGCGTTCCATGAAGACCACCTCAACCATCACAAACAAATATCCCGACCATAATACACAGAAAGCCGCTTTCCCGCTGTGTGCACAGCACTTGGATACTCCGAACAGAGAAGATGCGAACCTTAGGAAGGCCGCTATCACCACGCTTCAAGTGGACGTCATCGTCAACTCCAAACTCACCAAAGGCTACTGCCTTTTCACAAAACATGTCGTCCACACTGTAGACCTGTCTGACACCGTCCCTTCCCATGCATCAGTACCAAGGGTTATGGCTACCAAACCGCGAAGATCGCCGAAAAAACGTGCGGAAGACGTTAAAATTCAACTCAGAGATTAAGAAGATTTCTGCTTCTTCGAGAAGGATTGCTTAGTGTATAAGGGGTTTGTTGGGGGAGAAGTAGAGTAGGGCGAAAAGTTGTACCGGATGGTTGAATGCTGAAACATAGTGATATTAGTAAGGAATTATTCTGTACGTTTGATTTTTGATTTTCTAGGAAAGGAAATTCAGTGGGTGTTAAACTAAAGTAAAAATGGCATATGTAGAATAACAAGTCTCTTTAAATATAAACCATATATTAAATAATACATGGTTTATATTTAAAGTAAATATTAAATAAATTTTGATGTATGGCTTCTATGAAAGAAAGTTGTTTTATCCCATTAAAAACCGCATATCCTTATGAAAACGCTTGATCTTTAATATAATAAATCATAGGAAGATGTGTGATAATGATGTATTTGTCAAAAATTGATATTCAGGGCTTTAAGGGATTTAGTAACTTCCAGTTCCCTTTAAAAAGTGGTTTAAATGTTTTAATTGGGGAAAATGCTGTTGGAAAAAGCTGTATTATCGATGCAATCCGCCTGCTTCTACTTGAAGATGAATATGGTCGAAGCGGGGTTGTTGAATCTCATTTCCATAAGTCTTATGAGAAGAATGCTAAACCAGCTACGTCATTTCGAATACGGGCCGAATTCTCTGACCTAAGCGAGGAAGAGCAAATTGCTTTTTTACCATGGACTGAAGAAATTAGTACCGCCAGTCTCACGTTGTATGCGGACAACAAAGAGAGTCGACACGGGAAATTCAAACGACTATTATGGGGAGGTGCATCCAGAAACAGCGTTTTTGAGTGGGAGTTACTTGATACGATTAACTGCGTCTATCTACCACCTTTACGTGATGCGGAAGACAAGTTACGAGAGGGAAAGGGTTCCAGATTAGCAAGGCTTCTTAAAAATCTCAATCGTCAAGCATTGAATAAGGCTAAAGACTCTGGTATTTCACATGACCTTGAAAACAAGGTAAATGACTTCAATAGAGAATTGATAAAAGAAGATCCAATTAAAAAGGCTCAAAAACTTATTAGCGATCGATTAAACGACGCTCTCGGCACAGTTTTTTCGCAAGAAGCTCTGATTCAATTCTCAGAAACAGGTTTCAATCGTATTGTGGAAAACTTGCGAATCCTTTTTTACCCAGGATTGGATTCTGAAATGGATTATGGGCTATTCAGAGATCTTGGGCAAAATAGCCTAGGTTACAACAATATCATCTATATGGCGACAGTTCTTGCAGAACTTACAAGCGAAGAAGGTCAGAAAGACAACCTGCGTATTCTTCTGATCGAGGAACCCGAAGCTCATCTCCATCCGCAACTTCAGGTTCAGTTTTTGAAGTTTCTTGAAGAACAAGCTGGAAAAACCGGCATTCAGGTCATTGTAACAACTCACTCTCCAGTTTTAGCGTCCTCAGTATCTTTGGAGACTACAGTACATTTGGCGATTGACTCATCTCGAAATGTAAAGGCCACTCCACTTGCCGACTGTGGTTTAAAAGAAGAAAGCAAAGATTTCATATCAAGATGGCTTGATGTAACTAAATCTACTCTATTATTTGCAAAGGGAGTAATTTTGGTGGAGGGTATTGCGGAGGCTTTATTACTTCCTGAGTTGGCAAAGCGAGTGTTAATAAAGAAAAAAACTGATTCCCCTAACTGTATGCTTCCAGTGACACTTGTTGAGCATGGCGTATCAGTAATTAATTTAAATGGAATCTATTTTAAGCATTTTTTGCAACTTTTCTGTGATCTTACGGATGAGCATTTCGATTCTTTACCTATCAGATGTGCTGGACTTACCGATAATGATCCGGAGAAAAATGAGAAACCTACTAAGAAAAATCCTGTAAAAGGGAAAAACAGTGCAATAAGATTAATCTCAAAAACAAAAAAATCCAGTAATTGTCGATTATTTAGTAATATGAAAACATTCGAGTATGATTTGGCAATGGAAAAAGGAAATTTGAGTCTAATGATACCTGTTTTTCTTGAGACACTTAAAACTGATGGCAATGTCCGAGCTAAATTTGAGGAATATGTTAAATGTGATTGGTCGAAGACCAACATCACGGATGATGAAAAAAAAGATGTCGCATTCGAACTTTTGAACAAGATTGATAAGGGTGAATTTGCGCAGCGATTGGCGATGAGGCTTATTAATTCATCTGTGCCATTCGCTGTACCAGAGTATATAGAGGAAGCTGTTCTGTGGGCATGTGGGAGGAAGTGATGGAAACTCACGAAAGTCTTTTTCATGCTATCGCTGCTGATATCTGCAATAAACCTCCTGAAATGACTGATGCAACTTGCTTCTCTCAGAGAACGAAATCCTTGTGCCGTGATTATGAGAGGTGCCGCCTTTACGAAAAGACATTGGAGCAACTGAAGTATGTACAACAATCAATAGAGGGGGATGTATTTCTTAGTGCCTGTCCGGGAAGCGGCAAGACGGAGGTGGTGGGTTTAAAGGCTGCTCATGAAATTAAAGCATGGCGATGTCCAAGCAAAGGAATTGCTGTTCTTACTTTTACCAACAATGCGGCAAACGAGATTAAGGAACGCATTACACAGTTTGCAGGAGTCGGCGGAACAGCTTATCCTCATTTTATCGGTACGATCGATAGTTGGCTTCACGGCTATGTTGCAAATCCATTTGCACACATGCTGACTGGATATCTTGGGAAAGAAGATGGTAACCGAAGTTTGCGGATCATTGAGAGCGGATATCAAGCTGACTGGTTGAATAGTTTCGTAGCTTCTACTAGATATATTTTATCTGAAACCAAAATGCTCCCTATATACGCAAACGCATATTACCTGGATGTAGAAACGAGGCAATTTTGTATTCAACCACTCAATAGCTCACGGTGGATTACACATACTGCGCTCTATAAAACAAATTCATTTGAAAAATTCAGAAGTGATAAGCCTTGGTTGACAGAGAAAAGATTTTTTAAAAGTTTAAAAGAAAATAAAGAGAAATTTTGGGAAACTGGCTATTGCACCTATGAAGATATTGAATATATAGTTTATAGCATACTTTATGATAATAAATACCAAAAATACCAAATTGCAGATCTTTTATCAAAGCGCTTTCCACTAATTATCATTGATGAATGCCAAGATTTATCATGGGTGCAGCTAAAAATTATGAAAAAAGTGAAAACTAAAGGGTCGGTGTTGCACTTTGTTGGCGATTTAAACCAAGGCATTTACTCATTCAAAAAAGTTTTTCCCCAAAAAGTTGAAGAATTTGTTGCTGAAAATAGTCTTGTGAAAATCTCACTAAATAGAAATTTCAGAAGTGCACAGCAAATAGTTGACTTGTGTGGAAAGCTTTGTGATCAAGGAGCGATACTCGGTTGTCCAAAGAATGAAGAAAATCGTTATCCAGCATGTGTCCTATTCACTTATTCACCTGAAAAATTAAGTGATTTGCCTCGGAGGTTTTTACAGTATTTGAAGAAATATCAATTAGATGAAAGCAAATCAGCGATTCTTGCGCGTGGTAAAAAAATGATTGCCAGACTAGAAGGAGATGCAAATGAAACTAATTCTTCAATTGCTGAACTGCCCATGCGGGCGATTTTCCTTTGGCAAGTCGGAGGCGGGTATCGTCAAAGGATGGCATTGCAAGATATGGGAAAGTATATTGCCATAAGCTACTTCAAGGGAAATGCTGTGGATTCAAAAAATCAGTTTTGCCCTGAGAGTGTCGCTTCAAGGATCCAATGGCGCGTTTTTCTTGCTTTTGTACTAAAGGCTTGTGCTCGTTTTTCTAAACTAGTGGATCAAAATTTGCTTTGGTCACAATGGTCGAAAGAATTCAGAGAGAGTTTTCCTAAATTTCTTTCTGAGAATGCTGAGAAATGTGAGATTGACCTTAATGACAAAGACTTTCGTTTTAAATGCCCTAAAGGCAAGGCCTCAAAAAAAATTGTGAATTGTTTGGCTGAGATTTTGGGAAGAGCACGTTCGTCCAGAATCCGGATTACTACCATTCATCAAGTGAAAGGCGAAACGCATGATGCCACGCTTCTCGTTTCCTCCTCGTCCAAAGGTCAGGGAGGCCACTGGAGTGAATGGCTTGATTCTTCTGTTAACGAAGGAGAACCTGCAAGATTTGCTTACGTTGCAAGCTCGCGCCCCAAGAACCTGCTTGCTTGGGCCATCCCGGAACAAGACAAAGAAGGAATTAGAAAGCTTCAACAATTAGGTTTTTTTCTTATAAGCAATTTGGATGATGAATAAAAACAGTTTTAAATGGCATCCTTCTCGCTAAAGTAATCTGCAAAATATCAAGTAAAAATAAATATTAATATATGGCACTCTTCCATCAATCGATTAGGTGGCACATGTTAGCAGTCAGCTGAGAGTTGTGAATTTGGGAGGGGAAAACATGACTATCGAACAACAAACCAAAAACTTGTTTGATGCCTTCGCCAAGTCATCGGAAGGTCTTTTTGAAGTAACTGGGACGTTTTTTAAATACTATGAGCTGGGGCTGTACGGTTGTGGTTTTGTAAAACCATCGAAGCGGATGAGGAATGTTCTGGCAATTGATCGTGAAGTCTTGGTGGTCGTGTCGACCTTCACCGATCAGCAGCAACGAACCATCAAGTTCACCATACAAGAGCTCCTAGAAGCGCAAGGCCGGCTTGAGACAACAATTGCTATAGTGCTGCATCGCGACAAGGATGGTAATTCGAAACTCAAAAATTGGGGGCGCGATGCGGGGATTTCAATTCTTCCTCTTTTAGAAGGAGAGAACCTAAAAGATGGTATTTCGCTAGAACGAGCCTTGTGTGTGGAGCTTTATAGCCACGATCCATTTGATGTGACCGGGCCAGTTTCTGATGATGCAAACTTTTTTGGAAGAAGAGATGAAGCAATTGATTTAGCTAGGAAATTAGAGAAAGGACAGATACGCTCCTGTCTCGGGATAAGAAAGGTTGGCAAAACCTCCATCATCAATAGAATTCTTAAAGAAATTCAGACTGCCCACGACTGCGTATGTGTGATGGTAGATTGCTCAAAGGACGATGTATGGAGTCTGGACGCAGCGGGCCTTCTAAGCTCAATTTCTACAACACTTGAATTAGCGTTGGTGAATGAAAAAAAATACTCAAAAATAACGATACCAAATGAAATTCCTGTTCTTACAGCTACTTGCTCTCAGTTCGAGAGCATTCTTCGGAAGGTTACTCGTCCTTTTATTCTTATTTTCGACGAAGTTGATTATATAACACCAGGTAGCTCAACTAATCCGAGCTGGCGAGCGCAATTTAACGTGTTTTGGCGCAACCTTCGGGCTCTCTATCAAGAAGCTTCTCGAGAGGGTGTTATTTTTTCTGTTCTAATTGCAGGAGTATCAGCTCATTGGTTTACGGTTGAATCTATCGAGGAGGTTGAGAATGCCGCACTTTCATTTGTGCCGGAAGAGTATCTATCACCGATGCCTCTCGGAGCCTCTTCGGCTATGCTTCGAAGGCTAGCGCGCATCGCAGGTTTACAAATCGATGATGCCACTGCGGAACTCATTGCGGTCGCAACGGGCAACATGCCTTTTTGGGCTAGAAAGTGTGCTTCATACATTAATAGAAAGATACCTATAGTGGAGCGCCCATGCGTGCTTTCACGTGATCGTATTGAACCAATGGTTACAGCATTTGTAAGAGAAGAAGGAGGAGCTATTGCCGAGGTGGCACTTAGCCATTTATTCCGAGTTTATCCGGAATTGTTCAAGGCTTTTTCGCTTTGTGATGAAGGTAAAGGTGATCAGGTATCGGAGCGTGAAAAGAGAGTGCTGAAGAGATATGGACTTTTACAGAGTGCTTCAGATACCCTTTCAGGGCAGATGATAATTGCTGGGTTTCAAGAATTTAAAGAAGGGCTCCCTAGGATAGAGCCAGTTCCCTCTGTATCGCCGAATAGTTTGTCTATCGGCCTTGATGAGTGGGCGGAAGAGTTGGCAGCCATTGGAAAACGAAGGAATCTCATGGAATGGAGATTGCGTGACATTGTGTTGAATTTCTTGCGTTATGAATACCTGAGATCGAGCAATCCATCTAGCCTACTTCAAAGAATCATCAGCATCGTTCCTTGCGAAAGAAGAAAGGAATTAACGAATCTTACAGCAGAGAATGCCATTTCGAAGTTGAACTGGACTGACCTTATAAAGCTTATTTGTAAAGAGTGGTGTATTTTTGAAAAAATATTCGGTGACAAGAAGGACTTTATTTCACAATGCGATGTGATTAATGACAGGCCCGATGCTCACGCTAAAGATGCTGACTATGCAGATTTTGCACTCTACCGCAAATCGCTTAAATACGTTGAGGATCGGATTTCTAAGCTCCAATGACAATGAAGCTCTGTCCAATAAAGCCTACGACCGACCAACTGCACTGGAGGGGGCAGTTAATAGCACTAACCCTTCGGGATAAATTGTGTAGACTGTTAATTTTTAATCGCTAAGATGACACTGCGCATAAAATAAGGTAAAATCTTTTCAAGCTGCCTTCTCAATTTTTGTTGTGCATACACGACAAAAAGTCGCAACGTCGGGACACTGCCGTTGTTTTTCCGTTGATTGAAATGTTATGTAAATATATTATTGTTTTCTGTGCTGTGGGTTTTGGATAAGAAAGAGGAGGCAGCTTTGTTATGTATCCTGATAGTAGAAAAAAGACATATGAAGATCTTGCCTCAATTCTAGAGATAGAACCAAAGGAATTGCATAAAATTCTTTATAAAATTCCAGAGAATAAAAAATACCGAGTGTTTAACATCCCTAAGAAAACTCATGGGAATCGAGTGATTTCCAAGCCGATGCAGTGTATTAAAGAGTTGCAAAAAAAAATGGCAGAGCATTTGAACGAAGCGTATACGGCAAAAGCGTGTTCGTATGGATTTGAAAGAACCAAAGATATAAAGCAAAACGCTTTGCGTCATCTAAAAAGCAGGGCTGTGCTAAACATAGACTTGGAAGATTTTTTTGGGTCAATTAACTTTGGGCGAGTGTTTGGTTTAATGAAAAGCGAACCGTTTAATTTTGATAGTAAAAGTTCTGCAGCAATTGCTAGGTTGACTACTCATGAAAATAAATTGCCTCAAGGTGCGCCTTCTTCGCCAATACTATCAAACATGATTGCAAGGCGACTCGATGGGAGGTTGACCAAGCTTGCATCAAGAAATAAACTTATTTACACTCGGTATGTTGATGATATCACTTTTTCGACTACTTGCCCCGATTTTAATAAGGCAATAGTCGACCATGGTTTTTTGAATGATGTTGTTCTTGGACATGAATTACTTCAAGCGATAGAAAGAGAAGGATTCAGTGTAAACACGGATAAAAGCAGAAAACTCAATAATATGGTGCGAAAAGACGTTACGGGAATTATTATAAATGAATTTGCTAATGTTCGAAGGCTATATATTAATTCTGTATTTGGTATGATTTATTCTTGGAAAAAACATGGTTATGATAATGCTCAAAAAATATATATTGAAAAGTATTTCAACCGTGGTCCGAAGAAAAAAACCAACCCCGGATTATATAGATCGGTAATTATAGGAAAAATCAGCTATATTGCTTTTGTAAGAGGATGGGATGATACGGTTGTTCATAAGTTATGTGTGAAATATTGTGAAGTCGATGAAAATCCGCCAAAAAAAATTAAAATTCTAGGGGATCTAAAAATGAAATACGACATTTTTCTTGGGCATGCTTCTGAGGAAAAAGAATCTGTTGCTATTCCATTATATGAAAAGCTTGTTGAGTTAAAAGTAAGGGTATTTATTGATACTGTTGAAATTAAATGGGGCGATTCTCTTACCAGGATAATTAATCGAGCTTTAACTGAATCTAAATATTTTTTAGCAATTATATCCGTTAATTCAATAAAAAAATCGTGGCCGGATTCTGAAATGAATTCTGCGATCGCCAGAGTAATAAACGGAAAGCAAAAGATATTGCCACTGTTTGTTGGGACGGAAAGTGAAATAGAAACATGCAAACGGCATTATTCGTTAATATCGGATCGGCTCTATAAAGAATATAAGGATAATCCGGAAGAAATCGCTAGCGAAATAATGGAAATGTTGAATTCTCAAACTTGAGCTCTCCTTAATCAAATAATTTGTCTCTTTTCTGTATTTCAGTAAGCGAAGCTAACCACTCCCATTACGTCTCCCATTTTCTTTTGTAGAATCCGACCTTTGGAAACCTCACGCCATAGTGTACAATATCAAAAGAAAAAGAACCGGGGTTCTCCCCGGCTCTTTCATGCCCGTTTCAAGAAGGAGAAATGCACGAAACATGTCTATCTGCTGCGAAGTTACCGCACCAAAAACGCCGCTGCTTCGGGAGATCGAGCGCCGGCGCACGTTCGCCATCATCAGCCACCCCGACGCGGGGAAGACCACGCTGACCGAGAAGCTGCTCCTCTTCGGAGGGGCCATCAATATGGCCGGGGCGGTGAAGGCCCGGAAGGCTCAGCGCCACGCCACCAGCGACTGGATGGCCATCGAGCAGGAGCGCGGCATCTCCGTGACCAGCTCGGTGATGAAGTTCGAGTACCGCGATTGCGAGATCAATCTGCTGGATACGCCGGGGCACGAGGATTTCTCGGAGGACACCTACCGCGTGCTCACCGCGGTGGACAGCGTGATCATGGTGATCGACAGCGTGAAGGGCGTGGAGGCCCAGACGCGCAAGCTGATGGAGGTCTGCCGGATGCGCAACACGCCGATCATCACCTTTATCAACAAGCTCGACCGCGAGGGGATGGCCCCGCTGGACATCCTGGGCGACATCGAGGAGAAGCTCCAGGTGGAGTGCGCGCCCCTGTCGTGGCCCGTCGGGATGGGGAAGCGCTTCAAGGGGACGTACAACCTGTACAAGAAGGAATTGAACCTCTTCACGCCGGGGAGCGACCGGGTGGAGGAGGGCGTCCGCGTGATCAGGGACGTGAACGATCCCGCGCTCGACGCGGCGCTGGGGAGCCAGGCCGACGAGCTGCGCGAGGATCTCGCTCTGCTCGAGGGGGCGGCGAACCCGTTCGAGATGGAGCACTACCTGAAGGCGAACCAGACGCCGGTCTTTTTCGGCAGCGCGATCAACAACTTCGGCGTGAAGGAGCTGCTGGACACGTTCGTGGAGATCGCCCCGTCGCCCCTGCCGCGCCCGACATGCTCGCGCACCGTGGCTCCGGAGGAGGAGGCGTTTTCCGGTTTCGTCTTCAAGATTCAGGCGAACATGGACCCGTCGCACCGCGACCGGCTGGCCTTCATGCGCGTCTGCTCGGGTAAGTTCGAGCGCGGGATGAAGATGCGGCACCACCGCATCGGCAAGGATGTGACGGTGGCCAATCCGGTGATCTTCATGGCGCAGGAGCGCGCGCTGGCGGAAGAGGCGTGGCCGGGCGACATCATCGGCATCCACAACCACGGCACGATCAAGATCGGCGACACGTTCACGGACAAGGAGCCGTTGAAGTTCACGGGCATTCCCAGCTTCGCGCCGGAGCACTTCCGGCGGGTGCGCCTCCAGTCGCCGCTGAAGGCGAAGCAGCTCCAGAAGGGGCTGTTGCAGCTGACGGAGGAGGGAGCGGTGCAGCTCTTCCGGCCTCTGGGACGCAACGACTACATCCTGGGCGCGGTGGGCGTGCTTCAGTTCGACGTGACGATGGCGCGGCTGAAGGACGAGTACGGCGTGGAGGCGACCTACGAGCCGGTGAACTACGAGACGGCGCGCTGGGTGACCTGCGCGGACGAGAAGCGGTTGGCGGAGTTCCAGAAGGCGAACCAGAACGACCTGGCCATCGACGGCGAGGGGAACCTGGCCTTCCTGGCGGACGGCGAGTGGCGGCTGCGCCACGTCTCCGAAAAGTGGCCGGGGATCGAGTTCCACACCACGCGCGAGCTGCGCTGAGTGAAATAAAGGAGGGGTCCACGATGGAGAAGACGATTCTTGATCTTGCCGGGGAGCTGCTGGCGAAGACGGAGGTGGTGACGCTGGCCTCGGTTACGGAGGAGGGCTTCCCGCGCGTCTGCGCGATGGCGAGGGTGCGCTCCGAGGGCGTCAAGACGGTGTGGATGGCCACCGGCACGTATTCGAAGAAGACGGCGCACTTCCGGAAGAACCCGAAGGCAAGCGTCTGCGCGTACTCGGGCGGCGACAGCCTGACGCTGGTGGGGAACGTCGCCGTGCTGACGGACGAGCAGACGAGGAAAGATCTGTGGCAGGAGTGGTTCATCAAGCACTTTCCGAAGGGGCCGGACGATCCGGACTACTGCGTCCTGAAGTTCGACGCCGTCGAGGCGACCGTGTATATCAACGAAGTGTTCGAGACGCACCGCGTGTAGGAGGCGAAAAAATGTTCAGACCTGTGCTGATTCTCGGCGACCCTCTTCTGCGGCGGAAGTCCGCGCCGATCGGCGACTTTTCCGATCCCGCGCTGAAGGACGAGATGCGCGATCTCAAGGAGGCGCTGGAGCGGTTTCGCCGCGAGCACGGCTTCGGACGGGGTATCGCTGCGCCGCAGATCGGCATTCCGAAGCGGATGATCGCGCTGAACCTCGGACAGGGGACTTTCGTGATCGCGAACCCCGAGATTGTCCGCCGAAGCGACCGGACGTTCACCATGTGGGACGACTGTATGTCCTTCCCCGATCTGCTGGTGAGGGTGCGGCGGCACGTGTCGATCGACCTTCGCTACCTGGACGAGGACGGCGCGGCGAAGGAGTGGACGGGCATCGGCCAGGCCGAGTCGGAGCTGCTGCAGCACGAGATCGACCACCTGGACGGCGTGATGGCGACCGACAGGGCGATCGAGCCGGAAGACATTCTCTACAAGTCCGAGTACCAGAAGCACAAAAAGCTCTACGACGAGCGGGTCGACTACGTCATCACACCGACGATCTGAAAATAGAGAAGCGCACGGCGAGGGTGGAGCGCGATCTCCTCTCTTTGCTGCATGCGGAATAATCGGCGCGCCCTGAACAACCGGACAGTTTCGTCCTGATTGCTCGGGGCGTTCGCGTGCAGTACACTGTGTATGAGGTGATGGATATGCGCACGAATATCGTCATCGACGACGATCTGATGAAAGAGGCCTTTAAAGTGTCCGGCGGCGTTGCGACGAAAAAGGAGCTTGTGGAACTGGCTCTGAGGGAGTTCGTGCAGACGCGAAAGAGAAGGGATCTCCGCGAGCTTCGGGGCCGGATCGCCTTCGCGGATGAGTACGACTACAAGTCTATGAGACAGTAAGTGTGATTCTGGCGGATGCGTCGGAATGATCGCCGGGAGTCCGTCGTCCGCAGGAGGTTTTCATGGAAGAGATTTGTATGGAGACGTGGGACGGACGAGAGCATTTCGAGTTCTTCCTGAGGAACGATCTGCCCTTTTATAACTTGAACCAATGCTTTCCAAAATAGCTCAAAACGCGAAATAGCCCTCGCCAAACAACCGAAGTCCGCAAGAAACAGGAACAGATTTACAAGACGCATCATAAGCTCGACGAAATCAAAGAGGCCTCCACAAAAAAATATTGTGGAGAATTCAATATTATGCTGTTTGAAAAGAAGGGAAAAATGCAGTATTTTTCTTTTAAGTAAAAGCGATCTGAAAACGCTTTACTACAACAAAACGGGAGGAATGAATCATGAAGAAGTTTGTGACTTCGATGTTGGTGGCTCTGATGGTTTTCTCCGTTGCGACCTGTACTGCTGAGACCAAGAAGGTTGATTGGCCCACAAAGACTGTTCAGCTCGTATGTCCCTATAGCGCAGGCGGCGACACGGATACCTACTGCCGCGCTATGGCTGATCTGCTGAGCAAGCATTTTGGACGAACCTTCATCGTCGTGAACCAGACAGGCGGTTCCGGCATCGTGGCGGCCAAGAACGTGATGGCAGCCAGGAACGACGGCTACACCATCCTCTTTAACCACACCGGCGCTTCCCTGACTCAGGAAGCAACGGGCGTTGCGGATTTCTCCTACACCAATGACTTCGCCAATGCCTGCACCGTTGCACAGGATAACACCTACGTGTTCGTGTGCAAAGCCGAAAAGGGCTGGAAGACTTTGGATGAATTGAAGGCTGCTGCTCTCGCCGCCCCCGGTCAGATCCGTTACTCTCAGGTTTATGGTTCCCTTACCCACTATGTTTGTTCTCAGCTGGAAGAAATGCTGGGCATCGAGCTTGATAAGATCGACGTCGGCACTTCCGCCGGTGACCGTCTGGCCGCCCTGCTGGGCGATCATGTTGACGTGTTGGCCGCCAACTACATGAATGTTACCGATTACATCGAGAACGGCACCTTCAACGTGCTGGGCATCTGCTCCCTGAAGCCTCTCCCCGGTTTGGAGAACCAGCCTACCTGCGCTTCTCAGGGCTATCCCGTTGTAGGCAGCAAGAGCTATGAGATGAAGTTCCCCAAGAGCACCAATCCTGAAATCGTGAAGGCTCTCAGTGACGCCTGCAAAGAGCTCACCGCTTCTCAGGGCTTCGCCGACACGCTGACAAAGTACTATGCCCAGCCTTTCTATCGCGACAGCGAGACCACCAACACGGAAGATCTGGCTCAGGTTGAAAAACTGAAGAAGTACTTCAAATAATTCAAATCCTGTCAAATAACCCTAAATCGCATAAAGGAGGAATGGACACGAGCTGTTCCTTCCTCCATCTTGTTATCTCAAATTCGCTCCTGCTGATAGAGCTGTAAGGAGAAAACAATGACCGGAAAGATTCGCAATATCGTTACCAGCTTGGTCTTTATCCTGTTCGGCGCATTCATGGTCTATGTGGCTCAGGGGGTAAAAACCGTCATGAAAAACGATGTAGGCTCCGGATATGTGCCTAAATTCATTGGCATCCTGTTTATCGTTGTTGCCTTGGCGAAGCTGATCATTTCTCTGCTAAGCAAGGACCCGGGCAATAAGGAAAAGGATGCCGGATGGGGCGATAGATTCGGAGGCATCGGAACCATTTTTCTCATGGTTTTGTACATGATTGCCTTGGAACCCGTTGGATTCCTGGTTTCCACCACTATTTACCTGTTCCTGCAGATTTTGCTTTTAAGCGACAAGACCAACCGTAAACCTGTGATGTTCGGCATCATCAGTCTGGTGTCCTCTGTCTCTGTTTACCTTCTATTCAACTATGTGATCCAGGTGCCCATGCCTAACGGGATCCTGAGTTACCTGGGACTGTAAGGAGGTGTTTCGACAATGATGGCAGAAGCTTTTGCAGCCGTATTTTCACCAGTTTGCCTGCTGCTGATCATGATTGGAACGGTCATAGGCATCATATTCGGTTCTATTCCCGGCCTGTCGGCGACCATGGCCGTGGTTCTGTTCCTGCCGCTTACCTTCGGCATGACGCCCATCAACGGCACTTCCCTGTTGGTTGGACTATATATGGGCGGCATTTCCGGCGGACTTATCTCCGCTATCCTGCTCGCTATCCCTGGAACCCCCAGCTCCATTGCCACCGTATTTGACGGCACACCGATGGCACGCAAGGGCCAGGCGGGCAAAGCGTTGGGCGTCGGGATTCTCTATTCCTTCATCGGCTCCGTTTTTGGCATCGCCGCTCTGTGGTTCATTTCTCCTGCTTTGGCCAGGGTGACGCTGATGTTCTCCGCTGCGGATTATTTTGCTGTTGCTGTGTTCTCGCTGAGCATTATCGCCAGCCTTTCCGGCAAAGATATGCTCAACGGCGTCCTCTCCGGCCTGCTGGGCATTGCCCTTTCCATGGTGGGCATGGCGCCCATCGACGGCGCGACCCGCTTCACCTTCGGCAATTATCAGCTCTTGGGCGGCTTTAATATCACGGTTGTACTCATCGGCGTGTTCGCTGTAACGGACATCATCCTTGTGGGCTTTTCACGCAAGACCCTGAGCGCCAACTATGAGAAGAGGCCCTACAGCCTGAAGGGATACGGCATCTCTCTGAAGGAGTTTTTCAGCCAGATCCCCAATACCATCAGTTCCGCCATCATTGGCGTGATCATCGGTATCCTGCCCGGCATTGGCGGCTCCACTGCGGGTTTGCTTTCCTACACCGTTTCCAAGAACGCTTCTAAACATCCTGAAAAGTTCGGCACCGGCTGTGTTGACGGTATTGTCGCTTCCGAAACCTCCAACAACGCGGTCATCGGCGGTTCTTTGATTCCCCTGCTGTGTATGGGCATTCCGGGCAACACGGTGGCCGCCGTGTTCCTGGGCGGACTGCTGGTTCACGGCATCAACCCCGGTCCCTTGATCTTCCAAAAGAACGGCAGCGTGGTTTATGGTATTTACCTTGCTCTGGTGGTCTCCGCCTTCATTATGCTGATTGTGGAGAGAGGTGCACTCCGTTTCTTCGTGAAACTGCTGGATATCCCTAAGCATATCCTGCTGCCTATCGTAATGGTCATGTGCTGCGTGGGCGCCTATTCCGCTAATGTACGCTCTTTCGATGTGATTACGGTGCTGGCCTTCGGTCTGTTGGGTCTTGCCATGAAAAAACTCAAGCTCCCCAGCACGCCGCTGATCATCGGATTCATTCTGGGCCCCATGTTCGAGGAGAACCTGCGGCAGGCTCTGCAGGCCAGCCACGGCTCCTGGATGATATTTGTACAGCGACCCATTTCCTGCGGCTTTTTGATCGTTGGCATCCTTTCCACTGCCTTCTTTATGTGGCAGAACCAGAAGGCCAAGAAGAAAGCGCAGGCTGCTAACGAAAAGTTTGATACTGAAGAAGAGGCAGGCTAATTCACTATGAAAATCGGTTATATTGGATTCGGCGAGGCAAATTCCTGCATCGCTTTAGGATTACGCGGCGAGGGCGTGGAAAAGATGTACTGCTATGACGTCATGCAGAACGATCCCCGGTTCAGCGTAAAGTTGAAAGAGAAGTGCGCGGCCAGCAATACCGAGATGATGGAAAGCTCCGTCGACGTGGTTCGCGTCTGTGACGTAGTGTTCGCCGGCGTTCCGGCCAATTTCTCTCTGTCCGCGGCTAAAGAAGCACTTCCCGGACTGCACGAAGGCCTCATTTACGTAGATGTATCCACCGACACGCCCGCTAACAAAAAAACGGCGGCTTCCCTGTACGACAAAGACGGCGCCTGCTATGTGGACGGCGCCATGATGGGGCCGCTCACAAGCAACAAGCACAGGGTTCCCATGCTGCTCAGCGGCAAAGGCGCGCAGAAGCTCTCTGACAGTATGCAGCCTTACCATACCCGCATGACGGTACAGGCAGGGGACGCAGGTGTGGCTACCAGCATCAAATTTGTCCGCAGTATCATTGCCAAGGGCAGTGGCTGTTTGCTCTTTGAAGCCATGCAGGCGGCGCAGCATTACGGCGTGGAGGAGACCATTGTGGAATCCATTCTGGAATCCTTCGGCCCCGGATACCAGACTGTGTTCGATAACTACATTGCAGGCGCCATTATCCACGCGGAACGCCGTGAACATGAGCTGGCCAACGTGGTCGACTTCCTCAAGCAGGATAATCTGCCCAGTCAAATGGCGGAAGCCGCCCGCGAAAAGCTGGCATGGATGCGTGACAACAATATCAAGGGCAACTTTGAAGGCGACGTACCCCGCAATTGGCGGGACTTGCTGAAAAACTGGAAACTAAACGACTAAGTAAGGTGGAATAATGCTATGACTGTCGGAAAAAGAATCTTTTTACAGCGCAATATGCCTGATCCCGAGATTGTGGAGCAGTTTAAGTCCATTCCCGCTTCCAACGTGGGCGATGTGATTAACCGCAACTGCTCCATGCATCCCCGGATACATCTGGTGAGTTCCCCCAAGGCGCCCATGATGGCCGGCCCTGCATACACCGTGAAAGGACGCGCGGGTGACAACCTGACCCTCCATGCCGCTCTGAACCTCTGTCAAGAGGGGGATGTGCTGATCGTATCCAATGAAGAGGACAACACTCGGTCTCTCTTGGGCGACGTGATGATGTCCTACCTGCGCTACACCAAGAAAATCGCCGGCATCGTTCTGGATGGCCCCATCCGCGATATCGACGAGATCGGCGCATGGGATTTCCCCGTGTACTGCACCGGAACCACTCCGGGCGGTCCCTACAAGGACGGTCCCGGCGAGATTAACGTGCCCGTGTCCTGCGGCGGTATCCCTGTGAATCCCGGTGACATCATTCTGGGCGATCAAGACGGCGTGATCGTTATTCCCCGGGAGGAATCCGCCCTGATACTGGAAGATGCAAAGAAGTTTCAGATTGCGGATAACCAGAAATGCGAAGCCGCCAAAAACGGCGCCGCCAAGCGCGGCTGGGTGGAAAAGGCAATCGAGGAAAAGGGCTACGAGATCATCGACGACGTATACAAGATCTCGAAAGACAGCCTTTCAGATGACTGTCGAAAGGGGCGAGGGAGTTTTATTTAGCTCCCCGCCCCGTTTGTGTTATACTACGTTTGATACTAAAAAGGGAAACCAAAAATGCCGAGAATAATTATCAGTGGTGGAACGATTATTGACCCCGGCAACGGGGTGAATCGGATTTCCGATCTTCTGGTGGAGGGAAGTCGCATCAAGGAGATCTCCCTCGGAATCCCCCGGCAGCCGGATGATAATGTGATTGATGCCAAGGGGTGTTTTGTGGCGCCGGGGCTGATCGATCACCATATGCACCTTCATCCATGAGCGGGATCGGTGTACCGGCTGAGAGTGTCTGTTTCGGAGCAGGCGTGACGGCTGCGGTGGACGCCGGCAGCACAGGCTGCGCGAATTTTCGGGATCATCTGTATTTTTTAGAGCACAGCCGGCTTACTGTCCGCCCCTACATTCACATCTGTTCCACGGGGCTTGCCTCCCTTGCGTCTGTGCCCAAGGCGATGGAAGACGTAGATCCGGAGCGTGTGAACGAGGGCGGCATAGCAGAGCTCTTTGAGGAATTCGGGCCTCGTCTTGCCGGCCTGAAGGTGCGCGCCAGCCGAGAAATCGTAGGCGAGTTCGGGCTTGCGCCGGTCAAAAAAGCCGTCAGTCTGGGGGACGAACTGGGCGTCCCCGTTATGGTTCACTGCACCAATCCTGCCGGTACAATGAAGGAGCTCCTTTCTCTGCTGCGTCCCGGCGATGTGCTTACACATATGTATATGAATCAGGGATCCACGATCCTGGATGAAAACGGAAAGGTCAGTCGCGCTGCTTGGGAAGCCCGGAAACGGGGCGTACTATTTGAAGCGGCGGATGCTCGGGCACATTTCGGCTTTTCAACTGCGTTCCCCGCTGTTGAAGAAGGCTTCTGGCCGGATTTCATCAGCACGGATTTGACGATACTGAGCATGTACCTGCGTCCTACCAGCTTCAATCTGGCAATGCAAGTGTCCCGGTATACGTTTCTCGGGATCCCCTTCTCGGAAGTGATTCGCCGATGCACCGTCAACCCTGCGCGGAATCTGAAGCTTCCGGATGGCGCCGGCACGTTAAGCGTTGGAGCGAACGCAGATATTTCCGTTTTTCGGCCCGTGTTCCAGAGCAATGTGTTTGGTGACAGGCCTTACGGAAACCAGTTTCAGGAAGTGCACACGGGAAGATTGGTATATGAGTCCGTGCTCACCGTTAAAAAGGGACTTATGGTTTCCCGTTCGGTCACATTTTAAAAAGGGTTCTGCTTTCTCGAAAGCGAGTTGCCGTTCGAGAAGGGAAAAAATCTTGGGGATGGTTCTTTGCATGAATACGGAAAGTATGCAATACTTTGTGGAACTGTCAAAAGATCTGCATATAACCAATACAGCCAGCAGGCTCTTTATATCACAGCAGACGCTCAGCAATCATATTGTCCGGCTGGAGAAAAAATTAGGCATTCAATTGCTGTATCGCAAGCCCAAGCCCATGCTTACCTTCGCCGGCGAATTATTTTTACAATATTGTCAAACAACGCTTCTTGAGAATAACAATCTGATGGACAAGCTGGCCAGCATCCGTCAGGAGCAGTACGGTATTCTTCGTTTCGGCGCCAGTCATTTCAGAATGAATAACAGCATTCACCACATCTTCAAGGATTTTCACGGCGAATTCCCGTTGGTATCACTGGAGCTGACCGAAGCCGCCTCCTACCGCCTTGAATCCATGGTAGCAAAAGGAGCGCTGGATTTTTGTCTGGTATTGGCTGACGAGCCGAACCCTGAACTTAAAGCCCACCATATGTTCAATGACCAGATCTATGTCTGTGTTGCCAATGAATTGCTTCGCCATTATTATACGGAAGAGGAGATCGCTCTTCTGAAGCGGGATATGCAGAGGGGGCTTGAAGTAAGCAGCATTGCAAAGCTCCCCTATTGTATGTTCAACAACCGAATCGGCACGCAGATAAGCCGTTGCTTTCAGGAGGCAAATATAAAACCGAAGGTGTTTATCTCCAGTACACATATCGAGATAAGCATGAATGCCTGCATTCAGGGCTTGGCGGCGTGCTTTTCCACGCAGATGGGCCTCATGGAAGATAGGAAAACACTGCCCAGCGACATCAATGTTTTCCAGCTGCTTTTTCATGGCGATCCGGTTACTCAGCGTCTGGTTTTACTTCATATGCGGAACAGGTATCTACCTTCCTATGCGGTTCGGTTCATGGAATTACTCCAGAACCATTTCGATCGGCTCCGGCAAGTGGACTTTGTGCATATCGGCGCGGCTTCTCAAGCCGACATCGCTGATTCGTGACGAACGGTTGCTGTATCCGCTGAAAAAAAGCGGAAGCCTGTGATAGTCCTTAAATTCTGAAATGCCCTCGACGGAAATGGAATCAAATCAGACACGAGGGCGTCATCTGTTTCCTGTGAGAGAATATTCTAGAAAACGGATCCATTCTCCAAGTGGATGGAGCGGCGCGCCGGTTGCGTGTGCGAGATGTTTTCAGAGGAGGTTTTCATGGAAGAGATTTGTATGGAGACGTGGGACAGACGAGAGCATTTCCAGTTTTTCCTGAGGAACGATCTGCCCTTTTATAACGTGAACTTCAACGCGGATATCACCGGCCTGAGGGAGTATGCGAAGGGGGCTTCCGTCTCGCTGAGCTCCGCGTTGATCTACCTGGTGACGAAGTCGCTGAACATGGTGCCGAACTTCCTCTACAGAGTGCTCGGCGGCAAGGTGGTGCGCTACGAGCGGCTGCACCCTCAGTTCACCTGTCTTCGGGGCGACGAGGAACTCTTCCGGCTGGTCACTGTGGAGTTCTGCGACGACCTTGCGGAGTTCGACCGGAGCGTCAAGCGCGCGATCGAGGAGAGCGACGCCTATTTCAACGTGGGGATGCTGGCGCACAGGAGCGACTTCGTCTTCATCTCCTCGCTGCCGTGGATACCGTTCACGGGGATCGACCACACGCTGAGCCTGAACAAGGAGGACGCGATTCCCCGCGTCTCGTGGGGGCGGTTCTTCGAGCAGGGCGGGAGGACGCTGCTGCCGTGCAATATCCGGGTGAATCATATCTTCATCGACGGCCTTCATGTGGGGCGTTTCTACGAGACGTTTCAGGAAGAAACGCGCAGACTGGCGGATTCGGCGGTCCGCTGAGGCCGGTTTCCTCGCGGAAGCGGCTGCTTACGAAACGACGAAGACGCCGCTTCGAGAGGCGAGTTCGGCGAGCTTTCCGTCCTTCGTGAGCAGGCGGGCGTTATGCCGCCGCGCAACGATGAGATAGAGCATGTCGTACACGGGGTGCTTCGCCTTCGACGCCTCGAAAAACGCCTCCCGCCAGAGTTGAACCGAGGGGATGTACTCGTCGACGATGCCGAGGCAGAATTCGATTCCCTCCAGACACGCCTGCTCGGGAAGCCCGGAGTATGCGCGGTACTTCCAGAAGACGTTCGTTATCTCCGAGGCGTAGGTATCCGGCGCGAGCGTCAGCGCGGCGTCGAGCAGTTCCTCGCGGAACCGGTTCGCCGAAGGTTTCCCGAGGGCGATCTCCACTGCGGCGCTTGCGTCGGCGACGACGATCATCGACGGTCCCTGTCCTCTCGGACGAGAATCTCCGCATCCGGCAGACCTGCGGCGTCGGGGCCGATTCCGGAAAAGTTCCGGAGCAGATCGCGGCGGCGCTCCGTGTCGGCAAGGCGCTGTTCGAGCCCCTCCTTCAGCAGAACGATCGTCGTTTGCGTAAGGCTGCGGTGTTCCTTCTCCGCAAGGTAAAGCATTTTTTGATACAGCTCTTCGGGTAAATCGCGAACCTGAAGCGTCGGCACGACTCCCACCCCCATTCATGCATTCTACATGTTTTTTGCATGCGAATCAAGAGATCTCTTGAGCGCAGCTTTCGGCGTACCTCGAACCCGAAGACTTCGAAGCGCGCGCATGGATCCTGTTCATCAGCTCGGTTAATGTGCGCATCGCAACGACGAGAGACAGCAGCAAGAAGGGGAAAAGGACGATGTCGACACGCTCCGCGACCGCGCCGAAGAGGGGCGGCATGATCGTCGTGCCTGCGTACGCGCTCGCCATTTGCAGCCCCATGATGGATTGGGAGTGTTCCGCGCCGAAATGCTCCGGCGTGGCGTGAAGCAGGCTCGGGAAGATGGGGGCACAGCCCAGCCCGATGAGTGCGAGACCGGCGGGCGCGGCGTAGTGGAACGGCAGCGGCAGCAGCAGAGCGCCCGACAGCGCGATTCGCTGCCCGTACCGCGCCATGCGTTCGTCTCCAAGCGAATCGGTGATGCAGCCGGAAGCGAAGCGTCCGACCGTGATGCCGAGGTAGAAAAGCGCCGACCACGTCGCCGCCGTCTCGGGCGCAACCCCCTTGTGCAGCGCGACGTAGCTTCCCGCCCAGAGGCCGGTGGTGCTTTCGAGCGCGCAGTAGCAGAAAAACGCAGCGAGCATGGCCTTCGCCCCGGGAAGCCCGGCGGTCTCCCGCAGGCCGAGAGCCTTCTGCGCGGAAGCCGCGCTTCCGCCGGATCGCGTATGCGCGCTCCATAAGGGGCAGGGAACGGATCAGGCAGACTACGAGAAGCAGCTGAAGAGCGCCTACTATCATGTACCCCGCGTTCCATCGCGCGCCGTGCGCCAGGCACAGCCCCATGACGAAGGGGCCCGTTGTTCGCGCCGATTCCCCAGAAGCAGTGCAGCCAGATCATATGCCTCGATGCGTAGTGCAGCGCGACGAAGTTGTTCAGCGCGGCGTCGATGCTTCCCGCCCCCAGCCCGTAGGGAATCCCCCAGAGACAGAGTTCGAAAAACGAGGATGAAGAGGAAAAGCCCGCGAGTGCGGCCGCTGTCATCGCCGTGCTCGCCGCCGTCGTTGCGCCGGTCCCGAATCGCTTGACCACCCTGCTGCTCATAAGGCTGGAGACGATGGTGCCGACGGAGATGATCATGCCGACGATGCCCGACGGAGCGCAGGGGCGCGCCGAGTTCTTCGTACATCGCGGGCCACGCCGAGCCAAGGAGCGAATCCGGCAATCCCAGGCCGATAAACGCAAGGTAGATGATCGGAAGCAATAGGTGCAGCATGTCGTACCTCCCACAAAATGTGTCGTCATGTAAGAATACCGACATGGTCTTCTTGCTTCAATGCGTTTTCGGACGTAAACTATAAGAAAACCGACGAGCGGGAGGGGTGCGCCATGGTGTTGTGCGGCAGTGTCGGCTTGAATCTGGATCGCATGCGTCGAGAGCTGCAACCGCACGGGGACGCTCGGATTTCCGTGCGCGGGGTATGGCGAGCGCTGCGAGGACGGGCCCGAGGACTTCATACCCTGGCACTGGCACGAGGAGCTTGAAATCGTCTTCGCGGCGTCCGGTTCGCTGCGTGTGCGTGTGCCGGGGAGGACGTTTCTCCTCGAAGAGGGGGAGGGGGTCGCGCTCAACGCCGACGTTCTGCACAGCGCGTCGGGGTTGCGGTGCGAGGCGCGCTCGCTGGTCTTCAGCCCGCTTCTGATCACCGGAGGGCAGGATACGGTGTTCGCCCGCAGGTATATCGAACCGCTCTTGGCGTGCGCCGTCTTCGACGGATGTCCGCTGGGCGCCCTTGTCGACGAAAACGCATCTCCCGCGCGGGAGTTCGTCTCCGCGTTCGATGCGCTCGCGCACGATGCGCCGGGGTACGAGTTCCTCGTCAGGGAGAAGCTGTCGCGCATAGTTCTTGCCCTGTACCGGCGCTACGAGCGCGACATCGGGGCCGGATGCCCCGCGCCCGATCCGGACGCTCTCCGCATACGGAAGATGCTCGACTATATCCACGAGCGATTCGCCGACAACATCCGGCTGTCGCAGATCGCCGAAGCCGGGGGCGTCGGGGAGCGGGAGTGTCTGCGCGCGTTCCGGCGCGCGCTCCGGGTGTCGCCCGTGCAGTATCTGCTGAAGCACAGGGCGGCGCAGGGAGCCTCCATGTTGCCTGCGCGATCCGGGGCGCAGCGTCTCGGATATCGCGGTTAGCTGCGGTTTCGATAGCCCGAGTCACTTTTCGCAGCTCTTCAAGCGTTTTTTCAAGTGTGCTCCGAGGGAATATAGAAAAAGCAGGTAAAATTAGGTACACTATGTATGTTTTCCGTTCATCCCTGCCGGGTTCCCATTTTTCAACACGAAAGAGAGAGTTATTTATGGAAAAAGGCAACACGCAGTATCTCAAGATGATAGGGATGCCGGTCGGCAAGCTGATCCTGTCGCTGTCGGTCCCGACGATCGTCAGCATGCTGGTGGACGGCGATCTACAACATAGGGGATACCTACTTTGTCTCGCAGCTCGGGACGAGCGCTTCGGGCGCGGTGGGCATCGTCTTTTCGCTGATGGCGATCATCCAGGCGGTGGGGTTCACCGTGGGCATGGGTTCCGGCGCGCAGATCTCGCGGCTGCTGGGCGCGAAGAAGGTAGACGAAGCGAATACGGTCGCGGCAAGCGGCCTCTTTGCGGCGATCGGGCTCGGGTCGCTGGTCGCGCTCTTCGGTCTGCTCTTTATCGACGATCTGATGCGCGTTCTGGGCGCGACGGAGACGATTCTGCCGTACGCGCGGGACTACGCGAGCTATATTCTGTACGCGGCCCCCGTGATGGCTTCGTCCTTTCTGCTGAACAACATCCTCCGGGCGGAAGGGAAAGCGAAGCTCGCCATGGTCGGCCTGACGACCGGCGGCCTGCTCAATCTGGCGCTCGACCCGCTGTTCATCTTCGGCTTTGGGTGGGGCATCGCCGGGGCCGCAATAGCGACGGCGATCAGCCAGTGCGTCAGCTTCAGCATCCTTTTCTCTTGGTTCCTTCGGGGAAAGACAATCGTGTACCCGAGTGCGTTGAAGATTTCACGAAATCCGAGGGAGTATCTCAGGATACTCAAGAACGGCTTCCCGTCCTTCTGCAGGCAGGCGCTCGCCAGTATCGCGACTATCGCGCTCAACGTGAACGCCGCCGTGTACGGAGACGCCGCCGTGGCCGCGATGTCCATCGTCGGCAGGCTCTTCATGTTCGTCTTCGTGGTCAATCTGGGGATCGGGCAGGGGTACATGCCCGTGGCGGGGTATAACTACGGAGCCGGGAGATTCGACCGTGTGAAGGCTGCGTTTTTGTTCACGCTGAAAGTGACCAGCTTCATGATGACGCTCTCCGGAATCGCAGCGTTCATGGCGGCTCCGTCCCTGATCAGGATCTTTATCAAGACCGACCCGGACGTGGTGCGGATCGGCGCCCTGGCGCTGCGCGCGATGTGTTTCGCCATGCCGCTGATTCCGCTTGGCGTGGTCTGCAACATGACCTTCCAGTCCATAGGAAAGTCGTGGACGGCGACGGTGCTGTCGCTTGCCCGGCAGGGCATCTTCTTCCTGCCGCTGATCCTCGTTCTTCCTCGCTTCATCGGCCTGACCGGCGTCCAGATCACGCAGGCGCTTTCGGACGCGCTGACCTTTCTCTGCTGCCTGCCGCTCGCGATCTTTTTCTTCAGGGAACTCGACGCCGCGTCGAAGACGAACTGAAAACCGGTATATCGGAACGAAATTCTCCGAAAAGGCGCAACGAGGCGGTTCGCAGGAAAATTGCGAACCGCCTCGTTTGTGTTCCCGAAAGTATTTCCGCTGTTATGCCTTCAGCGCTTCGCCGTAGAGCACCGGGACGACCACGAGGATGAGCGCCGTGGCGAAGGTGAGGCCGAACATGATGGTGACGGCCATCGCGGAGAAGAGGACGTCGAAGTAGAGCGGGACCATCCCCAGCACTGTGGTGAGCGCGGCCATCATGACGGGGCGGGTGCGGCTGACTCCGGAGTCGATGATGGCGTCGAGCGGGGCCTTTCCTTCCCGCATCTCCAGGTCGATCTGGTCGATCAGGACGATTGCGTTCTTGATGAGCATTCCGGTGAGGCTCAGGAAGCCCAGCAGGGCAAGGAAGTCGAACGATTTGCCCATCACGAGCAGTCCCACCGAGAGTCCCATGACCGAAAGGGGCAGGCAGAGCAGGATGATGAGCGGCTGGCGGAAGCCGTTGAAGAGCATAACGAGAATGACCACGATGCCGAGGAAGCCGAGGGGGATCATCCCCATCAGGCCGCCCTGCGCCTTCTGCGAATTCTCGTATTCGCCGCCCCACTCCATCTCCGTCCCCAGCGGCAGGGAGAGCGCCTCGATCTTGGGGCGCAGCCGCGCAAAGAGTGCTCCCGGTCGCTCGGAGCCGCTGTCGCACTCCACTGTGAGCGCTTTCTCCCGGTTGATCCGGTAGACGTACGGGTCCTCCGCCACGGTGTCGATGCGCGAGACGAACTGCGACAGCGGGATGTACCGTCGGTTGAGGCTGCTCCATATCTGCGTCTCTTCGAGAGTTCCCACACTCCCCCGTTCGGACTGCGGAAGGCGCGCTACGATGGGCAATAGTTTCTCCCCCTCGCGGTAGAGCCCCGCGCTCACTCCGGTGAAGGCCATCTTGAGCGCGTTCGCCACGTCGCGGCGGGTCAGTCCGAGGAGCTGGACGGATTCGTTCAGCTCTGGGCGGATGACCTTCGTGCGCTCGCCCCAGTTGTTACGGATGTTCACCGCGTCCGGGTCGGAGGCGAAGACGCGCGTCGCCTGTTCGGCCATTCGTCGAAGCTCGAGCGGGTCCTTCCCCAGGAAACGCACCTGAATCTTTGCGCCGCCCCCCGTTCCCTTGGCGAACGAGCGGATGCGCGGGTCGAGGTGCGGCTGGTTGGCCTTGACGAAGGCGTCGAGCTTGCCCTTGAGGGCTTCCGCCGCTTTGCTGTCCTTCGCGGTGACGATAAGGTGGCCGTAGTTGGAGGCGGGGTCCCCCGGCGTATAGGTGAGGATGAAGCGGAGCGCGCCCTCCCCCGCGTACGCGGCGACGGACTTTGTCTCAGGCAGAGAGAGCAGGTAGCGCTCCATCGTCTCCACCTCCGCGAGCGTAGCCTGCACGCTCGTTCCGCGCGGCGTCCAGAAGTCCGCCGTGAACATGGGAGACGTGGAGGCGGGGAAGAAGGATTTGTCCACGAAGCCGAAGGCGGCGAAGGAGGCGACCATCAACCCCGCCACCACGGCGAGCACGAACTTGCGCCGGGCGAGGCAGAAGGAGAGGAAGCTCCGGTAGGCGCGGTAGAGGCGCGTGTCGTAGGGGTCGATCTCCGAGCCCGCCGCGTTCTCTTTGAGGATGGAGACGGCGGCGAGCGGCGTGACGGTGACGGCGAGCACCCAGCTCAGCAGCAGGGAGATGCTCACCACTTGGAAGAGACTCTTGCAGAACTCGCCCGTGCTGTCGGGTGAGAGCCCTATGGGGGCGAAGGCGATAGCGGCGATGATTGTCGCGCCCAAAAGCGGGATCTGCGTCTGCTTGACCACCTCGACGGCGGCGGCCTTGCCGTCCTTGCCCTCCTGCATCCGGACGAGAATGCCGTCCGCCACGACGATGGCGTTGTCCACCAGCATGCCCAGCGCGATGATGAGCGCGCCCAGCGAGATGCTGTGGAGGTCGATGGCCATGATCTTCATCACGATGAAGGTGGCGAGGATGGTGAGCAGCAGGATGAAACCGATCAGGAAACCGCTGCGGAACCCCATGAAGATCAGCAGGATGCCGATGACGATGGCGAGGGCTTCCAGCAGGTTGACGACGAAGTTGCGGATGGAGTCGGCGACGGTGTCCGGCTGGTAGTAGATCAGGCCGAGCTCCATGCCGACGGGCGTGCGGGGGATGAGCTCCATGATGCGCTTGTGGACGGCCTCGCCGATGCGGATAACGTTGCCCCCCTCGACGTTGGAGATGCCCAAACCGAGCGCGGGCTTGCCGTTGTAGCGCATGGCCGAGGACGGCGGGTCGGCGTACCCCCTCGTCACCGTGGTGAGGTCGCCGAGGCGGATTGAGCGCCCGTCTCCTCCGCGGAGCAGCAGGTTCGAGAGCTCGTCCACAGAGGAGAAGTAGCCCGTCGGGGCGATGCGGATGTACTCCGGTCCTACCTCGACGGAGCCCGCGCCCGCGACGGCGTTTTGCGCCTGAAGCGTGTTGAAGATCTCCTGCGTGCCGATGCCCAGCTGCGCCATGCGGGAGCGGTCGATCTCCACGTAGATGGTCTCGCGCTGGACGCCGGAGATCTCCACGTTGGCGACTCCTTCGACAAGCAGCAGCTCGCGCCGGAGGAAGTCTGCGTGGTCCTCGAGTTCGCGGAAGGTGTAGCCGTCGCCCGTGAGGGCGTAGTAGACGCCGAAGACGTCTCCGTAGTCGTCGTTGACGCGGGAGGGCCCCGCGCCGGGGGGGAGGGAGGGCTGGGCGTCCGAGATCTTGCGGCGCAGCTCGTCCCAGATCTCCGGCAGGTCGCGCGCGGTGTAGGTGTCCTTGATGTCCACGTAGACCATAGAGAGCCCCTCCTTCGAGAGGGAGCGCACCTTGTCCGTCTGCCCGAGTTTTTGCGCGGCGGACTCGATGAGGGATGTCACCTCGTTCTCCACCTCGAGCGGGGACGCGCCGGGGTAGGGGGTGGCGATCACGGCCGTCTTGATGGTGAAGGCCGGATCCTCGAGCTTACCGAGGCCGTTGTAGGCCCACACGCCCCCGACGGCGATCAGGAGGGTGAGGAACCATGCGATCGTGCTCTTGCGTATCGAAAATTCGGCGAGGTTCATGGCCGCGCCTCCGCTCAGTTTCCGGGCGCGGTGTAGAGCGTCACCGGGTCGCCGTCGAGCAGCATTGAGACGCCCGCGGTCACGATGCGATCACCGGGGGCGACGCCGCCCTTCACGAGCGCCAAGTCGCCCCTGTATCCCGCGACTTCGACAGGAATCTTTTTGACGCGCAGCGCATCCGTCCCTTCGACGCGCCAGACGAAATGTTTGGTTCCCTCCCCGGCCATAACCGCGGAGGCGGGAATCTCGGCTTCCGCTCCATCATCGCCAGAGGGGCGGGGGACGACGACGTCCACCGTCATGCCGGGGAGAACGGTCAGTCCCTCCGGCATCGGCAGCGCGAAGGTGACCGGGTAGGTCTGCGTCTGCGGGTCGGCCTGCGCGGAGACCTCTTTGTAGGTCAGCGGGAAGCGTTTATCGGGCAGCGAGGCAAAGCGTGCTTCGATTCCTTTGATATCCTTTTTTCGCGTGTGGAGGACGAGCGTCTCCGGTACGGAGATGGACACTTCAAGCGTGCCGATGTCCTGAAGGCTGACGATGGACTGGTCGCGCTGGATACTCTGGTTGTTGTCCACGTAGCGGTCGATGACGACGCCGCCGAACGGGGCCAGAAGCTCCGTGTCCGCGAGGGCGTTCTCCGCCGTGCGGACCTTTCCCTCGATCCCCTGGATGGTGAACTCCATGGCGGCGACGTCCTCGGGGCGCGAGCCGGTCCGGCCCGCCGAAAGCTCCTGCGAGGCCGACTGGTAGGCGGCGCGGGCAACTTCGTAGGCGGTGCGGGCCTTGTCGAGCTCCGACTTGGAGAAGCCGCCCGCCTTGTACAGCTTCTCCACCCGTTCGAGCGTGATGAGGGCGTCGTTCATCTGGGCGCGGGCGGAGTTCACCTTCGCGGTGAGCATTGCGATCTCCTCCTTGCGCGCTCCGGCCTTCATCGCGTCGAGGCGGGCCTTCGCGTTCCCCAGCTCGCTCTTCGCGTTGGCCAGCTGCACCTCGAAGTCGCGGGGGTCGAGACGGGCCAGCAGCGTTCCCGGCTCCACGTACGTCCCCTTTACAGCGGGAAGCTCCACGATCTGGCCCGAGACGCGGAAGGTCAGGTTCACCTTCTGCGAGGCCAGCACCTTGCCGGGGAAGACGCGTTCGCCCCCGCCTCCTGCGGCGGGAATCACCATCGTCTTCACCGGACGGGCGACGCGGGCGACCTCGGTCATCTCCTGCTTCGCGGGTACTGCACCCCAGATGAAGTACCCCACGCCGACCAGCGCCGCGACCGCTACAGCGGCGAGTGTGCGCGTTTTCGTGAGTCTGCTCGTCATCTCCAAACCTCCCTTTCGTATCGAAGAATTTGCAAGAATAAGAAAAACTCTCTGTCCGCCATTATAACCGACACTCCTAGCTGACGATACTTGAAAAAATAGCTTTTATGAACAAGGATGCTGGATCTCTTTGTTTTATATACAAATAACGGCTTAAAACAGCGATATACAACACATAAATGCAAAAAAACGCTTGCAAATTATATATCGTCTATTTGGTTATAACCTGGGAATGCAACACTTGGCTTTGTCGGTTCCAGATGTTTCCGAGAGAAGGCGCCATGATGAACACTTGGTTTAGGGTGTCTCCTAAACGACAAAGTCGGAATAGTTGGCGTTTTTGCTCTTCGCTTGCTGCTCTGCATAGCACCGCCGCGGGACGATCGGCCATGTCCCGCGGCGGCGGTGTTTCAGGACTTGAGGATTCTGCGTCTACATTCCCATGTAGGCTTTCCGCACCTCGTCGGAATCGAGCAGTTCCCGGGCGGTTCCCGAGAGGACCACTCTGCCCGTTTGAAGGACGTACCCCCTGTCGGCGATTTCTAGGGCATCCTGGACAAGCTGCTCCACTATCAGCACCGTGATCCCCTTCCGGTTGATCGTCACCACCGCCTCGAAGACTTTTTCCACCAGGCTTGGCATGAGCCCGAGGGAGAGTTCGTCCAGCAGAATAAGACGTGGGTTGGACATGAGCCCCCGTGCGATGGCGCACATCTGCTGTTCGCCGCCGCTGAGCGTCTCCGCTGTCTGCGATCTTCTGTCCTTGAGCCGTGGAAAGATCGTGTACATTTCCTCCAGCCGCTCCTCGATCACGGACCGGTCGCGCAGTGTGAACGCGCCGAGCTCCAGGTTCTCCTTCACCGACAGTTTGGGGAAGAGTCTTCGCCCTTCGGGGACGTAGGCAATGCCCTTGCGGATGTTGATTGATGCGGGAGAGCGTGTGATGTCCTCCCCGCGAAAGTGGACGTGTCCTTTA
>CAXXRY010000039.1:0-51984 GCA_963668335.2 Aminobacteriaceae bacterium | reverse complement strand
TTGCAGCCAAAGCAGCAGAAACACCTGCGATGCCGCCCCCCAGGATGAGAATATCGCAGCATACGTCTTTGAAATGGTGTTGAATCATCATATCCTCCTCATTTTGTTGCTCCCGAACTGGTTTACAAGAATCGGTGTGTTTTCAGTCGAGAAGTTAAGTGTAACGGATACGACGGCACTGAAGCAATCCCGGAAAACTTTTTTCGGAGAATCAGGGAAATTATTTTTTTCGTTTCCCCCTTTGTGTTAGTATTGTTTCGTTCACGCGACTCCGCAAACTTGAGAAATCCCGAAAAATACCCGGGTTTTTGCAGCGTTTCCACACACAAGGGGGAAATCATCCAGTGTCATGTAAAAAAGGTACAGCTCCCGACATGGTACTTCAAAACAATGGATCCGCTCCTCTTGAGCAGAAGACAAAAGAGGCGTTTGAATCGTTGTCGGGTGAATCGGTACTTTCCACAGTTCGTCGCATGGAGCTGGAGAAGGAGCTTCTGGAGCAGTTCCATCTTCAGGAGCAAATTTTCTCCCTGGTTCCCGTCCCCTTGGTCATGAAGGATGCGAATTCGGTTTATCTCCATGTAAATCAGGCATTTGTAGACTTCTTTGCGCTCCGGAGAGAGCAGGTGCTTGGAAAAGGCCCCTTCGATATTTTCTCCCCCGAGTTAGCTCGCCGTATTCTCGAAGAAGATAGGGAAATCATACGAAGCGGAGTTCCCGCGACCGACTTGGAACGCCGGATTAAAGACGGACACGGGAAGATGGTATGGTTGAAATCGTATAAGGGGCCTGTGTTCAACAGCAGCGGAGAGATCATCGGGATCGTCGGCGGTAACATGGACATCACGGCCGTTAAGACTGCCGAGGAAGCTCTCCGAAAAAGCGAGGAACGATGGATGTTCGCCATCGAGGGGGCGGGAGACGGGATCTGCGAATGGAATCTGGAGAACGACGAAACGTTTTTCTCAAAACAGTTAAAATCAATGCTCGGTTACGAGGATGATGAGATCGCACCGATCTTCGAGGAGCTGGAGCGAAGAATCCATCCGGATGATTATCCAGAGACACGGCGTCTCCTGGAACAGCATTTGCGAGGCGAAACACAATCGTTTTTTCACGAATTCCGTCTCGCAACGAAAGACGGCGGTTGGATTTGGATTCTTGATCGCGCAAAGGTGATCGAACGGAGCGACGACGGGATGCCTCTCAGAATGATCGGAATTCTCACAGATATCACGAGGCGCAAGAGCGCTGAGGAGATGATTCTTCACCAGGCGACGCACGACATGCTTACAGGACTTCCGAACAGAATGCTCTTCAACGACAGACTCTTCATGGCGATGGCGGACGGAAAACGCATCGGGAAGAAAACCGCGCTCATCTTCCTCGACTTGGATAATTTCAAGACCGTCAACGACACACTTGGGCACCAGATGGGGGATCTGCTCCTCATGGCGGTAGCGGAAAGATTGAGTAAAGAGATCAGGGAGATCGACACGCTTGCCAGGTTCGGCGGCGATGAATTCGCTTTCGTCATACCTTTTCTCGAAACAAAGAGGGCGCCGCCGCCCTTGCAGATCGAATTCAACAGAGTCTTTGCAGGGAGTTTCGGATCGACGGCAAGTCCCTTTTTATCACGGGGAGCATGGGTATCGCCTTCCACCCCGACGACAGCGACGATCTGGAGACGATTATGCAACAGGCCGATATGGCGATGTACCGGTCGAAAAGAGAAGGAAGGAACGCTTGGCGCTTCTGGTACTAAGCGTTTCGTCCAGTCTGTTCACATGTGAAAGGGGAAGAGAGGATGTTTTCACCGTTCAGTTATGAAATGCCCACGAGGGTAGAGTTTGGTCGCGGTACTGCGTTGAAAGTCGGGGATGAGGTGCGGCGCCTGGGGTGTTCCAGGGCGCTGCTTCTGTCGGACAACGGAGTGAAAAATGCTGGTTTGCTCGACGGCATACAACAAGCCCTGCATTCCAGCTCCGTGCCGTGTGAATTGTTCCTCGATATAGAGCCGAATCCCAAAGATCGCAACGTCGCAGCCGCGGCGGAGGCCGTTCGTTCCTTCAAGGCCGACTGCCTTGTGGCGGTGGGCGGAGGCAGCCCTATCGACTGTGCAAAGGCGACGGCGATCGTGGCGGCCGCAGGAGGGACGGCACGGGATTACGAAGGACGTTTCAAAAGCGATATCCCTCCGCTCCCTATCATCGCGATTCCGACCACGGCCGGAACAGCAAGCGAACTAACATTCGGCGCCGTTATTACAGATACGGTAGCGAAGTTCAAATTCACTGTGAAGAGCACGCAGCTTGCCCCGAAGGTTGCGCTCGCCGATCCCGAGATGACGGCCACCATGCCGAAGAACCTGACCGCCTTTACCGGCATGGACGCTCTCGTCCATGCTATAGAAGCCTACACCTGCCGCGTCGCCACGCCGTTCTCCGACGCGCCGGCGATCACGGCGATGGAACTCATCGGTAAGTATCTGCGGAGGGCCTGGAGGGACGGCGGCGATATGGAAGCGCGAGAAGGGATGCTCCTGGGCAGTCTTCTTGCGGGCATAGCGTTCAGCCACTCCGACGTCGCCGCGGTCCACTGCCTTGCTGAAGCTCTCGGGGCCATGTACGATGCGCCGCACGGCGCCTGCAACTCGATCGCTCTGCCCGCGATCATGGAGTTCTCTATGGACGCCTGCGTGGAGCGCTACGCCCGCGTCGCCTCCTGCCTCGGGCTCTCCTATGCGACGCCGGAGGAAGGCGCGAAAAAGGCGGTAGAGGAGGTCAAGAGAATGGCGCTCGATCTTGAACTGCCTTCGATCTCCGTCTTCGGCGTCAGGGAAGAGGACTTCGAGGAGATCGCGGCGAAGTCGGAGGCGAACTCCTCAAACCCCGACAACCCGAAAATTCTTTCGAAAGCTGATTACATCCACATACTCAGGAAGTTGACAAAAGCATAACGGTCGATGTGAAATTATGAGAAAAAGGTGAAAAACGGAGGAAAAACGGAGGGAAAACGAGGAGCGAAGGATGAGCGGAAGAACCGCCTCCTTCGCTCCGATTTATTCGGAGAGGAGAACCGCCATCTTTTCAAGGTTCTCCGCGAGTCTCTCCCTGAAGGCGAGCAGACGGGTTTCTATTGCAGTACGGCTTGTCATTGTAAAGACCAGTTTTTCGGGGAACATCAGGTACCTGACGCCGAGCCCCTCATCGTCAACAGGTCCGAAACCGTAGATACGAAAACCCTCCGTAGGACCGCTGCTCGTGGAGAGCAGATTTCTTGAGAGAGCGCTGTATCCCGGAGAAGAGAAGAGCGCCGGCGTTTCTTCCACCCCGATCTCCCCTCCGAAGAGTTCCATCATCTTTTTGAGCCCGAAGAGATGACGGTCGACGCCGCGTCCCTCCCTGCATTCGGCAATTCGTCTGCTATGAGCCGAGGAAGCCGCTTTCAGGTGTTCCGCCGTTCGTGCATGCACAAACGATGCTATCTCCGGCGTGACGGGACGCATGGCTTCGGTGCGGCCCAGGAGGAACTGCCTTGTCATAACCGCTTCATACGCGTTGAGGAATTTTCCGTACAGATCGAAGATCGTCGTCTGCATTGCCGTCTGGCAAAAGGCATCCGGGCTCATCCCGAGTCGTTTGATTTTTTCCCGACCAAAAGATGTGAATTCCAACACGCGAAGCTTGGTGCTTTCACGCAGGCGTTCAAATGAACGCTCGGCCTCTTTCAGCTCATGAGCGAGTTCTTCCGAAAGAAGAAAGGAAAGCGGAAGAGCCGGAGGAGCTTTCCATTCCCCCGCATTCGCTCTCTCCCCTGCCTTGAGAATTACCGACGCAAGCCGTGCGTGCTGTGAACCGTCCAGGGCGGAGTGCTCGAAGTTCAAGCCGGTCTCTCCCTCTTCATCAACGAGTATCTGGAACGACTTATCGTACCAGCGGTTTGCTCCGGCTCCCGCGAGGAAGTGGAACCCTTTCTCGCGAAGCGGCTCAGGATTTTTCGGATCAAGAGAGAGAACGAAAAGGGCGGACTCGATCATCTCCATGTTTCTACGGTTCTCCGGGCAGAATGAGAAGAGTTTCTCCCGAAGCGCTCCCCAGTGTCTCCTGGGCAGCGTCGTACCAACGCCTACCCCCTCTCCATGCTGTGCCGATGCCGAGATTTCGTCGAGTCGCGCGACAAGGCTGTCATACGAAGCGTCTTCTCCTTCCGGGGAGAGGACTTCCAGCGACCATGCCCTCCCCCTGTAAAAGACCGCGATGTGGCGGCTGTTTGGCGCGACGAAGAGTTCGTCTCCTGAGATGCCGGGAATTCGCGTACTGCCGAACATGTTCTTGTACTGGCTCATGCAGAGAGGCGTACCCCGCTCCGTATCCGGGGGGAGCGTCTCGTCGTCGATGCTCTTTTTCAACGAGAGAGCAGCGGCGATCAAATCAGCAGCCCGTCGAGAACGCGGCGTCGAACCGGTTACGGGCGGAAGATCGAGCATTGAAAACACATTGCTGTTGATCGGCAGGGGGGAATCCGAATCAAGGTAGGTTCGCAGCCAAAAACCGGAGAGCCAGCTCTCGGGAGTCTCCCGGGCCCATTTCTCGAGGCGTTGCTGGAGTTTCCTTCCCGCGCCGTCCGGCGACAGAAAAGCCTCGACTGCCTCGCTCGTCTCTTTCCGGCCTCTTTCGTCGAGTAGAGGAACCGTCCAGAGCAGGAATTTCCCGAGCGTATCTTCCAATGCCGGAACGGGGAGCCTTGGAAGGCTCCCCTGAAATTCAAACGTGCCGGCGGGTTTTTCTTTTTTCTCCGTCATGTAGGATCACCTCTTTGGCGGTTCCCATCGCTTCGCCATGTTCTGGGTGAGCCGATCGATGACGATGGCGAGGAAGACCACGCTTATTCCCGCCTCGAAACCGCGTCCGATGTCGATGCGGTTGATCGAAAGCAACACTTCCTGTCCCAGTCCCCGCGCGCCGATCATCGAAGAAATGACCACCATGGCGAGCGCCATCATTGTGGTTTGGTTCACGCCTGCGAGAATGCTCGGCATGGCGAGCGGAAGCCGGACTTCCTTGATCAGCTGCCAGCGCGTCGCACCGTAGGCCAAAGCTGCCTCCTCGACCGGTTTTGGCACCTGGTTGAGACCGAGGGCGGTAAGGCGGATCACCGGAGGCAACGCGTAGATAAGCGTGGCGAGGACCGCCGGTACCCTCCCGAGACCAAAGAGCATCATCGCCGGAATGAGGTAGACAAAACTTGGCATGGTCTGCATTCCGTCGAGTATCGGCCGGAGTATCATTGCGACGATGCGTACTTCGGCCATGAGAATACCCACCGGCAGCCCGATTAAAAGGGCCATGAGAACAGCGGTGATGATGATGGAGAGACTCTCAAGCGCCATGGCCCACAGACCGAACATCCCGATGAGAAAGGGGAGCGTCGCCAAAACGATGGAGGCGACGAATTTCTTTGACGAATACCATGAAAGCAAGCCTACCGCAAGGATGTACGCCCACCAGGGAATAAAAACGAGTATCTCGCTGACGGTGAGAAGAAAGGAGAGAATTCCAGCGGAGATTGAGTCAAAAACGGGTGCGTAGGCCGCTATCAGGTCGTTGATGAACCTGTTGACGGTCGGCGCCATGTGCAATTGAAAAGACTCAGGAAACATGGGCCTCCGCCTCCTTTCTCGTATGCTCTCTCGCCAGAACCTGTTCGGCCCGCTGCACTTGGTCGCGTTCATCCTGAACGAACTTCGCCACGTACTCGTCGGCAGGACTTGCAATGACTTCGTCGGGAGAACCTACCTGTACTATCTCTCCTTTTTTCATAATGGCCATTCGGTCTCCCATTCGAAGGGCCTCGGAGAGGTCGTGCGTCACGAAAAAGATGGTCTTATGCATCTCCTTCTGCAGACGGATCATTTCGTCCTGCAGTTCGCGTCTGATGAGAGGGTCCAGTCCGCTGAACGGTTCGTCCATAAGAAGAATTGACGCGTCCATCACCAGCGCACGTGCAATACCAACTCTTTGGCGCATGCCGCCGCTCAGGGATGCGGGATAGTACTTCTCCCATCCTTTCAGTCCCACCTGTGCGAGGGCTTCTACCGCTTTCGCCCGCCGCGCCTCTTTCTCTTCGCCCCGAAGTTTGAGTCCGAAGCATACATTATCGAGCACGGTGCGATGAGGCAGAAGCCCGTAGTGCTGGAAGACCATGGCGATCTTTTCGCGGCGGAAATCCACCAGTTCTCTCTTGTGCATCATCGTGACGTTTTCGTCATTGACGATGATTTCACCGGAAGTCGGCTCGACAAGGCGTATAAGACATCGAATGAGCGTTGACTTGCCGCTGCCCGAGAGCCCCATGATGATGAACGTCTCCCCGTGGTTCACGGAGAGGGAGACGTTCTTCATCGCGACGACGGCATCTTCGCCCTTGTCAAGTTCTTCGACGCGTTCTTCGTTCTCAACGTCGGATGATGAAATTCGCAGATCCTTTTTCCGGGAGTAGATTTTCCACAAATCCCGGATGACTATCGCCTCGGAAGGCGCCTCCAAATTATTTCTCCTCCTTCAACGCAGCGCGAACCTTCTCGGCGGCTTCCTCGGGGAGCCATTTGCTCCAAATATTCTCAAATTCGCGGAGGAACCAGATGGCCGCCTGCTGCGTATCCGCGTCGTTCTGGAACATGAAAGCGAGCGCCTTGTTGTTCTGCTCAAGTGTCGTTGAGTAATTGCGGAGGAAATCGGCGATTTCCGGGTTTTCCTTCACAAACTTACTGTTGGCGACAATGAGCACTCGGACTGAAGGAAAGGCGCATGCGAAATTTTTCTCCTCCGTCCAGAGAGACTCGTCGTACGGAGGTTCCTCAAGACGGGTCATATCCAGCATGCCCATTACCCAAGTAGGTTCCCAGTAGTAGGCCAGAACGGGGAGACCTCTGTCGTAAGCTCGTTTGATGGCGGTTGAGAGCGCCGTTTCCGACCCGGCGGAAAACGCCTCGTAGTGTTCCTCAAGACCGTAGGCTTTTACCTTCATTTCGTTGATGGAAGTGACGCGCCAACCGGCCGGCCCGTTGTAGAGTCTTCCGAGTTTCGGATTTTCCGGATCGATGAAGAGTTTCTTATACTTTGCAAGATCCGACACCGACTTCAGATCAGGCGCCACCGGCTCTATGCCGCGCTCCTTGTCCCCTTTGATCATGTACGTAGGAACGTACCATCCCTGCGGGGCGTCAGGGAAGTTCGTGCCGAGACTCTCTACTTTCCCGTTCGTTGTCACTCTCTCCCAGACTTCGAGAATGTTGTCCACCCAGCCCTCCATGGAGAGGTGAGCGTCGCCGCGTTCAAGTCCCATAAACCCGGGAAGCGATTCCGCGAAGATGTACTCCGTTTTCTTTCCGAAGGCCTTCTCGATGACATAGCCGGCGATACGGTTGTGCATCTGGACGCTATCCCAGCTGAAGTCCACGATGACAACAGTATCGGAAGCTATAACCGGCGAGGCTGTAACGAGGACAGCCAGCGTGAGCAAAACAAGCGCAGTCACTATTTTTGTTCGCAATTTCATGCAAACACCTCCTGTTGGATTTGATTCAACTTGAGTTATGAAAAAAATTAGATGAATCCGAAATGAGCATTAAGTTGGACGGGCGCTCTGAAGCTGATATCTGATTTAAACGCAAGTTTGAGTATTTGTCAACATGTAAATTTCAAAAAAGAATACAATATATTTTTATCATGTCTGCGTTTTGGCGAGTATGAGAGTATTCGTTCTTTCGATGTTTCAATGGTGTATACTGTTTTTTAGCCGCTTTGGTCTGGTCTAAAAATGGCTGAAAAAAGAGGAGAGATGCGTGTATGATGACCTTTCGATATGAGCCTGAAGACGTGCTCATGTGCGCGGGGTTCCTTTCAGGAAGATGCGCCTGATGATACTTTCCTCGCTTTTTGTTGTTTCGCCAGGCAGAACGCTGCTTGCTTTCGTGGCGTTTGTCCTGAGCTTTGCGGCCTGCACCTACGCCCGAGGGTATTTTGCAGGGGCGGGAGAACACCGTTTTTTCCTGTACGGTTCTCTTTGTTTTTTGCTCTCTGTATGGGGAACGCTCTTTTCTGCGCAGTGGATAACATTTGCAGTTTTCATGGAGATTTCAACAGCGGCGCTTTTTTTGCTTATTGCGCTGAAAGAACGGGAAGTAGCTCTCCGTTATTTTGCGGTGCAGCTTGTGGGGGCGGCGTTTCTCCTGGCGGGTATAGGCGGCGCATATGCCGGTCATGGAGTAGTTTTTGTCGGTCCTGTTCCGGAAAAAGTGCTTCCGTTTTTTGTTCTCGGACTTGGGGTGAAAACTGCGCTTCCTGTGCTTCATTTTTGGCTGCCGGAGGTTCACGGAAGAGCTCCCGCGCCGGTGAGCGCGTTGCTCTCCGGTATGGCGGTGAAGATAGGCGCATTTGGCCTGCTTGAGGCGCTCGGAGCCGGTGGCCCGAACTTTCTGGCGCCTGTCGGCGCGATTATGGCTCTTTGGGGTGTTTTTCTGGCTCTTGCGCAGCATGATATGAAACGGCTCCTGGCGTACCATACGGTGAGTCAGTTGGGCTACGTTATCGCCGCGATCGGCGCCGGAAGTCTGTTGGGGTGGTGCGGAGCGCTCTATCACATGGCAGCCCACGGGCTTTTCAAAGGGATGCTTTTTTTATGCGCGGGCGTGATAGAAAAGGTCTACGGTACGCGAGAAATGGATCGCCTCGGAGGCGCATGGAAAACGCTTCCGTTCACATGTGTACTCTATCTGGTTGCGGCCGCTGCTATCGCAGGTTTTCCCGGAACTATCGGTTTCGCGAGCAAATCTGTGGTGAAAAGCGCGCTTTCCGAGCATCCGATGGTGTCGCTTGCCCTGCTTGCCGCAAATGTCGGTACCGTGATGTCGTTCTGCAAGATGGGCTGGTTCGCCTTCGGCGGCTCCGAAAGGAGTACGCCGCTGAGTTTTGCCGGCGTTTGTTCAATGAACGTTGCGCTTCTCCCTCTTGCCGGACTGGTGTTGCTGTTCGGCTTCTTTCCGGGGTGGATTCCTCGCTTTCTTGGCGTATCGCTACCGACAGTTTTTTCAGTTGCACAATGTGTAGAGAGCGTTTTCATTATTCTCATCGGAGGAATTATGTTCTTTTTATTTAGAAAAATCCTGAAACCGGCCGAGAAGAATATCCCCGATGCGTATCTTTTCTTCGCACGGATGGAGTATATTCTCAGAATGTTCGTTGTGCGTGTGCGGCGTCTGCAGGGAGGCAGTCTTCGCGAGTATGTCCTGTATTCTGTGATTGGCCTTCTGATGCTCATCCTGCTGATCTAAACGTATCATGGATGACTTGCCGGAGGAGTCGGGATGGTGGGTTCGTTGTTTTTCATTTCCACGGAAACGGTCGAAGCGCTTTTTTATTGCTTGCGTAGAGAATAGAATGCTATTATGAGGTAATTTTTAAAAAAGGGATGGTGCGAATGCCCTCTTCCTCCGGTTTTTATGTTCTTGCTTCTGCGCTTTTTGCGGTGTGGATGGCTCTTGGCGGTTCACTTTCTCCGGCGTTTGCTCTCGTTGGTCTGTTCTTGGCCTTTCTTATTGCGCGTGTTTCCTGGAGGCCTTTTTTTGGCCACTATATACACTTTTCTCCGGTGATTTTTCTTCGCCGGGCATTTGCTCTTGTCTCTTTCGTACCGTTTTTTTTCTTCGCAATGCTCAAATCGTCATGGGATGTTGCTCTCCAGGCTTTTCTCCCTGAGATCTCAATATGCCCTGGTACATTTGTTTATACGCTTTCCCCGGATTTCAAGGGGTCGATAGTTGCCCTCGCAAACGCTGTGACCCTGACCCCGGGGACGCTTACCGTCGATATACTGCACGGCAGGCGTTCTTTGCTCGTCCATGCGCTCATGGCGGAGGGACGAGAGGAGGCCCTTCGCGACGACGTCCGGCGGCTGGAGAAGGGAATAGCGGGGTTTACCGAATGATCCTGGCCGCTCTGTGGGGTATGGTGATATCGGGTATGATCGGGTTTATCAGGGTTGTGACCGGGCCGTCCGTCGCAGACAGGCTTGTCGCCGCGGATGCGCTCTCGGTAATCTTCACTATGGTGCTCGTGCTTCTCAGCCTGTATATCAAGACCCCTTTTCTTCTGGATGTGGCGCTTGCGTTCTCAATGCTCTCGTTTGTTGATATGCTGCTGATGGCGAAGTATTTCGAACACGGAGAGCTGCACAAATGATCTCCTTTCTACAGTTCTTTGGAGGAATCTGCATCTTTGCGGGCGTCTTTTTTTCCTTCGCATCTGTGGTTGCCATCCTTCGCTTCCCGGATGTGTTTACTCGATTACACGGAGGAACGAAAGCGCTTTCGGGAGGGGCGATTCTGATACTCCTGGGTGCCGCACCGTATACGGGAAGCGTCGCGGGAAGAATGAAGCTGCTTCTCATCGCAGTCTTCTTTTTGGTAACGAACCCGATGTCGTCGCACGCCATCGCAAGGGCATGCCGCAGAAGATCTCTTGCGAACAGATCACTCGATGAAAAGAGAAGGGACGACGCATGAGCGAAACTCTTCTTGCATTTCTTTATTTCTTCATTCTTTTGACCGCATTCGTCGCGGTCTTTTTCGACGACCTTCTCAGCTCGTTCATTTCGCTCTCAGTGACAGGGATTCTCATGGCGACGGTCTTTTCTCTTCTGCGCGCGCCCGACGTTGCGCTGACGCAAGCCATTATCAACTCCGGACTTGTTACATCGCTGTTCTTGGTGGCCTACAGCAAGACGCAACGTGCGCCTCCTCCCGCCAGAGAGTGCCTGGAGTGTCCTTTCTGGCTTCGCTGGCCGGTGGCTGCCCTTGTCTGTACTCTTTTCGCCGCAGTACTCTTCCGCGGATTCTATGTTCTGTCGGGAGAGAGAATCCTGGGGATGCCATCAGCGCACTATCTTTCTCAAACCCTTGAAGAAACCGGAGCGCTCAATGTTGTCGCCGCCATTCTGTTTGACTACCGAGGCTTCGATACCCTGGGAGAGACAACGGTCATTTTCACTGCGGTCTTAGGAATCTCGCTTCTTTTGTCCGGGGGGAGATATGTTCACTCCGGGCATGGACTCTCTTTCATCGTAAAGCGCGGAATGGCGCTTCTGACTCCTTTTATTCTGCTCTATGCCGCAAGCATTCTCTTCCTCGGTCATCTGACGCCGGGGGGGGGATTTCAGGGGGGGAGCGTCTTCGCCACAGTGGCGATTCTCATCTGCGTTGTCTACGGCACGAGCTTCGAGGCTGCGCGTATCTCCCCAAAGACCAAAGAGACGTTCGAAGCGGGAGGCGCGGTGTTCTTCGTCTTCATCGGACTTCTGGGGATTGCGTGGGGAGGAGGGTTCCTGGCCAATCTTTCCGGTCCGTTTCCCGCAGGGACGCCCGGTTCTCTTTTCAGCGGCGGAAACATGCCGCTGCTCAACTTGGCCGTAGGCATGAAGGTAGGGGCGGGTCTTTCCTCGATCTTCTACACCATGATAAAAATACTCGAACTGGAGGACGACACATGGCCGTCATGAGCTTTCTTACCGTTTCGCTGCTCTTCGCGCTGGGACTCTTCACCGTACTTTCCCAGAGAAACGTATTCAAGACGGTGATTGGTTTGACCCTTATGGAATCGGCAGTGCTCCTGCTGTTGATTTCATGGGCGTATATCCCCGACGGTCGAGCTCCTATTCTGCCGTTGCAGGGGAAAGGCGTAGATCCGCTTCCGCATGCGTTTACGTTGACGGCGATCGTTATCGGCGCTTGTGATATCGCTTTGGCTTTTGCCTTTATTATGAAGCTGCATCGTTTTGAGCGCAGTGTGAACGTGGATGATTTCAGGAGGCTCAAAGGATGATGAGAAAACCCTTGCGAATCTTCTCTCCGGAAGGCGTCCCTGTCTGCGCTGCACGCCGGAGCTTGTTGCGGCTATGATCTTCCCAAACTATTGGATGTTGTTCTCTATCCTCTTTCCGATGACGGCGGCCTTTATTCTTCAACTGCTGTATCATTTCGCGCCCTCGAGAACCGGTGGATGGATTCATTTTTCCTGCGGTATCACCTCGCTGCTGACGTTTGGTACGGCCGTTTCGGCCAGTTCCGGCGTCAGGGTGCTCCGCCTCGGAGGATGGGGCGCCGACCTGGGGATTCTTCTTGTTTCGGATCCTTTATCGGCAGTTTTCCTCTTCATCTCCGCTTTCGGAGGAGCGGCTGCCGTGTGGACCACGTTTTCCAGCGGCTCCGACTCTGGGTCGGACGCGGAGCAATGGCGTCTCTGCGGTCTCTTTTTCATTCTTTGGGCTTCGCTCAACGGGATTCTGACAACCGGCGATCTCTTCAATCTCTTCGTTTTCTTTGAAATACTTGCGGTAGCCGCCTATGTTCTTACAGGAGCCTCGAAGACGCGCGAGGCCCTTGAAGCCGGGTTCAAATACCTTGTTCTGGGAACGGTCGGCGCGCTTCTGATTCTTCTCGCGACGAGCATGCTGTACATGGGGGGCGGAATACTGAATTTCGCGCTGCTCTCTTCAGCCGTGGGCGGTATTCCTCACGGAGCCCTTGCTGTTGCGTCCGGATTCATGGTTGCGGGGCTCGGGCTCAAGATGGGCATGGTCCCGTTCCATTTCTGGTTGCCGGATGCGCACTCGTCGGCTTCGACCGGAGTAAGCATGTTCCTCTCCGGTGTTGTCGTCAAGACGTCTTTCTATTCTCTGCTCAGGGTGACGACGCTGCTCTTTCCGGCCGAACAGGCAGGTTTTTCAATACCCGACACCCTCCTCGTTCTGGGGCTTCTCTCGCTCTTCACCGGGCACCTTTCAGCGCAGCGCCAGACGAGTATCAAGCGTATGCTGGCCTGGTCGACCGTGGCGCACATGGGCTACCTGCTTATCGGCATCGGATGCGCATCTCCCCTGGGAGTGGCTGGAGCGCTTCTTCACTCGATGAACCATGCTGCGGTAAAAGCGGCGCTCTTCCTCGGAGCCGGAAGTTTTTCGTCGCTCTCGGGTAGTAAGGAGTGGCGCTCCTTTACCGGCCTCGGTCGCCTTTTCCCTCTTGAAGGCGCCGTGTTTCTTTTGCTCGCCGGGTCGATCATCGGACTTCCGCCGCTGGGTGGCTTTTGGGGCAAGTGGATGATCGTCCTTGCGGCGATGGAGAAGGGACGCTGGATGACCGCCTTTGCAGTGGAGCTTGGAACGGCGCTTTCCTGCGTATATTATGTTCCCGTTCTCTTCCGTCTGTTTTCGCCTCGTCGGAGCGAGGAGGCGACTCCCGAGGGTGTTTTTCACTCCGGCGCGCTTTTTGTTGCGCTGGGAGCGACGTCGCTTCTTCTTGCCCTTTTTTACTTCGTACCGGGAGTGCAGGAGTACCTGATCGCGGTAGGGGAGTGGGTCGTATCGCCCGCGCTGTACAGAGACGCTGTTCTGGGCTCGATGATTCCCTGAGTCGCTAATGCTCGGATGGTGAAGAAAATACACAAAATGTGAGATTGTGGCTTGACAAATGATGTCGGGAAGGGCTATAGTGAATATAAAGGAACCTTGAAAAAGCAGAATATTCCGCGCATCGAATGCGTTCAGGGTATTTTGCCCCTAGAGGGATATTGTATATTTTTTTCGGGGGAGCGAAAGCTCCTCCGATTTTTTTGTCTATACTATTTAATACAGGACATGGAGGGGACAACATGGCAAAACCTATAGTAGCGCGTTGGGAGTGGAGGACGTTCGGGGCAGGATTCGAAGAGCCCGAGGCGAGGATCAGGCAGTTTGAACAGGGGAATTATAAAGAGAGCGAAGAGGTCTACGTGCTCTCCCGGAACAGCGACGAGAACGTCAAGGTGCGGGATGATCTATTGGACATCAAGTCGCTTCAGGAGGTCAACGCAGACGGTCTGGAGCAGTGGTTCCCCGTGATGAAGGCCGGATTTCCGATTCCGATAGACGATCTCCGGAAGCTTTTCTCCTACTTTAAAGCCCCTGAACCCATTTTCGGCAGGAAAGAGTACACGTTCGATCAGTTTCTCAACGAGATCGTCCGCCCGAATCAGAATCTGCGCCTGGTGCATGTGAAGAAAAAACGCTATATCTACGTCATCAACGGGGCCGTCGTCGAGATAGCGGAGACGGATTTCGACGGGGTGGCGCTTCGCACCATCTGCGTCGAACACGAGGATCCTGAAATTGTCATGAAGACAGTACGTGAGCTTGCTCTGGAATCTCTTCCGAACATCAACTACATCCAGGCGATGAAGAAGACCGTGGGGATGGCGTAGACGATGGATATGCTCAAGTCGGTCATCGACGTAGGCACGAACTCGATCAAGTTTTATGTCGCGCGGAAACGCCCCCGACGGCGCGCTGGAAGCGGTGCTCGACAAGAACGATATCGCACGCCTCGGCGAAGGTCTGCGTGAGACGGGCAAGATTTCTCCGGAACCGCTGGAGCGAAACGCCCGTTCCGTGGCCGCTTTCGTCGAAGAGGCTCGTTCTCTCGGCGTGCCTTCGCCGGAAATTGTGGGAACAATGGCGCTTCGGACCGCTTCCAACGCTTCCGACTTCGTCGCGAAGGTGAAGGAACTGACCGGTCTTACGCTCCGTGTGATCGAAGGGGAGGAGGAGGCGCGCCTCTCATACCTTGCGGTTCTTTCGGCTCTCCCTATTGGAAAAGGGGAGCTTGTGACCTTCGATACCGGCGGAGGCAGCACTGAGTTCGTTTTCGGCAGGGGAGACGAGATGCTCCGCAAGTTCAGCGTGCCGCTGGGAGCGGTCCGGATCACCGAGGAGTTTTTCAAGGACGATCCGGTTCGCCAGGACTCCGTAGACGCTGCGTTCGCCGAGATTCGCAAAAGTCTGAAGGAGGGTGGAGCGGGCGGTTCGCCGGATATGCTCGTCGGTATGGGGGGTACGGTGACAAGCCTTGCCTCCGTCAAGCACAAGATGGAAGTCTACGATCCCGATATCGTGCAAGGATCGGTCTTGACGCTTGAGGACATCCGGGGGATGATTAAGATGTTCTCTTCGATGACCCTGGAGGAACGCCGCGGCGTAGTAGGCTTGCAGCCGAAGCGCGCCGATGTGATCCTTGCGGGAACTTGTATTGTCAGCGTCTTGCTCGAAATCTTCGGTGCTTCGTCGTTTACTGTGAGCGACCGGGGGCTTCGACATGGTCTGACCTTCGAGCTTTTTTCACGATAGTTTCTGGTAAATCCGGGTGTTTCGCTCCGGACCGGTTTTATCTGTATTGACGGTATGGAGCGTGTATGGTACTTCAAATTCTCAGGAGGTGTTCTTGATGAAACGGATTACCGCGGTTTTATGTATTGTTTTTTTGATGGCGCTGGCTCCGGCGGCATTTGCCGCGTACCCCGAGAAGCCCGTCAGGGTTGTGAATTACGTCGGTCCGGGCGGACTTATGGACGTAACGAGCAGAAAATTCGTCTCTATCGCGGCGAAGTACACGGATGCGACCTTTGTTGTTGAGAACAAGCAAGGCGCCGGCGGACTCGTCGGAATGCAGGCGGTTTTGGAGCAGCCCGCCGACGGGTACACGGTATTCGCGGCGACGACGTCGAACATAGCCAAGGTGCTGACCTCAAAAAAAGACGTTGATGAATTTATCTGGGGATTCGAGTGGATCGCGATGCTCATGCTGGATCCCGAGTGCCTGATCGCGGCCAAGGACAGCCCTCTGAACACGTGGGAGGCGGTGCACAAGGATGCGTTGGAAAAGAACGGCGCACAACTCTGGACAGGTCCGGCAGCGGGAGGCAACGACCATCTCCTGGCAATGAAGGTGTGGGACAAGTCGGGAATGAGCGCGAAGTGGATTCCTTACAGTACCGGGCCGGAAGCGATGATGGCGCTGCTGAGCGGACAGGGTGTCGTATATGTCGGAAATGCGGCGGACATAGGCGGACGCGAGGGCTTTTCCATCCTTGCCGTGGCACGAAAGGAGCGGCTCAAGAAATTCCCCGATGCGCCGACCTTTGTTGAACTTGGGGTAGAGGGTCTTGAAGATGAGGCCATGTGGCGCGGTTTCGCCATGAAGAAAGGATCCCCCGAGGAAGCTATGGTTTGGTGGGAAGAGCTTCTGAAGAAAGTCGCCGCCGATCCCGAGTGGAGAGAGTTTCTCGAGAAGGATGGAATCGACGTCGTCGATTACGGCCGTGAGAAGTTCAACGCGCGGGTACAGAAGGATATTGACAATTTTACACTCTACCTTAAAAAGTACGGTCTGATTAAGTAAGTTTTCCGGTCTTTCGTTTCGAATACTGACCAACGAGTGCGGGGCATCGCCCGAGACGGCGGTTCCCCGCACTTCATCCGCCGGTAGTTTGGCGCTTGGTGGCGTACAATATTAAATGGAGCCGGGGTGCTCCCGGAGGTGGTTCCATGGAAAATCTGCTTCTTTTTCTCAGCGGGGCCGACAGTTTCCTCGCTTGGTTTTTTCGTTTTTTGCAGTTATAGCGTTGACGGCGTGGCTTTCTCGTGGAAAGTATGCGCCTTTCCGCGGGCGTATCATCATCTGCGTTGCGCTTCTCTTTCTTGCCTTCGTTTTTTTCCTGCTCTCTTTCGGACTGGAGGAGATCGAGGCCGTGGGAAGCAGCGCAAGAACGGCGCCCAGACTCTGGGCATCGGGTCTTGCCTTTTTCACGCTGGATCAGCTACGTCGTACGCTCCAGGGGAGAGGGCCTGCCGATCCGAAGACGGGGGATGTGAAGCGTGTGCTGCTGGCAGCTGCCATAGTTGCTTTTACACTGTGGGGGATGGACATCGCAGGATACCTTATCTCTTCTGCCGGAATGATTATTTGCCTTCTCTTGCTCTTTGGTGAGCGGCGTCTTCGTGTCCTGCTTTCGCTTGCGGGGGGATGGACGCTCTTCTCATGGATTGTGTTCATACGCCTGCTGCATCTCTCGCTGCCTGCGGGTATCTACTTCGGATAGGGGGAACGTCGTAAGGGAACTCTCTCCCACTTAATGGAGCGGACTTCAGATGCTCATGGGCGTCACTCCGTTGCTTGTGATCGTGGCCGGTGTGGCAGTCGGTATACTCGCGGGAGCCATGCCGGTATTTCACCGTCAATGGCAGTCGCTCTGCTCCTGCCGTTTTCCTTCGGAATGACGCCCTCTCTATGGGGCTTGTCCTTCTCTGTGCTATTTACCTTGCCTCCAACTACGGCGGTTCGATAACCGCTGTTATGGTGAACACTCCGGGGACACCCTCGGCCGGTGGTTACCGCCTTCGACGGGTATCCTCTCACTCGAAAAGGGGACGCGGGAACCGCGCTCGGTGTTTCCCTTGTCTCTTCTGTGGTCGGAGGCTTCATCGGAATTATTATCCTTGTGCTTTTCTCGGCCCCTCTTGCACGCATGGCGCTGAAATTCTGGCCTGCCGAGTACTTTGCACTGGCGATTCTCGGACTCTCTACAATCGCCTCTCTGGGAGGGGGACGCTGGCTTGAGTCCTTCATGGCGGTGCTTCTCGGGCTGCTTTTGAATACTATCGGCCTTGACCCTCTCAGCGGGGTAAGCCGTTTTACGTTTGACGTGGTTCCCTTGTACGACGGATTTTCCTTCATTCCTGTACTGATAGGCTTGTTTGCTCTCAGCGAAGTCTTTTCCGGGATAGAATCGGGAGAGGTTGGCATGTCTCCCGTGCAGCCCGACAAGGAGCGTTCTCCATGGCCAACGGTACGCGAATATTTGAAACTCAAATACTCCATGATTCGTGCAGGAATCCTGGGTACTGTCATCGGGGTCTTCCGGGCGCGGGCGGAACGATTGCCTCCTTTATCGCCTACGACGTTGAAAAACGCCTCAATAAAGACCCTGACAGTTTGGAAAAGGAGCTCCGGCAGGCGTTGCCGCTGCAGAAGCATCCAACAGTTCGTCAGTGGGCGGGGCCCTTGTCCCGCTGCTCACACTGGGGTATTCCGGGAAGTTCATCCGCCGCAGTGCTCATCGGCGCGCTGATGATTCACGATCTCCAGCCAGGGCCGGAGCTCTTCACCCGCCATCCGGAGGTTGTGTACACGCTCTTTTCCAGCCTTTTCGTGGCGAACATCGTTCTTCTCTTTCTCGGTCTGCTCGGGGCTCGGGTCTCTGGATCAAGGCGGCGCTCATCCCGAAACGTTTGCTCTACCCGATGATTTTCGCCTTTTCTTTCATCGGGAGCTACGCGGTACGCTCCTCTCTCTTTGACGTCGGCGTCTGCCTCGCATTCGGCCTTCTCGGGTGGATGCTTTCCAGAAGCAAGATTCCGGTTTCGCCTATTGTCCTGGGTATGATTCTGGGTACAATGATCGAAAAGAATCTCCGAACGACCATCATGATGGGCGGCGTTTCCCTCTTCTTCCAGAGGCCTCTATCGCTGACGCTGCTTTTGCTGGCTTTCGCCTTCCGTGGTGATACCTTTCATCAGGAGAGAAAACGGACTGGCGGGGATCATAGTGCTTTCTCCGCTCTTTGCAGCGATTAATCTCTTCGGCGGTCTGGCGCTCATGTCTCTACGGCGTGGAGGAGACGACCACAGCGTTCGCTCCAGCTTCGGCGGCAAGTCGAAAGAGCTGCTGATCCGCTTTACGCGCAGAAGCCGATGGCGTTTCTCTTCGGCGCGACCCTCTCTGCGATTGCACAGGGGAGCACCGTCGCTACCTCTTTTGCCATCGGTTTTGTCGACGTTTGGCATGCTCTCGTTCGCCGGTTCGGTAGTCGTGATGGATGGGCGCGAGCGTGGGAGGCACGTTTGTTACCTTCTTGCTCAGCCTTGATATCGCGGCCTTTTCGCCGCTGCTTTTCGGGATGAGTTTCCTGATGGTACGATTCGGGAAGAGAACTGTCTATCGGATAGGTTGCGTACTCCAAGGATTGTCACTCGTCCTTCTCGGCATGTTTGTCCTGAAGCTTGGAGTAGGACCGCTCCTGCAAGATCCTCGTTTTTCTGAGATGGCAACCGCAGCGGGAAGCAATGGTCTGCTTGTCGGAACAGCGGCCTTTGTGGCTACGGCCGTCCTTCAGAGCAGTTCGGCGGTGATGGCGCTTGCCGTTACCCTTGCAGTCCTCCGGCGCGCTTTCCGCTACCGCGATTCTTCCGGTAGTCTGCGGCGCACACGTCGGTTCTTCCGTCACGGTATTGCTTGCGGGCTTCTCCGGCCGGCAGAATGCGAGGAAGCTCGGCGTATGTACGTTCGTCTACAAGTTTTTGGGTATCCTCTTCCTGCTCCCGTTCTTCCCTTGGCTTCAGGGTTTTATGGCGTCAGGAGGAGGGCTTGCCGCAAAGGTTGTTCAGAGCGCAGGTGGGCGTTACCCTTTTCAACGCGCTTGTCTTTTATCCGTTTACGGACATCCTCGCGCACTTTTTCTGCACGAATCGCCGAACAGGCCGGTGGAGAGCGTCCTCGGAGCCCCGGTTTATCTTGACGACGAATTGACGGACGTCCCTTCGCTCGCGATTCTGCTGCTCTCAAAAGAGATGATTCGTCTCGCGAACTACATTGAAATGTACTGTCAGGTGCTCTTCGCGTCCGGAGAAGAGCCTCGAAGGATTCGAGGAACTTCCCCTCGCCATACGCGAACTCTCGGAAGCCTGCCAGGAGTACATGTTTGAGATTCATATTCCATCAGACGACGATGCGCTTCGGGGAAACCTACTCCACAGTCTCTTATTCTATGGTATCCTTTCGTCAGATGGCCAAAATCCTCTCCGGCGAACTGCGCCTTCTTGCCGAGGCCGGAGTGGCTGCGCAGTTTGTCCGGGAGCTGGGGGAGAAAACCTGGCGAGAGCTTTCCAAGCTTGCGCTGACGGATATCCGGCTTGCGCTCAGGGCTTTTGCCCCTCGCGGACGCCGATTTCGCTTCGGAAGCGGGCCGTTATGAAAGAGAGTTCGAAGAGCTGGACAGGCGGATACGTCTCCGACTGGGAGTCGACGCGCTGAATAGAAGAGAGCTCGCACCTCTGCTCGATTTCATGTCGCAGATCTTTTGTGCTTGTGAAGACCGTCTCTCGAAGTTGCCAGGGGAGAGGCTCGCCGCGACCGCGAAGCCGGGCTGATAGCTCGGGGAGGTGAAGTCACCCGGTGACGAAGAATGCAACGATACAGTCATTTTTGTACGCGACCGACAGAGATCGGATAGTATCGAAGGTTGTCTTGATGGGGAGCGGGCTGCGCAGCTTCTCGAAACTTCGGTGAGCGCGCTTCTGGACCAGGATCCCTCGCCTTGCTCGGCGGATAATAGCCGAGGATGATGCGATCGACCATATGGAGGGGGAGATCGATCAGGAGTGCCTTGGATCGATCGCCATGCGCTCTCCAGGAAAAGACGAATTGTACTTTGTCTTCGCCGTTCTCAAGATCATTACCGACCTCGAGCGAATCGGAGATCAGGCGGTGAACATCGCCGAGAAGGCGCTCAAAGTAACGCCCGGTGTCGTCTTCCCTAGGCGGGACGCTCTCTTGAAGATGCTGAAGGTGGTTCTTTCGATGTTCCGCCAGGCTTTACAGGCATTCAGGAACGAGGACAAGCATATGGCAGCCACGCTGTGGAAGCGGGACGACGAGGTGGATTCCATGTATGCTCAGTGTTATGCGGACTTTTTACATGACGCAGTCGCCCATTCGGGAAACGACGATCCGCAGACGATGGAAGTAGGCGCGCTGGAGCTGTGGACCGCCCGTCATCTGGAACGAGCGGGAGATCATGTCATCAATATCGTGGAGCGGGTCTATTTCATGGTGGAGGGAAAAATACTTTCCGAGCAAGGCGGCCAGGGACGCTTCTTCCAATAAAAAAAAATCACGGGAGTACTCGTATTCCTCTCTAATTTTTTTCTGACCAATATTGACAAGCCTTTGAAAGTGTGTATAATGCTCTTAGTCAGTATTAGTCAGAGAGATGCAGGGGGGATACGAAATGAAAAAGGCGGTTGGCATAGATCTTGGAACGACGAACTCCGTCATCGCAGTAATAGAAGGTGGTACTCCGGATGTTATCGCGAACGCGGAGGGAGGACGGACGACTCCTTCAGTTGTTGCTTTTACAAAAGACGGCGAGCGTCTGGTTGGATCGCTTGCGAAGCGGCAGGCGACTTTGAACCCGGACGGAACGCTCTTTTCGGTAAAGCGATTTATAGGACGAAAATACAACGAGGTGGCGTCCGAGCTGAAAATCGTTCCGTACAAGGTGAATGAAGGGACCAACGGTGCGGTCAGGTTTTCGGTTGGAGGAAAAGAGTACGCGCCGGAGGAGATAAGCGCTTCCGTACTCCGCAAGCTGGTGGGGGACGCGTCATCCTATCTCGGCGAGAAGATTACTGACGTTGTGATTACGGTTCCGGCTTACTTCAACGACGCACACAGCGGCAGGCGACCAAGGATGCGGGAACCATCGCCGGGCTGAACGTGCTCCGCGTAGTCAACGAACCAACGGCGGCAGCCCTTGCCTACGGACTCGACAAGAAAAAAGAACAGAAAATCATGGTTTTCGACCTCGGTGGAGGTACGTTCGACGTCTCTATTCTCGACATCGGCGACGGCGTTGTAGAGGTGCTTTCTACGTCCGGAGACACACATCTTGGAGGCGACGACTTCGACAAGGTCCTTGTCGACTGGATCGCCGACGAGTTCCGCAAGGAGAACGGCATTGACCTCCGAAAGGACAAACAGGCGCCTCCAACGACTCTATGAAGCGGCGGAGAAGGCGAAGTGCGAACTCTCTTCGAGGACGAGCACGGAGATCAGCCTTCCCTTCATCACTGTCGGACGCGAACGGCCCCAGGCATCTGAACATGGCGATTACGCGGGCCAAGTTCGACCAGCTTACCGCGACCCTCGTAGATCGTTGCGCTGGGCCCGATGAAAGACGCGCTTTCCGCGGCCAAGCTCTCCGAGAAGGATATCGACGAAGTAGTTCTCGTAGGAGGTTCTACGCGCATACCGGCCGTGCAGGACGTTGTTCGCAAACTCACCGGAGGTAAGCAGCCGAACATGTCGGTGAACCCGGACGAGGTGGTGGCTGTGGGCGCTGCCCGTGCAGGCAGGTATCATCAGCGGCGAAATGAAAGACGTGCTTCTTCTTGACGTATCTCCCCTTTCTCTCGGCGTGGAGACCATGGGCGGCGTGATGACGAAGCTTATCGAGAAGAACACCACAATTCCATGCAGGAAAGCGGAAGTATTCTCGACAGCGGCGGACAACCAGCCGGCGGTGGATATCGTGGTGCTCCAGGGCGAGCGTGAGATGGCGAAAGACAACCGCATCCTCGGCAACTTCAAGCTTGAGGGAATACGACAGGCGCCCAGAGGGCTGCCGCAAATTGAAGTGGCTTTCGATGTCGATGCTAACGGCATTCTGAACGTTACGGCGAAGGACAAGGATACCGGCAAGGAACAGCGAATCACTATCAACGGATCGACGAATCTCGACAAGTCCGATGTGGAACGCATGATCCGCGAAGCACAGGAGAACGCCGCCGAGGACCGGAAGAAAAAAGACCTGGCGGAGGCCAGGAACGAGCTGGAAACAGTCGTCTACCAGTTGGAGAAAGCGCTTGAGCAGTCGGCGGCCAATGTACCGGAAAATGAAAAGGCCCGTGCTCGCAGTCTCGTGGATGAGGGAAAATCGATATTGTCAAAGAGTGACGCTACACTGGATGCTCTTCGCGTCGCCTCGTCCGATATAAAACAGATGTTGCAGATGCTGGCGTCGTCGAACGCAGGAGGTCCCGAACCGCAGCCCGCATCTTCAGCGAAAAGCGGCGACGACGTAGTGGACGCCGAATTTGTGGATAACTCCGAAAATCGCGGTTGAGGTTTCTGATACGGGCCGGCGGCCCGATGACATATCCCCGGCGCTTTGCCGGTTTTCCATAGATAAAAGCCTGCGGTAATTGCCCGCAGGCTTTTTTGCAGGTATACTTTTTTTAATCTCTGGAGGTGACATGATGTCATTGACTTTTTCCTCGCTTTCACTCGATATGAGGGGCGATTACAGCTCCCTTTTCGACAAATGTACCGATAAAACTTCCGACTATACATTTGTCAACATTTGGGCATGGTCCGACGAACGGAAATACGAACTTGCCTTTGCCAAGGATCTGTTTTGGCCTCGGGTGACGAACCCGGCGCCGGTCAACTGGTCTCCGGTGGGCGACTGGGAGGCTGCCGACTGGGAGAGGGTTCTGCCCGAACTTTTTCCTGACGGCATGACGTTTGACCGGGTACCGGAGAAACTCGCGCACCTTTGGAATGAACGTTTGGGCGACCGCGTGACGCTGGAGGAGCAGCGTTCGGAGTGGGAGTATGTCTACTCCGTAGAGGAGCTTGTGGCGCTTCGCGGCAACCGTTTTCATAAGAAGAAGAACCTGCTGAAGCAATTTCAGAGAAGTTATGTCTCCGAGTACAAATCGCTCGGACGCGACGACGTTGAGGAGATCCTTGAGATGCAGCAGCTTTGGTGCGAATGGAAGAGCTGCGATGACATCCCGGGTCTGAGAGCGGAAAACCATGCGATATCCCGTGTCTTGAAGAAGTGGGACCACCTGCCGGGCTTGCTGTGCGGGGCGATTTACATCAATGACTATATGGTGGCGTACGCTGTCGGCGAGCCGATGACGGACGACATGGTCGTGGTGCATTTCGAGAAGGGGCTTGCTGAGTACAAGGGCGTTTACCAGGCGATCAACCAGGGGTTCCTTGCACACTCGTGTTCCGGCTACACGTGGGCGAACCGGGAACAGGATATGGGCGAGGAGGGGGTCCGCCAGGCCAAAGAGTCGTACAACCCGTCGCGTTTCCTCAAGAAGTACCGCGCTGTCTGGAAGGGGTAACGGTATGCCCGACTGGGAGAAGAGTACGCTCTTCCGGGCCTTCCGGCACCGGAACTTCCGCCTGTTCTACATGGGGCAGATAGTCTCGCTCTCCGGACTTTGGATGCAGCGGGTGGCCATGAACTGGCTCGTGTACAGGATAACCGGTTCACCGCTGCTTTTAGGGACGGTCGACTTTATGACGCAGATTCCCGTGCTGCTCTTCGGCTCGTTTACAGGGGCCTTTCTGGAGGGGCGGAACCTGCGGAAGGTTATAATGATCTGCCAGACCATCAGCATGCTCCACGCGCTGACGCTCGCGATACTCACGCTTACAGGAGTCGTGGAGTACTGGCATATCCTGATTCTCGCCGCCGTCATCGGCACGTCGGATTCGTTCGAGGTGCCTGCGCGACAAGGGTTCACCATCCGCCTTGTGGAGGACGAACAGGATCTCGGCAACGGCATCGCCCTCACGTCCACACTCTTCAACGTGACGCGCCTTGTCGGCCCTTCGATCGCAGGTATAGTTATCGCAATGGTCGGCGAGGGCATCTGTTTCCTGATGAACGGCATGGCCTATTCGGCGACGCTCACGGCGCTCTTCCTGATGCGCTTCCGGCGCCCTCTCGTCTCGGAGCAGACGAAGAAAGGGGTGCTTGAAGGGATGAAGGAGGGCGTGCGCTACGTTGCGGGTTTCCTTCCTCTGCGGAACTACCTCTCCGCGATCGCCCTCGTGAGCTTCTTCGCCTTTCCGTACATGGTACTGCTCCCGGTCTTTGCCCGCGAGATTCTCGGAGGCGGACCGCGGACGCTCGGTTTTTTGATGGGCGCCACCGGGCTCGGCGCGCTCGCCGGGTCGGTACGGCTCGCTCTGCGAAAATCGCCCGTCGGACTTGGCAAGATCATGGCTGTCTCCTGCATCCTCTTGGGTATTACGATGGGGCTCTTCTCCCAATCCAGGCTCTTCCCCCTTTCGTTGCTCTTGATGGCGTGCCTTGGCTTTTTCATGGTCTCGACGCTCGTCTCCTGCAATACGCTTGTCCAGACGCTTGTCGACGAGGATAAACGGAACCGCGTCATGAGCCTCTTCATCGTCTGCGCAATGGGCATTACGCCGCTTGGGAGCCTGAACGCAGGGTGGCTCGCCTCGAACATAGGAGCGCCGACGACGCTGCTTGCGGGAGGCGCCGTCAGCTTTCTCATCGGTTTGTGGCTTTTGAGGTCATGGCCAATCATGTGGGCCCTCTCGGAGCCGGTGTACAAAAAGAAGAATCTGTTGTAGCGCGTTTTCTCTGGCTTGGGGTATACTCTGAAGGAGAAGAAAATACCCAATTAAGGTATTTCGGAGGTGGTCGAAATGGCGAAAGAACGCATTCTCATCGTCGGCGGCGACGCCGCCGGCATGTCCGCCGCGGGACAGATCAGGAAGCTGCTGCCCGATTCGGAGATCGTCGTGTACGAGCGAAGCGGCTACTCCTCCTACTCGGCGTGTGGCATACCCTACTTCGTAGCCGGGCTCGTCGAACCGGAAACGCGCCTGGTGGTCCGCACGCCTGAAGAGTTTCTGGAAAAGCAAAATATCGTCGTTCATGTCCTGCACGAAGTGCTTTCACTTGATCTCGGCGCAGGCAAGGTGAAAGTACGCGACCTTGAGACGAGCAGGGAATTCGTCGACGGTTTCGACAATCTACTCTTGGCAACCGGCGCGAGTCCCGTCGTCCCGCCGCTGAACGGCGCCAAGGCCGACGGTATCTTCAGTCTCGGCATTCTTGAAACGGGCATCGCCGCACGTAGGTTCATCGACCAGCATCGTCCCCGTCACGCGGTGGTCATCGGCGGAGGATACATTGGTCTTGAAATGGCGGAGGCGTTCGCCTGCGTCCGGGGGATGAAGGTCACTCTGATCGACAAGGCGCCGCAGGTGATGAGCACCTTCGATCCCGATATGGCCGAGCATATTTCGACGGCAATACGCGGCATAGGGACGGAGCTTCGCCTTGGCGAGACGCTTCTCGGTTTCGGCACGGAAGGGGGAAGGGTGCGTTCCGTCATCACCGAGGGAGGGACCATCCCAACCGATATGGTGATCATGGGTCTTGGAGTACGCCCTAACTCGCAGCTTGCGGAAGAAGCCGGCCTGAAGCTCTCCGTTCGTAATGCTATCGCCGCCGACGAAACCATGGCGACTTCCCACCCCACAGTCTGGGCGGCCGGAGACTGCGCCTCGACGACGCATCTGATGACCGGAAAACCCTTCTGGGTGGCCCTTGGCACCGTGGCGAACAAGATGGGGCGCGTCGCCGGTATTTCCATGGGGGGCGGCCGGGCTTCCCTGAAGGGCGTGCTGGGTACCGCCATGAGCAAACACTGCGAATACGAAGTCGCGCGCACCGGGCTTTCGACGAGGGAGGCGGAGGAAGCCGGACTCGTTTTCCAGTCCGCCGTCGTCAAGACGAAGACCAGGGCCGGGTACTACCCCGGCGCGGAGACCATGCACGTCAAGCTGCTCGGCGAAGAGGGGACGGGACGTCTTCTCGGAGGCCAGATCGTCGGCGGCCAGGGGGCGGCAAAACGGGTCGACATCATCGCAGCGGCTCTTGCGGCGGGAATGACGGTGAACGAACTTATCGACCTCGACCTTGGCTACGCGCCTCCTTTCTCGATGGCATGGGATCCGGTGCAAATCGCCGGGCGCGAACTGTTGAAGAAAGTCGGAGGGGAGTAGCTCGTTCAGAAAGAAACACAGTTGTCCGGAGAACATCTGTCTGCGCGCCGAGAACACGCTTCCGCACTGCCCGGAATGTATGTGCGGTATTCTTTGGGGCGGCTTCTTTTTGAGTGTTGTATAATAGATATCATTTTTAGGAGGAATTTTCGTGCTCTCTCAGAAAATCGATGCAATGAAAGACGAACTGATCGCCGCGCTTCAGGAAAGTATTCGTATTCCAAGCGTCGGGGGCGATCCGGAGGAAGGAGCTCCTTTCGGCTCGGGACCCCGTAAGTCGCTCGACTGGACGCTCGCGTTCGCCGAGAAAATGGGTTTCCGTACGAAAAATGTGGAAAATGTGGCCGGATGGGCGGAGATGGGCGAGGGCGACGAAATGGTCGCCGTACTCGGACATCTCGACGTCGTTCCCGAAGGGAAAGGATGGACAGTCGATCCCTGGGGCGGCGAATTGAAGGACGGCATGATCTACGGCAGAGGCGTTCTCGACAACAAGGGGCCCGTCATGGTGGGTCTTTTCGCCGCGAAGGCGATCTTCGACTCGGGCATCGCGCTGAAGCGCAGAATCCGCGTGATTTTCGGAACCAACGAAGAACGGGGAAGCAAGTGCATGAAGCGCTACGTCGAAGTAGGAGAAGAACTGCCTGCGGCCGGATTTACGCCTGACGCGGAGTACCCGATCATCTACGCCGAAAAGGGGATTCTCACCTATACGCTTTCCCTTCCGTTTACACCCTCCGGCGAAATGAAGCTGCTCTCTCTCGAAGGCGGCGTAGCGGCAAACGTCGTGATGGCGGAAGTCAAGGCCGAGATAGCCGATCCCCGCCCCGAGTGCAGAAAACGTATCATGGACGCGGCGGCGGCCTGGAAAGGTCCTGAGGGGAGTTCGCTCAGGGCAACGGAGGATGCGGAAAAACATGTCGTGATCCTTGAGATGAAGGGGCATCCCGCCCACGGCAGCACCCCTGAGAAGGGCATCAACGCGCTCGCTTGCCTCGCAGACTTCATGAACGGTCTCAGGCTGAAGGGAGAGCAGGGGGATTTCTTCGCCGGCTTTTCGAAGCTCATCGGCTTCGAGACGGACGGAGCGTCGCTCGGTATCGCGATGAGCGACGACGTATCTGGCGCGCTTACAGCATGTGTCGGCGTGGTGAAGATCGCGGACGGCCGGGGGACCTTCACCCTCAATATCCGCTACCCCGTAACGAAAAAAGAGAGGGAGATCACCGGACCCCTTCTTGAGATATTGGCGCAGAACGGTGTCGCAGTCGAGAGCGCAACCTCGGCCGATCCGCTCTATATGCCTCCGGAGTCCCGCCTCATCAAGGCGCTGCAGAAAGCCTACACCGAGGTAACCGGCGAAGAGGCCGAGCTGCTGGCCATCGGCGGCGGTACCTACGCCAAGACCATGCCCAACGTCGTGGCCTTCGGCCCCGTCTTCCCCGGGCAGACGTACAAAATTCACGAGGAAGATGAATGCTGGTCGGTGGAGGATATTATGAAGAATGCCCATATCATGGCGAAGGTCCTTGTGGAGCTGGCAGAGAGGAAGTAGCCTCTCTCCTAGTTGGCCGTATCAAAGAGCAAGTATACGAAGAGGGGAGAGCCTGTATGGGCTCTCCCCTCTTCACGTTCGTCTACTTTGACCGAATCAAGTCTATTCCGGCTTGATCTTCTTGTAGAATATACTCTTCCCGTCCTTGACGGTGAGCACGACCGCGTCCTTGTCCACGGGGTTGTGGGTCTTCGGGTCCATCGTCAGGGTTGCGTGGTGAAGCTGGAGATTCTTCGTCGCTTCAAGAGCGTCGCGGATGGCCTTGGAATCCGCGCTTCCGGCGCGCTCGATCGCGTCGACGAGCCAGTAGAGGCTGTCGTAGGCGAGCACTGCGATTGCGAACTCCTGGCACTCGTCGTTGTACTTCTCTTTATAGGCGTCGAAGAAGGGCTTCATCGCCGGGTCCTGGCGGGCGAGATGGTACATCCAGTACGAGCCCTCAAGAGCTTCCCCCGCGATCTCGACCATGAACTCGCCGTAGCCGTCGCCGCCGATGAAGATGATGTCTTCCATGCCAAGCTCTCTTGCCTGCTTGATCGGAAGCGCTAAGTCTTTCCCGATGTTCGGAAGAACCAGTATTTCGGCGTCCGTCTGTTTGATTTGCGTGAGCTGGGCTCTGAAATCGACGTCCTGGCCGCCGCGGAAAGCGTGCTCCGCGACAATCGTTCCGCCGAATTCCTCGTAGCTGCTGATGAAGTGCTCGCGCAGGCCGTGGGAGTAGTCGCTTCCAACGTCGTAAAGGATCGCTGCTTTCTTCTTGCCGAGCTCCTTGGCTGCAAAATATCCGATCAGGCGTCCCTGGTAGGGATCGATGAAGCAGATACGGAACATGTACGGACGCACATTGCCGCTCTCGTCGACGGTGACAAGCGGATTCGTTGAGAGAGTGCCTATCTGTGGAATTCCGGCGCGCGTGACGAGCGGAGCGGTTGCGATGTTGGCGCCGCTGGCCGCGGACCCGAGGATCGCCACAACCTTGTCGTGGTCGATCAGTCTTCTGGCGGCGTTGACCGCATCTTCGGGACGGGATTTGTAGTCATAGATGATCAGCTCGATCTTCTTGCCTAGAACGCCGCCCTTAGCATTGATCTCGTCCGCTGCGAGTTTGACCGCGTTCACTTCCGGCTGACCGTACGCGGCAAAGTCTCCCGTGATTCCGGCAAGATACCCGACCTTGATCACTTCTTCAGCATACGAAGCTGTTGTAATGACTGCTACCAAAAGTACCGCGAGAATCCATGGCGCCTTTTTCATGAAGCACTCACCTCCGGGAATTTTTGCGGTTATGCGAAAATAAGAGCTCCGCACGACCGATCCGATATAGTATCCGATATTCGATATGCTAATCTCTGAGACTCTCTTTGTCAATGGATAAGTTCGATAAGTTGGATAGGTTGGATATGCAAAGGAAGAGGAGACTATTTCTCCATTCATGAGGGTATAATAATATGAAGTGTTATTGCCGGAGGTGGTTCTTTGATGAATGCACATGCTTTCCTCCTTCCGTTTCCGAAGAGAGGAAGCGAACGCCGAAATAAAATCCGGCGATGTTGTTTTCTCGTTGTATCCGTCGTTCTTCTCTCTTCCCTGTGTGTGCTACAGGCGGTTGCTGCGGGCGCTCTTCTTCCCGCAGAGTACACGGAGGAGGGGGAGATCCATGAAGAAATCTCCCGTTTTTCCTTCGTCGCCGTCGGCGACGCGCTGATTCATAAAGGCGTGTATGAAGCGGCGCGCAAGGGGAAAAAACAGTTCGATTTCCGCCCGATGTTCCGACTTGTAAAAGAACGAATCCAGGCGCACGACGTTGCCTTCTACAACCAGGAGACCATCCTCGGCGGTGTTGACCTGCGTCTGTCCACGTACCCGTGTTTCAACTCTCCGCAGGAAGTGGGAGAGGGTATGATCGACACAGGTTTCAACTTCGTTTCTTTGGCGAATAACCACACGCTTGACCGGGGGGAGAAGGTGATACTCGCCTCGCACGAATACTGGGCGGGGCGGGATGGAGTCCTGACGGCCGGAAGTTATGCGTCGCAGGAAGACCGGGAGACGCCGAGGATCGTCGAAGTAAACGGCATCACCTGCGCCTTCCTCGCATATACCACGCTGACGAACGGTCTAAAGGCGCCCAAGGACAAGGAGTTCTATGTTGCCCTCTACGACAAGGATGCAGTTGAGGCGGACGTGAAGCGGGCCAGAGAGGCGAAAGCCGATGTCGTTATCGTCTCCATGCACTGGGGGAGCGAATACGTCTTCACCCCCGGAGCGCAGCAAAAGGAGATTGCCGGGCATCTGGCCTCGCTCGGAGTGAATCTCGTCGTTGGGCATCACCCTCATGTGGTGCAGCCTGTCCAGATGGTAAAGGATACCCTTGTGATCTACTCGCTGGGGAATTTCATCTCGTCTCAGAAAGAGCTCTTCAAGCTGATCGGGCTGATGGTGTCGCTCGATGTGGTGAAGAAAGAGCGCGGGAAAGAGAAGACCATCTCCTTCGAGAACGTGACCGGGACGCTGCTCTACAACCCCAGGCGTTCGCCGCTCGGCCGATACGTTGTTGTGCCGTTCGATCTGATGAAGCCCGATATCCTGAAGACTTTCGATAAGGTGTATAAAAAATACGCGGCGTACGTGAAGGTGGACGAGACGATTTCGATCCGTCCTCCTGCAAAAATGCCGCCGAAGCCTCCGGCAAAACGAAGAAAAAAATGAGATGCGTTTGTTCAATCTGAAGGCGCCCCTCGCCAGAGGGCGCCTTCGCCGAGATAGGGAGGGTTTTATGTGTCGATTCGACTTGAAGAAGTGATCGGGAAACGCTTAGCCGGTGACCAGTCGCAACGGGTGATCTGGTGGAAGGGAACATGGTGGGATGCGGAGAAGGTTGAGCAAAAGACCGAGGAGTGCGCGTCCATACTCCGTAACGCCGGGTTCCAACCTGGAAGCAGGCTTGCGGTGTTTCTCCCCAACAGTCCGCTGGTGCTCCTTCTCTCCATGGCCGCTTGGCGGCTTGGCGGAACTTTTGTGCCCCTGAATCCGCGCGGCGGCGTCGAGTGGATTCTTCGTATCCTCGATCACTTGGATCCGTTCGCGGTCGTCGTCGGAGAGGAAATGACGGTTCTTGAAGAAGCCGTCCGGGGGGCGGGGATACCTGTCGTTGCGGTTTCTTCGGACGGCGTTCCCCCTGCTTTTACCGGCAAATGCGACAGAATCGGGCAAGATCCCGATGTCGCGGTGATTTTTGCTACCTCAGGGACGACCGGCGCGCCGAAAGCTGTGCCGCTCACTCACGAAAATCTGTACGACAACACGAAGGGCGTCCACGAAACCATTGAGGGTTTCGACAAGGGGCGAGTTCTTATGAACGTCCTCCCGAACTTTCACTCTTTCGGCTACACGGTGTGCAGCGTGCTCCCGCTCCTTTGGGGGCTTCCGGAAGCCTTGCTCCCCGGCTTCATGCCGCTGAAAAATCTCTTCGAAGGGCTGCGCGACTCCGGAACCGGAATCCTGATCGCCGTTCCCACGATGCTTCCGTTCATCCTCGGCGCCGCCTCCAAGGGGGAGAAACTCCCCCCCGAACTGCGGTACATTCTCACCGGGGGAGGGAAACTCGATCCCCTGCTCGAAAAGCGCTTCCGCGATCAGCTCGGCGTCATCACCTATGAAGGGTACGGGCTTACGGAGTGCTCCCCAGTGGTCTCGTGCAATCCGAGCGATGCGCTCCGGAAGACTGGAACGGTCGGCCCCGCGCTACCGAGCTATACCGTGGAAGTTCGCGGAGACGATGGACAGCCTGTCCCTCCGGGGCAGGACGGAGTGCTCTGGCTCAAGGGGCCTTCGGTGGCCCGGGGGTACTTCCGCGATCCGGAACTCAGCGCAGAACGCTTTCACGACGGGTGGATCGACACGGGCGACATGGTCAGGGTGGACGAGGACGGGTATATCTCCATCCTCGACAGGGTCTCCGACATGATTATCGTCGGCGGTTTCAACGTCTATCCGCAGGAGGTGGAGACGGTCATCAAAGAAATCCCCGGCGTGAAAGAGGCCGTCGTGGTGGGCGTATCGAATCCAGTCAGCGGTGAAGTGCCGATGGCCTTCGTTATAAAAGAAGAAACCGCCGACCTTGAGTCGAATACGATCATCTCCTACTGCAAGGAGAAGATGGCGCACTTCAAGGTCCCCCGCAAGGTGAAGTTCGTGACGGAGCTCCCACTGTCCGCAGTCGGCAAGGTGCTCAAGCGGAAGCTTCGCGAGCAGATGATCCGAGAATAAACTGTTCGACGAATACGCTCTTTTACCCATTGGGGAAGCACTACATTCTGTTACTCTTTCGGGGCGGATTTTTTTAATCTGGAGGGGTTGCATGTGAAAAGGATGACTTTTTTGTTTGCCGTTGCGAGCGCCGCTCTTTTCTTTCTTTCCCTTGGTAATGCTGATACGGCTTTTGCCGGCGGAGACGACGACGGCATCGTCATCACTTTCAGCAAGATAGCTGGAGGTAGCTACGGGGGAGTAAAAGAGCGTTTGTTTATTGTGCTTTCGAACGAGGAAGACTGGAAGGCATTGTGGTGTAGAATCAACGGCAACGTACAGCCTCTGCCGCCTCTTCCCGAGGTGGATTTTGCGACACATGCGGTGGCCGCGGTTTTTCAGGGCAGGAAGAACAGCGGAGGGTACTCTATCGACGTAGAAGCGGTTGTTGAAATGGCGGATCATGTAACCGTAACCGTACGGGAGTGTGAACCCGGTCCGACGAGTATCGTGACGAGCGCACTTTCGAGCCCATGGGAGGTCGTTGCCTTCCCTTTGCCGGCCAAGCCCGTTCTTTTTTCTTCGATCAACTGATCCGGACCTGGTTCACAGAGAGCGAACAAAAAGAGGGCGTCCCGCTATCTTTCGGGACGCCCTCTTCCGTCACATTGCGACGCGTATCGGTTACCTTCTTCGCGGAAAGACGAACAACGGCAGAAGCAACAGCAGCGCGAAAGGGGACGACGTGAGGGCGCACCCTCCGCCGACACCGTCTTCGTCGCCGATGTCCGAACCGGTCTGGAGTGCCTTATTCAGGTTCAGGCGTCCTCCCGTAGCAACCTTGTCGCTCAGCGAGTCGATCTTATCGACGCTGTTCAGGATACGGGAGCGGATTGTGGCTGCGCTATCGTTCGGGAAGTGGGAGGCCACGAGAGCTGTCGCTCCCGTGACGAAGGGCGTCGCCATGGACGTGCCCGCGATCCGGTTATAAGATGACGTCTCTGCTCTGCCAATGCCCGTGTCGTCGATCTGCACCCCCGCATATCGGAAGATCAGGTTGCTCGAGTCGCTTTCAAAACGGAATCCGAAGCGGAATCTGCTCGTTCTGAATGCGGGCGGCACCGATGTAATGAACGCTCTCCACTTGTCCCCGCCTCCGGTGAAGCTGTGCATGTCGCGCCACGTTGTGCCCCCGTCGGAAGAGAACTGGAGAATCAGAAAATCAGAGCCGTTTTCCAGGTCGAGACGCACCTGCATGCCGAACATGATGGACTCTGCGGATGTGCCGGAGAGGTCGATATCCCTGTTCAGACGGAGGAACGTCCGCTGGTTGTGCGGATAGTGTCCGGGACTGTCCGACCACGCCTTTGTCGGCACGCCGGACCGGGTTGTGTCGATGATGTCCCAGAGATTCTGTGAGGCACCCTCCGCCGACGTGACCCAGTTGTCCTTACCGTGCTCCATGTCGTCGAAGAAGAGATCGCCCGTGCGCGGCGTATAACCGGTCCAGGCGCTGAGGATGGCCCCCGCGCCCCCTCCGGTATCGCCTCCCGGCGCGCCCAGATGAACAGAGTTCTTCCCATAGTTCGAGTAGCTCGTCAGCCTGTCGTTCTTGTCCGTGGCTGCTACGGAGATTATGTTCGCCAGGCCGTAGGATGCGGGATAGCCCGGGGAGCTGTCGTTGTTCGCTCCGTCGTTGCCTGCTGCGGCGATGAGGAGGATGCCGTTGCGACCGAGGGTTTCGATGGCGTCCTTGCTTGCCTGCACAGGGCTGGAATCTCCGAAAGAGGCATTGATCGCCACAATGTTTACTCCTGCCTGTTTCCTGGCCAGCACCCAGTTGTACGCCGCAAGCTCTTGGGCGGTCGTTCCGTATCCGTCGGCGTCGAGCATCTTGACCGCCATCAGCTTCACGTTCCACGCGATTCCTGCGACGCCTCTTCCATTGTTGCCGACAGCGCCGATGATGCCCGCCACGTGCGTTCCGTGTCCATTGTCGTCCTCCGGATCGTCGTCGTTCTGGACGAAGTCGTATCCGTGACTCCCGCCGGGACCGGACCAGAGGTTCGCACGAAGGTCCTCGTGGTTTTTCGCGATGCCCGTATCGAGAATGGCGACAACCCGGTCGGAGAGCGCCGTTGTTCGCAGGTCCCAAGCTTGGGGAGCCGAGATGTCCGCTCCTGCGGAACCGCCGGTCTGTCCTGTGTTGTACAACCCCCACTGCTCTGAGAAACGGGGATCGTTCGGCGTACGCATCAGCAGACGGACGATATAGTTCGGGGAGACGTTGACGACGTTCGGGTCGGCTGAAAACTCCTTCATCAGCTCCTCGGTAGACTTTCCAGGAATACGGAGCACGGCCACAGTATTGCCGCTTGCAGAGGAAAGCGTGCTGAAAACGCGAGCGGTTCCTCCGTCCGCGGAAGATGCGCGTTGTTGCAGAAGTTCCTGCGCTCCGCTCCCCCGGTAGGTGACGATGACCTCGCCGGGAATCCATCGGGCGCGTCCTTCCTTTTCGCCGGCAAGGCCATATGAAGCACATGACAAAAAGAGAATCGCTGAAAGGCAGAGAAAAACAAGCTTCCCCATCAATGAGAATGCTGTTTTCTTCATGATGCATTCACCTCTTTCCGCTGTGATGAATCATACCTTCTATGTAAAAGGGCCCCCCGTACGGGAGGCCCTCGGGAAACGGGTTATTTCTTCAGGAAGAGGAGCAGCGGCGCCAGGAGCAGAAGTCCGAGAAGCCCCGGGGCGCTCGCCGCGCTGCAGCCGCCTTCGGTCGCACGGGGGCCCTCCTCGTAGTGGCGCACCGTACATGTTCCAGCAATACGCGTTTTATCTCGTCCTCCGCTGTAATTCGAGACGGCGGAGATAATCGCCGTGCCTGTATAAAGGCCTGCGGTCAAAAGCCGGGTTCGGTTTCCGGTTCTCATTGTCGGGTCGATAGCCACTATCTCCGGATTACTTGAATGCCACGAAATATGCCGGAGGTCCGCATGCGGAGGCAGCACGGTTGCTGTCAGCTCGTCGGTGTAGCCGCTGAGGATACCGATCTCCGATCTGTCGATCTTTACCTCGGTCACGGCGACAGGGGCGTTGGCCACGTAGACATCGCAGTATTCGGATATTTCCTCGTTCTCCTGGGAAGTCGCGGTTATCCGTGCGTCTCCCTCCGCTCGCGCCTCCAGAAGGCCCGTTTGAAGCACCCGAACAACGCCCTCGTTACTCGATGTCCAAGTGACACGCGGGTTGGTTGCGTTATCCGGGGAGACGACCACTCCAAGCTGTTTCTCTTCTCCGACGGCAATCAGGAGTGCGTACAGGGGCGTATTGGTGTTTTCAGGATCGACGATAGTGATGTCCTCCACCGCCACATCTAAAATTTCGGAAGCACTGATCGTTCCCGGGCTTTCGGGAAGCGCCCCATCCTTTGGCTGTTCCGAGGAAGCCGCGAATGCACAGCCGACCAACAGCACGCAGAGAATAAAAAACGCAGGAAGAAACCTTTTTGTCAGCATTCTTGTCCACACCGTCCTTATGCTCGAATAAATGAATCGCCACCAATTATAGCACGGCGTTCTTCAAGGGGAGGGACTTTTCTGAGCATTTCCTCCATCGGATTGCATTTTTTTCAGCTCTTCCGTAGTAAAACGTTTCGAGGAGTTCTATAGCGCTCCAGCGCTCCGAGACGGTTTTATACTATCTCGTTCCACTTATGGTGTATTGGGCGCAATTGATGAAAGCGCGTGATGGAGTTCAGTTCTTCAAAGTTATGTCGGCGAGGCGGCGATATTGACACGAAAATTCTAAAGGTTAAAATTGACTGGTACATATTTCCTATCCAGGAGGTATCGACTCAATGAAGAGACTCGGAGTAGCCCGTACCTTGCTTGTTTTGGCGCTTATCGTCTTTTTTTCGGGAGCGGCTTATGCGGCATGGCCGACCAAGCCCATCAATGTGATTGTGCCCTGGAGCCCGGGAGGCGCGTCGGATCTTACGGCGCGAACGCTTGCCGCCGAAATGGAAACGCTGCTCGGGAGGCGTATCTCCGTTACCAATACTCCCGGAGGAGCGGGAGCGATCGGAACTCAGGCCATGTTCGACGCGCCCCGCGACGGGTATACTTGGTCGGCAAACGCCGACGGCAGCATCGTTACCTATCAGGCTCTCGATATGCTCAAACAGAGTCATAAGGAATACGCGTCTTTTATGGCGGTCTTTACTCCCAACGTTATCTGTGTTCCCGCTGCCTCTCCCTACAAGGATCTCAAAGATCTCATGGAGGCGATGAAGACGAAGACTGTTACCATTTCTTCCGCCGGCACCGGAAGCGGAGGGCATCAGGCGGCGGAGTTTTTCCGGATGGAAACCGGCCTGGAATACCGTCATGTTCCTTATCAGGGCGGCGCTCCCGCTGTGACCGCTACCGTGAAGGGGGAGGTGGAGGCGATCATGCAACTCTCGATGGAGGTCACCGAAATGCTCAGGGCAAAACAGCTTCGCGCTCTTGCGGTTATGGATGTTGAGCCGCTCGAAGTAGAAGGGTACGGTTCAATTCCTCCGATCGTAAACTGGCTCCCTGATTTTCCCAGCGTAGGCAACCGTTTCGGTTTCTTCCTGCCGAAAGATATACCCGCCGACGCGAAAGCGACGATCACCGAAGCCTTTAAGAAAGCCGCCGCGTCGGATGCGATTAAAAAATTCGCCGCCGACAGAGGTTCGAAGGTTGTTACGCTGTACGGCGAGGATGCGGAAAAAGAAATGGACGCGAAGGCGTCCAGAGTGTGCTGGCTTCTCTTCGAATCCGGTGTCGTCAAGAACTCTCCGGATCAATACGGAATCTCGAAACCCTGATCGCTCAGCCCTGCGAAAGGAGGAGGACGGATGCCGCCCTCCTCCTTTATACTGGAGGTGTGTTCATGCGGCAGAAAGATTATGGAGCGGGGATTCTCTTGTCGGTCGTCGGCATAGCTTTCTCGGCGGCAAGTTTTCGTCTCCCGTGGCGGGAATCGGGGTACGGATGGTTTGGATCCCCCGGCCTTGTCCCTCTTATTCTTGCTGTGCTGCTCGTCTGTATCGGTGTTCGCCTTATGTATCGTTCCCGAAAGGATGATGCTTTTTACCGGAAGATGGATGAGCGCACGGAACCTTGCTTCTGCGAAGAGGACGACGAGGTCCCTGTATTTGCGGAGGCGGCGAGACCGGCGTGGATGGAGAAGGAATACCTTCGGGCTCTCCTGACGGGCGTTCTTTGCGCCGGATATGTCCTTTCGCTGGGAAAAGTTCCGTATATGCTCGCTACCGCTCTCTTTATTTCCGTCTTTATTCTTGTTTTTCGCGGCGGGTCGTTTTTTTACTCTGTTGTGATTGGAGCGACCACCTCCGTCTCGGTTTGGTTCGTCTTCTTTAAAATTTTCGCTGTTTTTCTCCCTTGAGGAAGGGGTTGGGTCATGTCCCTCTCGGTTTTGTTCTCGGAATTTATCGCTCTTCTTGAGCCTTCGACGCTCTTCAACGCTTTCTGGGCCACGGCGTTCGGTATTGTAGTCGGCATGCTCCCCGGTCTTACCGCCACCATGGGCGTGGCTCTCCTCACCGGTCTGACGTTCCGTTTTATGCCGTCCGAGGCGATGGTCGTACTGATTTCCACGTACGTGGGGTGTATCTACGGAGGGAGTCGGTCCGCCATCTTGCTCAATATTCCCGGAACGCCGGCGAACGCCGCTACCTGCGTGGACGGAAATCCTCTGGCCCGCAAAGGTGAAGCGGGGTACGCCATCGGACTTGCAACGACGTCCTCGGGGATTGGCACGCTTTTTGGTCTCGTTTGTCTTGCGATCTTCTCGCCGCTTCTCGGGAAAATTGCGCTGAAATTTGGTTCCTGGGAGTTTTTTGTGCTTTCGATTTTCGGTATAGTTATCTGCGGAAATCTCACCGCTCCGAAAGATCCGTTGAAGGGCTGGGCAGCAGGAATAGCGGGTTTGTTGCTTTCCCAGATAGGTCAGGATCCCATTCAGGCTCTTCCTCGATTTACATTTGGAGAGCTTCAGCTCATGGGGGGGCTTTCGCTTATTCCGGTGCTTGTCGGCGCGTATGGAGTCGGAGAGATTGTCGAGGTTATGCAGCGCCCGAAAGAGTACGTCGTCAGGACGCGGATTCAGCGCGTCATCCCCCCGTTGAGAGACCTCTTCCGTTACTGGAAGACGATCATTCGCTCTGGGATCATCGGAGTGCTCGTGGGCGCCATACCGGGGGTAGGCGAGGACACCGCCTCATGGATCTCGTACGATATGGCGAAACGCTTCAGTAAAAAACCGGAGGAGTTCGGCAAGGGAGCTCACGAAGGGCTGATTGCAGCGGAAACGGCAAATAATGCATGCATCGGCGGCGCGATTATCCCCGTGCTCACCTTGGCGGTACCCGGGAGCGCTCCGGCGGCCGTTCTTCTTGCCGCGATGTGGCTTCATGGTATCCGGCCGGGGCCGTTGCTGCCGATAGAACAGCCTGCTTTTATCGGGACGATCACCGCGATTTTTCTTCTGGCCACCATCGCCATGACGCTTCTGGGGTTGGCGTTGGTGCGCCCTCTCGTGAAGGTGCTGCAGGTTCCTCGTACAATCCTCATGCCCGTCATATTCGTTCTTTGTTGCGTTGGCTCATTCGCGGTCGGCGGTCGTCTTTTCGACGTCCGCCTCATGTTTCTCTTCGGGATTTTAGGGTACTTCATGCGGCGAAACAACTTCCCGGCGGCGCCCATGGTGCTGGGTTTCATCCTTGGCCCCATGGCGGACGACAATTTCCGGAGGGCGATGATTATTACGGGAGGGGATATTGTACCCTTTTTTACTCGTCCGATCTCCGTCATACTTTGGATTCTTACTCTTGCGGTTGTCTTGAGCCGGAGCGTGCTCTTCCGGAGCTTTTTGAATCGCTTCCGCAGGTCATGATTTCCGTCTGTCGGGAAAAAATGCGTTCTATCCGAAAAGGAGGCAGAAGTTCATGAAAAGCGTACGTATAGGCCTCGTGGGAGCGGGATTTATCGCGCATATCCATATGGAGGCGTACAAAAGAGTCTACGGGGTGGAGGCAAAAGTGGAAGCCGTCTGCGCGAGAAGCGATAAAACGAAGGAATTCGCTGCGAAATACGGCATTCCCAAAGTTTATTCCGATTATCGCGAGCTCCTGAAGAATTCGGATATCGATGTTGCGGATATTTGTACCCCTCCACAGCTTCACTCCCTTATGATCGAAGAATTTTTGACCGCAGGCAAACACGTTATTTCGGAAAAACCTTTCACTGGGTATTTTGGACTTCCCGACGATGAAAAACCGGTCGGCAAGGTGTGCAAACGGAAGATGTACGACGCCGTTCTCGAAAGCATGAACCGCACGGCGGAGGTGATTCGGAAGAGCGACAGACTCTTCATGTACGCCGAAGACTGGGTATACGCCCCGGCAGTGAAGAAAGCGTCCGAAATATTGAAAAAAACGGGGAATAGGATTCTCTTTTTGAAGGCGGAGGAGAGCCACAGCGGTTCCCACGCATGGCATGCGGCGGAGTGGGAGCAGACCGGCGGCGGCTCGATGATCCGTCAAGGATGCCACCCTCTCTCGGCGGCGCTGCACTTGAAAATGCTCGAGTCGAAGGCGAGGGGAGAGACTTTTGCAGTCCAAAGCGTCCTTTGCGATACAGGATTCGTCACCGAACGGCTTACGGAGGAGGAACGGCGTTTCATAGCGGCGCGGCCGAAAGACGTGGAAGACTGGTCCATGCTTACCCTCACCTTCCATGACGGGACGAAGGCGACTATCTTCTCGGGAGACTTTGTCACAGGCGGCGTACGCAACCTCATTGAGTTCAATACGAACGCCGGGACTTTAATCTGCAATATCGCCCCGAACAACGCGATGATGAGCTATGCGGCGGACGCGTTCGTTCTAAAAGATGTCTATTTAACCGAGAAGGTGGAGACTCACGCTGGATGGCAGTATGTGCTTTTAGACGAAGAGTCGGCCAGAGGCTATCTTCAGGAGGCGCAGGATTTTATGGAATGCGTAGCGACCGGACGGCAGCCGCTCTCGGGACTTGACCTCGCGTATGAGACCATTCGAGTTACCTATGCCGGATACCTCTCTGCAGAGACGGGCCGCCGAGTATTTTTGTAGCTGTTTTCCTCGCATGCTTCGGTTTGAAGAGATCCTGGACGGCGCAAGCCTCGGGATCTCTCTTTTTTCGGAATAATGCTCTTTTCGGTGCCGGGAGTTGCCTTTCTTTTTGTTGTAGGTTATCATACATCCTACACCATGATTTGCGTGTTCATAAAAAAGAGAACCCTGGTTCTTGAGAAAGGGTGAAGATATGGATTCTCTGAATGCCAGAACAGGGCAGTTGCAAAAAATTATTCTCCAGAAATTGAAGGAGTATATTGCTGCGTCCGGACTTTCCAGCGGAGATGTTTTCCCGACGGAAAAGGAACTCTCCGATACATTGGGAGTTAGCCGGACGGCGATCAGGGAAGCTCTCAAAGGTCTTGAGACTTTGGGGATAATCGAAGTTCGCCCGGGAATCGGTCGTTTTTTGAAAAATTTCAGTGTGGAGACGATTCTCGATAATGTGTCCTATAGTCTTCATCTTGAAATCGGCGATTTCAGGGAGATTCTCGACATCCGTATCTGCCTTGAACTCTCCTTTCTGGAGCGCTGTCTCGCGCTGTATACGGATGAAGACTTTTCGCTCCTCGAATCCCTCCTGTCTACGATGGAGAAGATGGCGCTCCGCGAGCCGCCATTGCCCGAAGAGGAGCTTATAGGAGCGCATACCGACTTTCATCTCGCCCTCTATAGAAATTCCGGAAACAAAATCCTGTTAAGTCTCATTCGCATTTTTTCTACTATTCAACGTAATCTCACGGTTATGTACAGGTATAAGACGCAGGATCGACGGGAGTTTATCCAGCACCACAGAGAGCTTCTGGACGCCATTCGTCAGAGAGATCTCGCGGTTGTCCGCGCAACGTTGATGGAACATTTTGCCGAGGCGATGGCCTGGAGCAAGGAGGAAACGACAAAATGACGCTTCGTTCATATTTTGAAAGCTATCGAACGGCGCTCGAAGATGTTTTCGAGAAAATCGCCTCGCAGGAGGATGTCTTCGGGCAGGCCGGGGCGCTTCTCGCCGACGAGGCGGCGCGGGACGGGCTGATCAACGTTATCGGTCCCGGAGGGCACGCGACGCTTGCCGTCGAGGAAGTCCTCTGGCGCGCGGGAGGTCTCGCTCCGGTGAATGCGATTCTCGATGCCGGAACGAACCTTATCCACGGAGCGAAGCGAAGTTGCGTTATGGAGAGGACACCGGGATACGCCAAGAGCGTGCTTGACGCATACGGTTTGCCGTCGAGGGAAGACGAGCCGCTTGTGATTGTCAACGGCTACGGTATCAACGTCATGTGCGTGGAAACCGTGCTTGAAGCGAAAAAGCGGGGAATGAAAACCATTGCTGTGACGTCTCGCTCCTTTGCGGAGAGGACGCCCCCCGACCATCCCGCGCGGCACCGGAGCGGGAAAAATTTGTACGAGGAAGCGGATGTGTTCATAGACTGCTATCTTCCATACGGCGACGCGGTGGTGGAGATCGAAGGCGTGAATCAGAAGGCGGGCGCTGCGACGACGTTTTGTCTCTGTTTCGCGATGAATTTGCTGATGCTTTCTACGATACATTCTCTCATCGAGCGGGGGATAGAGCCTCCTTTGTGGATGAGCGCCAACATTCCGGGGGGAGATGCGCAAAATAGGCTGAATGAAGAACGATATCGAGGGCGAATAAAGCATCTTTTTTAACGGCTTTAAAATTAAGAAAGGATGGACGGTATGAAAATACATGTGTTCGACACTTCGGAACGGCTTGCCGCAGAAGCGGCGAGTCAAGGTGTGGAGTTGCTCAGGAAGGCTGTGGAAGAAAAGGGGAGCGCACGTTTGATGCTTTCCACGGGGGCGTCCCAGTTTGAAACGATCGCCGCTCTTGTCGCGTCGGATATGGATTGGTCAAAGGTCGAGATGTTCCACCTCGACGAGTACGTTGATCTGCCGGAAAGTCATCCGGCAAGCTTCCGGAAATATCTCAAAGAACGCTTTACCTCGAAGGTCGGTTTAAAACAAGCGCATTTCGTCGGGTGGGAGGGCGACTTGGAACAAAACATTAGGGCGCTTTCAGCCGAAATACGGAAAGCCCCTATCGACGTAGGTTTCATCGGCATCGGTGAAAACGCTCATATCGCGTTCAACGATCCTCCGGCTGATTTCGACACTACGGAAGCGTTCATCGTCGTCACTCTCGACGATGCATGTCGGCGTCAACAGACGGGGGAAGGATGGTTCGCCTCCGCCGCCGATGTTCCCGCACGGGCGATCACGGCGTCCGTCCATCAGATTATGCAGTGCAGAAGCATCTTATCGTGCGTTCCTTTCGCCGTGAAAGCCGAAGCTGTTCGAAAAACCCTGGGAGAATCCGTTTCCAATCGCGTTCCAGCGTCTATTCTCAGGCGTCATCCGGACGTCGCTCTCTTCCTTGACGCGGCTTCCGCCTCTCTTGTCGATGCCTCTCTTCTAGCGAAATTCGCGTGAGCGCCGCAGAGGAGAAGACTATGACGCATCGTCTGGTTTTGATGAATACGACCGCGCTTTTACCGGGCGGATTCCGCAATGTGGATGTCGTCGTTCGCGCCGGCCTCGTCGAGCAGATATCTCCCTGCGTTGCGGCGGAGCCGGAGGACGTTGTCTTTGACTTCGAAGGGGATTGGCTGTCCGCCGGTTTCATCGATATGCATCTTCATGGGGGGGGAGGGGCGGATTTCATGGACGGGGACGTGGAGGCCATCCTTACAGCGTGCCGCATGCACGCCCGTTTCGGGACTACGACCCTGTATCCTACGACGTTGAGCGCTACCGACGAGGACTTGGATACGTTCTTTTCGTCCCTGGAAAAGGCAATCCGAGAGCAGACGCATGCGCCGAGCCGCGAGAAAGGGGCGCGGATCGGCGGCGTTCATGTGGAAGGCCCGTGGTTCTCTCATGTCATGGCGGGCGCCCAGGATACTCGTTTTCTTCGAACGCCCGACAGGGAGCAGATGGAGCGCCTTCTGGCAAGATCGGACAGAATTGCAATGGTGACGATGGCGCCGGAGCTGGACGGCGCGTACGAATGCGGCTCTTTGCTCGCCGCGAGGGGAATTCTTCCCGCTATGGGACATTCCAACGCGACGCTCGCTCAGGTACGGGACGCTCTCGACAGCGGATTTCGCCACATGATTCATTTTTACTCGGGGATGAGCATGCTCAGAAGAGAAAAAGGGTATCGCATTCCCGGCATGGTCGAGGCCGGATATCTTTTCGATGCGCTCTCTGTTGAGATGATCGCCGATGGACATCACCTTCCCCTCGATCTTTTGAAACTGATTCACAAGGTCAAGGGGACGGAACGGACGGTTCTGGTCACCGATGCGATGCGAGCGGCGGGAATGCCGCAGGGCAAGTACCTTCTCGGCAGCCTGAAGAATGGTCAGGAAGTGACGGTCGAAGGGGGCGTCGCGCGAATGCCCGATCTGAGCGGTTTTGCAGGAAGCGTCTGCACTATGGACCGGGCCGTGCGCACCGTCGTGGAAGCGGGAATTTCTTTGGAGGATGCGTTGCGAATGGCTTCGTCGACCCCGTCGAAGATTCTCGGAACGGAACGGAGAAGAGGTACCCTGCTTCCGGGACTGGATGCGGATCTGGTGAGGCTGGATAAAAAACTGAATGTCCGAATGACGATCGGCGCTGGGGAGGTGGTGTATGCGGCATAACAGAACAGGCCTGCAGTATGTGTATTCTGTATGGAGCGCGTGTACGAACTCTATCGAGCAGCACGGTTGATGAAAGTGAGGATGATTTTTAGTGAAAATAAGAACTTCTATTCTTTCCGTAGCGCTTCTTCTCGTTGTATTTTCGTTATCTGCCCTCGCGGAACCCATAGTGATGCGGCTTGCTGAGAATCAACCGGACAATAACCCCGTGACGCACGCCGACCTGTACTTGGCCGAGCTTGTAAAGGAAGCGACGGGCGGCGAGGTCATGATCGAGGTCTACTCCGGCGCGGTACTCGGTCAGGAGACCGAGAGCATCCAGCAGACTCGCGCAGGCATTATCGAGATGGCTCGGGTGAACACCGTTCCGCTTGCCGACTTCATCAAGGAGCTCGGCGTCGTCACGCTGCCCTATGTTTTCGTTTCTCCCGAACATCAGTACAAGGTCGTTTCCGGAGAGATCGGCGAGGAGATCGCAAAGGCGTTCGAAAACGTTGGACTGAAGCTGATCTGCTGGTTCCATGCCGGATCGAGAAATTTTTACACGGTGAACAAGCCGATCAAGTGCGTAGCGGATGTGAAGGGGATGAAGCTTCGAGTGCAGCCTTCGAAGATCTCCATAAAAATGGTCGAGCTTATGGGCGGCGTTCCCACCCCGATGAACTACTCGGACGTCTACAGCGCGCTCCAGACCGGAGTCATCGACGGTGCTGAAAACGACTATGTCAGCTACTATACTTCCAGTCACTACGAGGTCGCGACGCACTACACCGAGGACGGACATCTTGCGCCTCCTGCGGTCGTCATTATGAACAAGGATAAGTTCGACGTATTGAAGCCGGAGCATCAAAAGATTCTTCTGGAAAGCGGGCGTAAAGCCATGGACTTCGAATACGAGAAAATGATCGCTTTCAACAACGAATCGAAGAAGAAGGTCGTCGCCGCAGGGAGTCAGGTGTATGCTGTGGATGCCGCGGAGTTCCAGGAGGCGGTTGCACCGATTTACGACGAGTTTCCCCAGTTCGTAGAAGTTTTGAAGAGAATCAGGGCTCTTCAGTAGCAAAAGGTGCATGCTATGCGTCGGCTTCTTCGGACGTTGCTCGCTATTCGTCGCCCTGTGAGTCTGCTTCTCGATGCTGTCACCACGCTTTTGCTTACGTTGCTTGTGTTGCTCACAGCCCAGCAGGTGTTCATGCGGTATCTCTTCGACAGTCCGGCGAAGTGGTCCGAAGAGCTGACCATAGCGATGCTCATCTGGTTCGGATATCTTGGTATCACTGTAGGCTACCGGGACGGCAAACATCTGTCCATCACCGTCTTTTCTGATAGATTGCCTCCCGGCGGCCAGAAGGCTCTGTCGGTCTTTGTCGACCTTGTTATGCTGACTTTTTGTACGTTGATGGCGTGGCAGGGAGTACTTTTGGTGCGGCTTGACGTCATCAACGTCATGCCTGCGACCGGAATTTCCATGTCGTGGGTGAGCGTTGTTCTGGTTGTTTCGGCTACGCTGATGGTTCTCGAAGCGCTTATTAAGTTGCTCTGTCATGCAACTGGTCTCGCAGGAGAGGAGTCCGTCAAATGAGCGCAAACTATCCCGCCGTAGCGATTTTGCTCGGTTCCTTCTTTGTTTTCATGTTTCTGCGCGTTCCTATCGCTTTTTCGCTTGGGGTTTCCTCCGTGATCACCGTCAGGTATCTCGGGCTTCCTATGCTCATAGTCTTTCAGAAGATGGTGGTAGGGTTGCAGAGTTTTACCTTTCTGGCGGTCCCCTTTTTTATTCTTGTGGGGTTGATCATGGCGGAAGGGGGCATCTCCGCCAAACTCATCGCGTTCTCCAACCTTCTTATCGGGCGCGTACGGGGTGGACTCGCCATGGTCAACGTATTGGCAAGCATGTTCTTCGGCGGAATTTCGGGTTCGTCAGTAGCGGACGTTTCCTCTATCGGAGCCATGCTCATCCCGATGATGAAGGAAAAGGGGTACGACGACGACTATTCGGTCGCCGTTACCGTTACCTCGTCGGTTCAGGGTGTTATCATACCGCCGAGTCAGAACATGATCTACTACTCTCTTGCCGCCGGCGGTCTCTCCGTGGGAAGACTGTTTATCGCGGGGTACATTCCGGGGATCGTCCTCGGTCTGGCGCTGATGGGGGTAACGTGGTGGATCGCGCGGAAAAGGAACTATCCGTACGGCGACCCCGTGCCCCGCGCGGAGAGGGGGCGTGTGATTTTCGACGCGATGCTCGGCCTCGTTACGGTGTTCATCATCATCGGAGGCATCATCATGGGAATCTTCACCGCGACGGAGTCTTCCGCGATCGCGACGGTCTACGTCTATTTTCTCTCGGTTGTCGTCTACAGGTCTCTGGATTTGAAGAAAACCTTCCAGATATTGAAAGCGGCGATCAGCATTCTGTCTGTGATCCTGGCCATAATCGGCACATCCAGCGCCTTTGGCTGGCTTCTGGCCTATCTGCGGGTTCCTTCCCTGGTGATGCAGCTTCTTCTCGGAATCTCGGAGAACAAGTACGTCGTTCTGCTTATCATCAACGTCTTCCTTCTGATACTCGGGATGCTGATGGATATGGGAATACTTATTCTGCTGGTGACCCCCATCCTGCTGCCTGTCGTCGTTCGGCTCGGCATGTCGCCCATCCAGTTCGGCATCGTCCTGATGCTCAACCTGGGGATAGGGCTCTGCACGCCGCCTGTGGGCACGTCGCTGTTTATCGGGTGCGCGATCGCGAAGATACGAATCGAAAGCACCTTGAAAGCCCTCTTGCCGTTTTATGCCGTGATGTTCGTTGTGCTCATGGTCGTGACGTACTGGCCCGGGTTTTCCTTGTGGCTCCCAGGGGTTCTTTTCAAATAAAACAACGGGGGCTCCGAAAGCCCCCGTTGTTTTATTCCCTTCGATTCGAGCAATCTTCTACGCTGAAGCGGATCTGTTTTTGAGCGCCTGCTCCATCCTGTCGAACGCCTTTTTCAGCCCCTCCATCGGGAGGGTGCAGGCGATGCGGATGTGCCCCGCGCCGCTTTCTCCGAAGGCTGTTCCCGGAATGGTCGCTACCTTCGCGGTCTCAAGCAGCCACCAGACGAACTCCTCGTCGGTCATCCCGGTTCCCGAGATGTCGGGGAAGAGGTAGAAAGCGCCCTTTGGCTCCGGGCAGCTGACGCCCGGCATCGCGTTCAGCCGGTCGGCGCTGTAGCGGACGCGTTTCTCGTACTCGGCGGTGCGTTCACGCATCTTCGCATCCTGCGTCTTCAGCGCTTCGATCCCTCCCATCTGGGAGAGGACGTTGACGCCGAACGTCTGGACCACGGAGAGCTGTACCATTACTTTCAGCAATGCAGCGGGCGCCATCACATAGCCGATACGCCAGCCGGTCATGCAGTGACTCTTCGAGAAACCGCCGATGGTCATCGTCCGCTCCTTCATGCCCGGGAGCGACGCCATGGGTATGTGTTTCCCCGAGAAGACGAAGGCCTCGTAGATCTCGTCGGAGATCACAAAGAGATCGTGTTTCTTCGCCACCTCGGCGATGGACTGCGCCTGTTCGAGCGTAATCACGCCGCCTGTAGGGTTGCACGGAGAGTTGATCACTAGGATCTTCGTCCGCGGCGTGATCGCCTTCTCAAAGTCCTCGGCGGTCGGAAAGAAGCCGTTCTCGGCCCGCGAGGGCACGGGGACGACCACTCCTCCGTTGAACTCGATCTGCTGGAAGTAGGCCGTGAAGCACGGCTCGGCAATAAGTACCTCGTCGCCCGGGTCGAGCATCGCCTGGAAGCAGAGGTGCGGCGCCTGGATGCCGCCCACGGTCAGATGAATTTCCTCCGGCGTAACCTCGAAGTTATGATGCCGCTTCCAGTAGGCGCAAATCTCCTTGCGCAACTCCGGATACCCGGTGAGAGGCGGGTAGTGCGTCATCCCCTCCTTCGCGGCCTTCGCCGCCGCGTCGACTATCTTCGGCTCGGTGTGGAAGTCCGGCTCGCCGATCCCGAGGTTGCTCAAATCGTCGATGGCCGCTGCCGCCTGGAAGATCTTCAACATTCCCGACGGCTGGATATTCTGAAAGCGTTGCGCGATTTTCACTGGTTGCATGCACTCTCCTCCTTCACCCGGGAGACCAGCCCCCGGAATTCGTCTTCGTCGAGGTCGCGCTTCAAGGAGATCGAAAGATCCTTTACCTTCTGGAGCAGCGTCTTCTCTCCCTCATCATCCAACGAAAGTCCGGTTTTTGCAAGCCAGTATTTTATGTTGTCCTTGCCGCTCTTCTTGCCGATGTACAGAACCGGCTCATCGCGCCCCGTCAGTGAGTAGTGGTAGGGGAGCATGATAAGCGGATTTTCTGTTTTGGCATTTGTCCAGAGGCTCGAAGGCAGACCTGTCTCCCAGCCGAAGAGCTTGTTGCCGACAACCGGCTTGATGGGCGGGACGGGGAAGCGGGAAAGCTCTTCCACCAGCTTCGAAAGTTCGGTAAGTTTGTGGAGGACGATTCCAGTGGACTGGCCGTAGAGCGCCTCAAGGGCGAGTGTCAGCGGTTCGAGCGGGCAGCTTCCAGCGCGCTCGCCGAGGCCGTTCACCGTCACGTGGGCGACCGACGCGCCCTCTTTGAGTGCGGCGAGCGTCGTCGCCACGCCGATATCGTAGTCGCTGTGGAAATGCGCCTCGATCGGGAAGGAGAAGCGCTCCTTGAGCTTCTTGAGCATGTAGACCGCGCCTTCGGGAGAGAACGTGCCGAAGGTGTCCACGAGCGCAAGGGAGTCGATGTGCCCACCCTCGGCGACCGCCTGCACGAAGTCGAGCAGGTAGTTCATCTCGGCGCGAGAGCCGTCGGCGGGGAAGAAGGTAACGAACATCCCCAGTTCGTGGGCGGCCTGCGTCGCCTCGATGCACGCGGAGATGGCCTGCTCCGGCGTCCATCGTTTGCCGTAACGCAGCATCTGCTCGCTGCCGATCATTTCGCAGAGCACGCCGTCCACGCCGAGCGACTTTGCAAGCTCCATGTCCTTCGGCATCGCACGGCAGAAGGCGAAAATCTTCGACTTCAATCCAAGGTCGCAGATGGCCTTGATTGCGTCGGCGTCCTCCTGCGATCCCGCGGGTGTTCCCGCCTCGATCCTGTGAACGCCCACCTCGTCGAGTTTCTTCGCGATGGCGACCTTGTCTTCCTTCGTGAAGATGATCCCCGGCTGCTGTTCGCCGTCGCGGAGCGTCGTGTCCAGTATTTCGATCTTCGGAGCGAAGGCGAACGTCTTCGTCACTTCAGCCTCGTAATTCGCGGGTGAAACCCACCACTTGCCGTCTTCTCTGTATCCCATTCTCAATTCCTCCTCGAAAGTAGCGTTCATCTTGCGGCAGTACCCCGGCGGGCTGCCGCGTACAAAAAATCCCGGCCGGAGTCGGCAATGTTCCCACCGCTCCGACCCCTCATGTCAAGAACGTGTTTTTATCCTGTAGTCCGCCGCGATGAAACGGTTGCCGTCCCAGATGAGCGGATTGAGATCCATCTCTTCGATCTCCGGAAAATCCAGCAACAGGCGCTGAAGTCTCTGCATCAGATCGAGCAGCTGTTCCAGATCGACTCCCGGCTTGCCCCGGTACCCCTTCAGAAGCGGGAAACACTGAAGGCGTTCGAGAAGGCGCATCCCCTCGGCCCGAGAAAAGGGAACGTGCCCGAGCGCAACGTCGGAGAAGAGCTCAACCCCCGTTCCTCCCCATCCGACGAGCACCGCGTGTCCCAGAAGCGGGTCGCTGTCCGCTCCGAGGATGAGCTCTATCCCCTTCTTGATCTGCTCCTGGACCAGCACCCCGCGTGCTCCCGGGAAGCGGTCGAGGAGTGATTTCACGATGGTGCGGAGCGAGTTTTCGTCGGCGATGTCAAGCACGACGCCGCCCGCGTCGGATTTGTGGAGCACGCCCGGATGATCGATCTTCGCTACGACGGGGTAGAGGAACGAAGCGCCTTTGACCTCGTCGGGGGCGGTGACCATAGCGGAGAGGGGGAGAGGAATGCCGTACGCACCTAAAAGCTCCTCGCAGAGCGCAGGCAGGAGGAAACCGTCCGCGGAGGCGGCGAGTCTCTTCTTTAGAGCTCCTTTCCGGAGCAGCGAGGGTGTCGGAGCATTCGGTTGTTCCGCACGCGGGGAAACAGTCTTCTCGCGCATCAAGGAGAGCACGGAAGCAGTCTGCTCCGGGAATGGGAACGACGGGACTCCTGCGCTCAGCATCGCCGCTCTCCCGCCCTCTCCCATCGAGGGGCCGAAGAAGCAGCTCGTCACAGGCAGTCCGGACGATTTGAGCACAGGTATCATCGCTTCGGCAACGGGGCCCGTCTCGACGCCTGTCGGCGGCACCATCACCACGACAAAAGCGTCATAAAGACCGCTTTCGACCATTGCCTTCGCGGCGGCCGCGTAGTGCTCCGGTTTTGCGGTGGCCACCAGGTCGAGTGGATTCGCCGTCGACGCCTGCGGAAGCACCTGCGCGGCAAGTGCTTTGCGCGTTGTATCGGGGAGGAATGGGAGCGAGAAGCCTCTTCTGCTCAATTCGTCCGCCACAAGCGTTCCGGGGCCTCCGGCGTTGCTGATCACGCCGACCCGGTTTCCTTTCACCCGAGGTTGCGTCGAGAGCGCGGAGGCGAGCAGGAACGCCTCTTCGAGCGTCGTTGCGCGGATGGCTCCGGTCTTGTCCAGAAGCGCCTCGGCGATACGGGACTTTCCGGCGAGACTCCCCGTGTGCGACTTGGCCGCCGCCGCTCCCGCTTCCGTCATGCCCGACTTGACCACGACCACCGGTTTCTTCGCGGCCGCTTCGGTCAGAATACGGGTGAAGCGGCCCGCGTCCGGAAGCGTTTCGAGGTACGCAAGGATCGCGGTGGTGTTGTCGTCCTCCGCGTACAATGGAAGAAGATCGTTGATCGTCATATCCGGCTGGTTCCCCGTGGAGGCGATCAGTGAAAAGCCCATCCCGAGCGAAGGGGCGAAATCGAGCAGCGCGGCGCCGATGGCTCCGCTCTGCGTGATCAGACCGATGCCGCCTCGCTCCGGAACGGTCTGGAGCATGTTGGCGTGCAGCCGAATGTCGGGTGATGTGTTCAGCAATCCCATGCAGTTCGGCCCGAGCAGACGCATCGAATACTTCGATACGATGTCCAGGAGCGCGTTTTCCGTTCGCTCTCCCTCTTCGCCAGTCTCGCGGAAGCCTGCGGAGAGCGTGACGAGATTCCGTACTCCCTTGCGGCCGCACTCTTCGGCAACCTCGACGGCAGCCGATCCAGGGACGGTGATCATCGCAAGGTCGACATCTCCGGGAATATCGAGAACGGAGGCGTACCCCTTCAGTCCTTCGGCATCTTCGCCCTTCCTGTTCACAGGGTGGACTTCTCCCTTGAATCCGTAGGAGAGAATGTTCCGCAAAACGGCGCTCCCGAGGCTCGTCCCAGAAGCAGAAGCGCCGACTACGGCTATCGAGCGGGGAGAGAAAAGAGAGATTTCCGGGACGAAGGGAGGCCAGCTCTCGAACCGCAGCCCGTCTGGGAGTGATCTTCCCTTGTGCACAGCGATGCCGTCGGCGTTCACGCTGAAGTGTCCGCGGGCAATCTCGTACACTGTCCGTGCTCCCGTCTTGCGGGCCTGGTCGTTTACAAGAGAGAGGTACTTCCGGAAGCGGTCCTTCGGATCCATCCCATCGTCCGAATCGATCGGCGAAGGAGGGGAGACGATCAAAATCGGCCCGCCGTCCAGTACCGGCGTGGCCAGATAGGAGGTCGCTCTGATCTCCCGTTCGT
>CAXXRY010000038.1:0-39956 GCA_963668335.2 Aminobacteriaceae bacterium | reverse complement strand
GCCCGAAAGAGCGTTCTGCTCACTGCGGAGGGGCGCGCCGCCGCCCCTGGGTGGAGCGAATGCCCGGTGCTGGAGGCGGAGAAGGGAGCGTCGCTCGTCATCCCCTTCATGAAGCCGCTCGACGAGTGCGCCGCTTTCGTCGACCTTTCGAAGGCGAAGAGCGTCCCCGCCGACAGGCCGGGACTCCGTGTCGAGGTTGTCGTTTTCGCCGAGCCGAAGGTCCGCGACGCCTCCGCGCAGCTCGGCTCGATGGGGTCGGCCCTCGGCGGGGCGTCCGGGAGCAAGCTCGTCCAGTTCGTGCTCGCCGACGGCGTCTTCTCCCTCGCCGACGTCTCGCTCGACGCTTTCGACGTCATCTACACGGAGGGCGCCGATTCGGAAGGAAATACTGGAATCACAGCCTCGGTCGAGGGCGTCTTCGGCCGCATTCCGGGCAAGAGTGTCCTCGACACGCGGGAGTACCGTCCGGTCCGCGAGCTGATCCGCCTCTCCGCCGGAAAGAAGAAGCTCTGCGAGTACGTCGGGGAACTCGACGCGGAAACGCCGCTCACCGACCGGATGCACACGGTCGGCGCGCTGCTCCCCGATCTTCCGGAGGAAGCCGCCGCCCGCCTCGAAGAGCGCTGGAAGGCGATCCGCGGCGAGCGCGTCCCTGCGCACCTCTCCGTCGCCCGCTGGTACACCCGCAGCAGGCTCTACGCCTTTCTGGCCGCCTCGACGAAGCACGAGCGCGACCTCGCCTCACGGCTGGGGGTCACGCTCGACAGGTCGGGCAGGCCGCGAATGCTCCTGCTCACTCTCGAACGCGACGCCTCCGCGCCCGAGGGGGTTCGCGCGACGATCGACCTGCGCGACGTCCATCCGGACGTCCGGGGAGAGAAGGAAGCGGCGGCGGCGTTCCGCATCGTCGACGGCCTCTTCCTCGCCGACCTGGAGGCGGCGGTTCTCTCCGGAAAAGGGGTCTTTCAGCTCTGGCAGGGCTCGGATCTCGTCGTCCTCCCGCCCAAGGGGAAAGAGCGGAAGGCCATGCTGGAGCGCATGAAGAAGGCCGGACTCCGCCCCGAACTGGCGAAGAAGCTCGAAGGGGGGACTTCGGTCACGCTCTTCCCGGCCGCCTCACCGATGTGAACGGCAAACCGCTCGTTGCGTGGCTCGATATCGACCCCGTCACCTACGAGACCACATCCGTCTTCGAGAGCGGGGAGAGAGGGGCCTTCGCCGCGGACGTCATCATCCAGGCGCTCGTTCCCGACGGCGCGGGACTCTTCCTTGGCTTCATGGTCGGCGTGGACGCGGCCGTCTGGAGCGTCGCGGCCTTCACCCTCGAAGGCGGGAGCTACGAATCCGTCCTCGAACGGGCGGAGGCCTTCGCCTCGGGGATCGCGAAGCGTTTCGACAAGATCGGGGAGGGGCCGTCGTTGGGGGCCGATAGGTTTGGGGGGCGATTTGAAGCCGAACTTCTCCCTCGCCGGATGGGACCGTTTCGAAGGGAGATGGCGTCTCCTACAGCCCGTGGGACGGCTACAAGGGGTTCGTCTCGGGGTACAACGCGGGGGTGGCGACCTATTTCGCCAACGCGCGCGGGAAGAAGTAGCGCGGTTACTTTCGCAGCATGTCGAGCATGAGGATCGCGCCGCCGACGCAGAGGAGGATGTCGGCGGCGTTCATGTGGAGAGGGCCTGCGCGGAACCAGTCGATCACGTAGCCGCGGAGCAGCCTGTCCGCCATGTTTCCCGCCGCGCCCGCGAAAAGGAGCCCCCACGCGGGGGAGCTGCGGAGCGCGGGAAGCGCCCTGCGCATCGCGAAGAGCAGGCAGAGTCCCGCCACGCTCAGCGTCAGCGCCGCGCCGGGGACGGAGCGGAGAAGAGAGAAAGCGGCGCCCCGGTTGAAGTGGAGGGCGAGGGCGAAAAATTCGCTCCCCGCATGGAGCATCGGAGGGGGAAGGGTCCGAAGGGCCCATTCCTTGGAGAGCGCGTCCGCAAGAAAGCCTGCGGCGAAGAGAAGAAACGGCGCGAGGCGGTTCATGTCTTGCTCCGGCCGAAGAGGCTTTTTGAGAGAGGCGCGTGCAGCAATCTTCTTCGCTACGCGAGAAAACAGTCCGGCGAGTCGCGTTCGTCGCAGTTGGAGTCGAAGATCTCGGCGAACTTTCCGGAAATTCGCCTGAACGCGTTCAGCACCTTCGGGTCGAAGTGCTCCGGGCGCACCCTGCCGTCCTCTTCAAGAGAATTCGGACCGCCGTTTCGTGCGACATCGCAGGTTTGTACGAGCGCGACGACCGGAGCGCGTCCGTAGATGTCCGCGATGGTGGCCACCCGTCCCTCCCAGGGTATCTCCTCGCCGCGCAGTCCGCGGGGGTATCCGCTGCCGTCCCACTTTTCGTGGTGCGTCAGGCAGAGATTCCTCGCCATCTGAAGCCACGCCGCCTCGCCGAGTATATCGGCTCCCCACTGAGGGTGGCGCTTGATCTGGTTGAACTCGTCCGCCTCAAGCCGCCCCCGGTTTCACCAGAATGCCGTACGGAATCCGCCAGCTTGCCGATGTCGTGCAGACGGGCGAAGAGGGCGATGTCCTCCTGCTCGCTCGCGTCTCTGCCGATCTCGCGCGCGAGGATTTTGCAGTACTCGCCGATTGCGGGCGATATGGGCCTCCGTCTCGTCGTGGTAAATCCCCGTGATGAACTGGAGTTTTTCCGCGAGATAAGCGTAGGAGGCCTTCAGCTCCCGGCGCATCTTCTCTCCGTGGACCAGTCCGCCGAGGAAGGAGGCCACCGGGGTGAGCGTTTCGATGAGGAAGGAGTCCCTCCGCATCGGTTTCTCGAAGGCGACTTCGAGCACGCCCTCCTCCTCGCCCGCCTGAAAGAGCGGAATCAGCAGCTCGCTCTTGACCGAAGGGGTGCACCGGATGGGCGGTGGGGTGCGTGCGGACGTCCTCCACCCAGACGGGCGAGCGGGAGATGATGCTCTCCGAAGCGGCGATTCCGTCCTTCGCGACGACGAAGTCGGAGAGCTCGCCGTTGTAGCCGCTCCAGGCGGTCAGCCGGAAGTTGTTCCCCTCCACCGAGGAGAGAAAGCACGCCCGAAGGCCTTCACGTCCCTTCGCAGCGTATCGAGCGTGGAGGAGATCGCCGCATCCACGTCCTGGTTGCGGGCGAAGGCGCGCGAGAACTCCAGGGTGCGCTCCCACAGAGCTTCTCTGCTCAGGAGCTGGTTGTTCACCTGCTCCAGCTCCTGGTTCATCGCCTCGGTCTCCTCGTTGAACGCAGTCAGCTCTTCCTGCTGGCGCAAAATGACCTCGAAGAGATTTCGGAGGTCGCGGACGAAAGAGTTCGTCTCCCGGACGAACGTCTCTTTGAAGCCGGAAAAGCGTTTTGTAAGGGCGAAGAGCGTTTCCGCGCCCCGCAGCGGATCTCTTGCGTCGATCTGCGAAAGCCGGTCGCCCATCTCGTCGGCGAGATTCGCGATGGTCGCGATGCTCTTATACACGCCTCTGTTCCAGAGAGCCCAGAGGAGCAGGATGACAAGGAGGGCGAAGAGAAAGAGCGTGGCCGCGACGGCGAGGCCGGAGAGCGAGGAGACCATGAGCGATGCAAGCGGATAGGCTATGGTGAGCGTGAACCCGTAGGGAAGGCGCTCCTGACGCATCATCACGCGGGAGCCCTGGTGCGAAAGGGCTATCGCCCACCGCTGGTCGGGAAGTTGCTTCCTGAGGATGAACCCTCTCGCCTTCAAGTGCATCGAGAGCGCGGGAGTTTCCTTCGGTCGCCCCCCATCCAGACGATCTGCCCCAGGCTGTCCGAAATCACCGGCAGAAGCGCGTGGTCGCCGAAGACGTCCAGTTCGTTCATGTCGAGACGGATCGCCGCGAAGACCCTTTCTCCTTGAATCGTGCGCACTCCGGTGAGAAGGCTGCGGCCGTAAATGTCGAGCAGGTCGTTCACGACCCACTCGTCGGTCAGCAGTTCATCCGGGAGCAGCATCCCGTTCGGGAGCCACCCCTTGATGCCGCGCTTCACGGTATTCCCGTCGAGAATCGCCGCGACGAGGACGTCGCGCCCCGCGTCGTTCATATCCGCGCCGCCGACGATGGCGCGCAGTCCCTCCTCGCGCTGTTGCACCCTGCTTTTCAAGCAGAAGCGAGGTCACCTGGAGCACGTTTTCGCCGTGACGCGCAAATTCGTCGAGCCGCGCGCTCACCCTGATGTAGAGGGGTGGTCGCCCCCTGAACGAGGAAAATGAAAAGAAAACTAAGGACGACGACCGAGAAGAATGTCCCGATGGAGAAGGTGAATTTTTTACTCATAACTCCCCCCGCTGCGGGCGAAAAGACGTGGTTACCCGCCGGAGCAACGCCGGATCGTTTTCGGGAACACGGATCCACCGCCCGGAGCGGAGGCTGAACAGCGCTCCGGTATGCTGCATATCCCCGTTTTTATCGACAGGGATAGTCCCTCCTGTGGTGTGGACGCTCGTCAGCTCCGCGAGGGCGTCCGCTATGGCCCGCTTGTCGGACGAGCCCGCGCGCCGGATCGCCTCGTCGAGCATGGCGACCGTGTCGTACCCCATCGCGAGGATGACCGGAGGGATGGGGGACGCGTACGTGTCCCGGACGAAGCGGAGGAACTCGTGTTCCTCGTTGTCCCCACTCCGGGGGGGTGAACGAAAAGGTGAGAACGCCCTCTCCGAGCGAACCGGCGAGCAGATGCGTCCTGTGCGATATGGCCCAGTTGGAGGCGAAGACGGGGAGGCCGGGCAGCCGGAGGCGAAGCTCCCGCATCGCGACGGCCGCCAGCCAGTCGGGAAGAACAAGGAGCATGGCGTCCACTCCCTTGGCGATACGTTCGAAGTCCTCGATTTGTTTGTTCAAGTTGCCGCTGAAGACCATCGTCCTGCGCGGGGGAGCGCCGAGCTGCGATTCGAAGTCGCGGATGAACTCCTGCACGTGCGAGGCGGCGAATCCGCTGACGATCACCGAGTAGGAGGAGACTCCCATGCTCTTCGCCGCGAGTCCGAGTTCCTTGCCGCCGCTCTGGGGGCGCGCTCTGAAGACGAAGTCGTCGGCGCGCGCGAGGGACGTCCCCGATGCGAGCGAGAGAAAGGGAATGCCGTGACGTCGTGAGGAATCCGCCAGAAGAGAGGCGAACGGAGCGTTGATTCCTCCGACGATCGCTATCGAGCCCCTTGAGGCTGCATGATCAATGGATTCATAGATATCGCTGTCTATCTCTCTGAAAGGAAGGAAGCGAAACTCGGAGGAACGGGAGTTGAAGAATTCCATAGCAAGCACCACTGACTGAAGAGCCTGTTTGGACACCACGGCTCCAGCAAGGTCGCGTTCGTCGTAGAAAAGCGTCACCTGGACCGTGAACGGTCTGTGTACATACAGGAAACCTGCGATAAAAAGGAGTGTGATCGCCGGTACGACGATCTTCCAAACACTTTTTTTCACAAAATAGCCCTCCAAGGCGGCATGTCGTATTGTAGATCCGAAGGCTCCGAAAATTTATTTCCTTATTGTAACAAAAATGCATCGAACACGCAGAGATTATACCAATATTTTCGTCTTGTGAAAATCATTTTCTGCCGACAAATATCGGGGCGGACTTTTTTGCACGCCCCTCCGGCCGCAAAAACGCCTTCCTGCGTTGTTTGCCCGAAGGTGCGAGACGACGGGATATGCTTGACCGGAAGAGAAAGAGATGTTATTTTCTTGTTGAGAATCTTTCCCTGTTTGTACGTATTCGAGAGACGACGGAGGTGAAAGTGTGAAGACGCTGCGGGTACGTCCTTTTTCGCGGAGTTGTTTCAGCGCTTTCCTTATGATCCTCGTTTCTCTCTGTTTTCTGCGGCTTCCTTCGGCGGTCGCCTCGGAAGACTATATTTTCGCCGTCTACCCCGTCAACGACCCGGACAGAATGCTTGCCGCCTTCCGGCCGCTCGCCGACTTCATCGCCGCGGAGACGGGGGTTTCCGTCCGGCTCGTCGTCACCGGAAATTACGAAGAAATGACCAGGCGGATCGCCGACGGATCCGTCCACTTCGCCTTCTTCACCTCCTCCGGCTACGTGAAGCACGCCTCCTCCATACCGGGACTCGTCTATCTCGCCACCTACGCGGAGCTGGATTCGAAAGGACACGTCACGCCGTACTACCATTCGATGATCATCTCCCTCGAAGAGGGGCCTGTCGATGCCCTCGCCGATCTGAAGGGGTGCGGCTTCGGCTTCACCGACAAGGGCTCCACCTCGGGGTACAAGGTCCCGCTGACGATGTTCCGGGCGCTTGACATCGATCCCGCGTCGTTCTTCGGCAAGGTCTTCTTCCTCGGGAGGCACGACGCGGTCTTCGAGGCGCTCAGGGCGGGGTCCATCCAGGGAGGGGCGGTGTCGGAAGGAACGCTGTACAACGCAGTCAGGCGGTACGGCGATGTTTTCCGAGTGCTTGCCGTTTCCGAGCCGATTCCTCTGGATACGGTGGTCGCCGCTCCGGGAGTCCCGGCGGAGCATGCGGAGGCGGTGCGCAGGGGGCTTGCCTCGCTCGCGCCGGATTCTCCTCCGATGAGAGCCTTCAGGGAGCAGTTCGGCTGGCCTGCCGCAGGCTTCGTTGTCCTCGGCGACGAGTTCTACGAACCTCTGCGGAGGGCGCTCGAACCCGCCGATGACGCCGGAGAGCAGGAGGTGGATGGATGAAGCTATACTGGAAAATACTGCTTCTCGCCCTTCTCCCCCTGCTCCTTGCCCTGGGGCTCGGTTTTTTCAGACTCGAGATGATCGTCCGTTTTCAGCGTTCGGGACGGGAAGCGGCGGATGAACTGAAGATAGCGCTCCTGAACTCGCGGTTCAAGGACTACCGGGAGGACCGGTCGAGGAACGCCGCGGTGTTGGCCGGGGCGAACGGCGCTGTACGAGCCGTCCAGAACAGCGATACCGGTTTTCTTGTTCCGTGGGGAGAGCTTTTCCTCGACCCCCTCCGCTACTCTCTGATCTTTTTTACCGACGAGGACGGGATTGTTCTCGCCAGGGTGCACGACCCTTACCGTTTCGGCGATGATCTGGGCGCGCATCCCGCGGTCGCCGCGGCGCTGAAAGGTCGCCGCTCCGTCGGAATATTCGAGCTGGACGGCGAGCCGGCGATACTCGAAACGCGGCCGGTCATGCTCTACGGGGAGATCCAGGTGGGAACGGTCGGCATCGGCGCAAGACTCTCGAAGGAGCTCCTCGCGCACTTTGCAGAGGGAACCGGACTGGGGATAGAAATCGAGGTGGACGGTTTTCCGCCCGTCTCAATGGAGGAATACGCCGGCAACGCCGAAAGAAAGTCTGTTGCGCTGCTGCCTGCCGTTTCGGAGGAGAGCCTGAAGTTCCGGCGGATCGAGGCGGTGTTCACCGAAGACGAGCTTGGCGCGGACCTGCGGTATTTTCAAAGAAATCTCGTGGTGACGATGCTCCTTCTTTCGGCGACGCTGCTTTTCGGGCTCTTCCTGTTGTTGCGGCGCTATCTGCGTCCCTTCTCGCTGCTCGTGGAGGACGTCACCCTGCTCTCGGGAAATCAGGAGGACTTTTTCGAGCTGCGCAAAAGGCTCGCGCACGACTACCTTGATACGAGCCACGAAGTCTCGGTCATCGCGCGCGCCCTCTCCAGACTGATGGAGCGCGTCCAGGAGACCATCACGCTGCTCGAATGGACCTCGCGTACCGACCCGCTCACCAGGATCAGCAACCGGCTCCACCTCGACAGCGTGCTTGAACAGGAGATGAAGGCATCCGCGAAGATGGGCTCGCCGCTCTCGGTGCTCATCTTCGACCTCGACCATTTCAAGATGGTGAACGACGATTTCGGCCACCAGGCGGGGGACAAGGTGCTCCGGCGCACCGCGGAGATTCTGAAGAGCCTTGTCCCGGTGGGTTTCGTCGGCCGGTGGGGGGGCGAGGAGTTCCTCGCGGTCCTTCCCGGCGCGGGCGTGGAGGAGGCGGCCGAGTTCGGCGAGCGCATCCGGGAGGCCGTGGAGAGCGAGCCGTTCCCCATCGGCCGAAGGGTAACCATCAGCGCCGGAGTCGCCGGAATGATTCCTGGCGACTCCCCCGGATCCCTGGTCGGTCGCGCCGACAAGGGACTGTACGAGGCAAAAGCAAGCGGGCGCAACAGAGTGGCGCTCGGGAGGGCGTGAGACCGGGCGTCTACTCGATTCCCACCAGCGCGTTCTTCGGACAGAGCAAGTGGTTGTAGCTGCTTGTGATGTGCTCTTTCATCGCGGTCTCGGCGGCCTGCGCGTCACGCGCCGCGAGGGCGTCGACCACGCGCCTGTGCTCGAGATAGCTCAGCCGCTCCGTGTCGTAGTTCGAGTCCTGGCAGTAGAAGCTCATGAAGAAGAGGACGTAGAGATTCGACCGCCAGTAGAGCTGCCGGAGGTAGAGCTCCATGTACGGGTTGCCGCAGGACCCGGCGATGAGCATGTGGAACGACTCGTTCAGCTCCGCGTACTCCCCCTTTTCGTTCGCCCTGAACGTCTCTTCCTCGCGCTCGTTGATCCGGCGCAGCTCCGCCAGCGCGCTCTCCGGCATAGCCTGTGCGCAGAGCCTCGCGGCCTTGCTCTCCAGAATTCCCCTCATGAAGAAAACATCCTCTATATCCTTCGGCGTCAGGAAGGGGATCTGATACCCTCTCGTCCCCTCCGACTTCGCCAGAAAACCGGTGGACGCCAGCCTTCCCAGCGCCTCTCTGACGGGCGTCCTGCTCATCCCCAGAATCTTGGCGAGCGACGTCTCCAGCAGACGGTCTCCCGGCTTGAAACGATGCGACGCGATCAGCCGGACGATCTCCCGCCCGGCCTTCTCGGTCGCGTTGACGTTGACGTTCTCCTTTTCCATGAAGCACCTCGCAATTTTTCTCTTTTCCCTTACGAAGGGACTCCAAAAGTGTAGCAGATATCCGATAAAGATGCATTCTTCCGGATGTCTTTTTAAAAAAACTCTTGACAAAACGCAGTGAAGAGATAATGATTATACAATAACGTATCCATAAAAGAATCCGGAAAAAGAGTGGAATGCAGAGGAGAGTAAAAACAGCTATTCCCGTACGTCGAATTCATCCGCATTCATTTTTTTGAACTACTCGCCACAGGGGGTCATCGTCCACATGGAAGAACAGCGCGCGCGTCAAATAACGCTCCGGGGTGCGCTCATGATTTTCGAAACCATTCTCGCCATAATCGTCGTCGGAAGACTGATCTTCGCGTTCGACGTTGCGCTGTTGCTGCTGTTCATCGGTACGTTCACCACCTTCACGTATGTCTATTACTACAGATTCACCTGGCGCGACCTCTTCGCCGGGGGCGTCGTTCCCATGATCGCCCGCGCGTCGGGGGCCATCATGATCCTGCTCACCGTCGGCCCGCTCATCGCGTCGTGGATGCTCGCGGGCACCATCCCCTACCTGATTTATACCGGGCTCCATATTCTCAGCCCGAATACCTTCCTGATAGCTGCGTTCGTTATCTGCGCCCTCTCGTCCACGATGACGGGAACATCCTGGGGGACCGCCGCGACCTTCGGCGTCGCCTTCATGGGGATAGGGCAGGGGCTCGGCGTGCCGCTTCCCGCAGCAGCGGGCGCGGTGGTCGCGGGCGCGTACTTCGGCGACAAGCTCAGCCCCGTCTCCGACACCACGATCCTCGCCGCGGCGGTCGCCGAGGTCGACGTGGTGGACCACATCCGCTCCATGCTCTGGACCACCGTCCCTGCGTTCATCGTCAGCCTGGTTATCTACGGCTGCGTCGGCGCACAGGCCTCCGGCGAGATCGACCTCTCCGGAGTGAACGAGATTCTCGCGGGCATCTCGAAGACCTTCAGGATGACGCCGCTCGTCCTCGTTCCGCCGCTTGCCGTCCTTGTGCTGGCCTATCGGCGCTTCCCGACCCTTCCGGTGCTCTGGATCGCCGTCGCCCTCGCCGTGCCGCTGGCCATGATGCAGGGGTACGACCTGAAGGAGATCGTGAAAGCGATGCTCGCGGGTCCGAAGGTCGTCACCGGGGTCGCAAGCCTCGACACCCTCCTCGGCAGAGGAGGGCTCGTCTTCATGTTCGGCTCCGTGGCCGTGGTCTTCGTCGCCTACATCTTTGCGGGGCAGCTCGAGTACACCGGCACTTTCCGCTGTATCTGCAGCTCCCTGAAGGAGCGCTTCATCGGGAACAGCAAGGGACGTTTCGTCCTCTCCGTATCTCTCTCCGGCATCCTCACCGGACTGGGCACGGGGAACTCCCACCTCAGCGAGATCGTTCCGGGCACGATGTACAAGGATCTCGCCGACGAGATGAACATCTCCCGCCGCGTGCTCTCCAGGACGCTCGAAGACTCCGGCACCGTCGTCATCCCGATGATCCCCTGGTCGGCCGCGGGAATCTACATGTCCTCCGTGCTCGGCGTCTCCGTCTTCGAGTACGTTCCTTGGGCCTTCCTCTGCTGGATGGGATTTTTGACCGCATGGTTCTACGGCTTCGCCGGAATCGCCATCTGGCCCTCCGACAAGAAGACCGAGGCGTAGTCCTATAGCCTGGAGGGAGGAGCCCCGCGAGTCCCATGCGCGAGACCTCCTCCTTTCCGCATCACGAAGCGCCGCCCACGGGCCGGACGCGGGAAAGGAGACACACCAATGCTCTTGATACGCAACGCCGATCTCTACGCCCCCGAGCCCCTCGGCTCCAGCGACATACTGATCGCGGGGGAGAGGGTGCTCGCCGTCCGTCCGGCGGGGGAGATCGATACCTCGGCCGTAGCCTCGCTCGGCGAGCTCCGGGTGATCGACGCCGGGGGCGGCATCGTCGCGCCCGGCATCATCGACCGGCACGTCCACTTCAACGGCGCGGGCGGCGAGGGGGGGCCCGCCCACAGGACGCCGCCGCTTCAGCTTTCTTCGTTCATCAAAGCGGGAGTGACCTCCGCGGTCGGCATGCTGGGCACCGACGGCGTCGCCCGGGCGCTCCCCGAGCTGCTGATGAAGGCCAGGGGGTTGGAAGAGGAGGGAATCTCGACGTGGATTCTCACCGGAAGCTACGCCCTCCCGTCGCCGACGCTCACCGGAAGCGTCCAGCGCGACCTCTGCCTGATCGACAAGGTCATCGGCCTGAAGCTCGCCGTCTCCGACCACCGGAGTTCGCACCCCTCCGTCGAGGAAATCCGCCGCGCCGTGTCGGACGTCCGCGCCGGAGGCATTCTCTCCGGCAAGGCGGGGTTCCTCTGCGTCCACATGGGAAGCGAGAAGGACGGACTCGAACCGCTGCTTCGCGCCATCGAGGGAACGGATATCCCGATCGCGCAGTTCGCCCCCACGCACATCTCGCGCACCGAAGCGCTGCTGGAGCAGTCCGTGGAATTCGGCCGCCGGGGCGGGCTCCTCGACATCACCGCCGCTCCCGGAAAGAAGCCGCTCTTCGGCATGGGAACCTCGGCCGCCGTCGCCCGTCTGCTCGAAGGGGGCGTCGACCCGCGGAACATCACCCTCAGCTCGGACGGGAACGGCTCCATGCCCTCCTTCAACGAGAAGGGCGAGATGACGGGAATGCGAATCGGTCCTTTGAACGCGGTCTTCGAGTCGGTCGCGGAGATGCTGCGCGACGGCGCGCTCCCCCGGGAGCAGGTCCTCTCCTTCGTCACAGCGAATCCCGCCGCGCACCTCAAACTCCCCCGCAAGGGGCGGCTCAAGCCGGGCTTCGACGGCGACCTGATCGTCCTCGACGGCGCCTTCCGCCTGAAAACGGTCGTCGCCAAGGGAAGGGTGCTGATGGACGAGGGCGAGGTCGTCGTCAAGGGAACCTTCGAGTAGCACGCTCTTCGGCGGAGCTGCGAACGCCGGAAGGGACGCCGCGTATGGAGCGCCTCTTCCGGCGTTTTCTGTACACCTCGTGTCTTTGACAGTCGCATGGTGCTACTGTACAATTCAGGCATGTCGGATGATCCCCCTCGATGCGCTCCGCTGCGCAGCTGCCGTTCAGCGGCGTGAGGGGGCGTCTTTGTTCCGGAAAACGATTTTCATGCGCATTCATCTTCCGGCGCCGGACGTCGGATGGGCGGAAGTTTTGTCTCGAAGTACGAAGTGAAAGGATGACATGATGAGAAAAGAATATGAAGTTCGCTTCACGAGCGTTGGGCGTCTTTCAGGGGTGTTTCTCGCCGTAGTGTTTGCGCTGCTTGCGGCATTTCCGGCTCTCGCACTGAGCGACGCGGACCACAAGGCGATGCTCGCCGCGTCGCAGGAATACCGCGATGCCGACGAGGGGCTCAATGGGGCGTGGAAGGAAGCGAAAAAGATCCTCGCGGCGGACGAATTCAAGAAGCTGATCGCCGAGCAGAGGTCGTGGGTGAAGAAGGGGCGCGACGAGGAGGCGAAGGCGCTCATCTCCTCTGGCTTGACGAAGACGCAGGCGTATACCGAGGCGACGATGGATCGGATCCTTTACGTCAACAACGTGATCTCGCGTTCGGTGCTGGTGCACAGCGACAAGGGGTATCAGGGGCTGTACACCTACGCCGGCAAGGGGATGACCGGAGAGCTCGAAGTCTGGTGGTACGACGAGGACGAGCCCGAGCACTACGTCGTTTTCGAAAACAGCGTGGTCTTCGGGAAGGACAATGTGCACTTCTGTTCCTTCGCCGGCAAGGGAGAGCTTGAGGGGGACACGCTTGTGGCAGTCTCCGACATCGACGACACCATTTCGGTGACGATCGTCTTCGACGGGAAAAAGGCGGTTGTGAGCACGGACGACGCTTTCAAGGAGAGCGGCTTCTGCGGTCAGGGCGTTGTCCTCGACGGCGTGTATTCGAGGTAGCCGGGGAGCGGAGGTTATATAACTCAGGGAGGTGCGTATCATGAAAAGAGTTTCGGTGGTTCTCTCGTTGTGTGCCTTGTTGCTGTTCTCGTCCTGCGCACAGGCGGCGCTCGTCGAGTTGAAGCCGGGCGCGGACGAACTCAAGAGGATGAGTACGTTCTTGAGCAACTTCACGGAGGTCGGCTTCTTCGAGATAGAGGACGTCTCCTGGCTGACGGGGGACGATCTGGTCTACTTCGGTATCCGCCATAACTACATCAACAACTTCAAGAGCCGGATCCGCCCCTGCAAGGTGAAGAACTGTCCCTACGGCTCGATGACCATCGAGGCGAAGTGGGTGGCGGAGTCGGTGAAAAAATACTTCGACATCGACTTCAAACAGCACGACGACGCTGAGGAGCCGCTGAAGGCGCATTACGACGGCAAGCTCTACCACTTCGACGGATCGGACGGCGACGTCGTCTACTACGCGCAGGTGCAGACGGTCGCTCGCGAAGGGAACGTCTTCCACTTCAAGGGACACCTGTACAACATTGCGAACAAGAAGGAGATACCGGCCCTCTTCCGCGCCACGGCGAAGTCCCATACGTTCGGCGGAAAGAAGACCTGGGCGCTGTTCTCGATCGAGACCGTCTGGAACTGAACCTTTCCCTGCTCCCGATTTTTCGGCCAACCGTGCACCGAAGCGGGAAGTCGGATGGATAAGGAGCCCGAATTCCCTTGCGGGGGAGTTCGGGCTCCTTTTTTTCAGCTTCGGTTTTTCAACGACATGCGCATCTTCCGAAGATTACCGGTGGAAACGCCGGCATGGGGCAAAAATCACAGCTTCTCCGCTTTATTTGGTTGGATAGAAATACCAGAACACGCCGGTGTTTTTCGTGTTATCGAAGCAGCTGATACGCTTCCCTTCAAGTTCCTGCATGAAGTTGCCGGTGGATCGTTTTTGCAGCAGGATGGGGTAGTATTCTCTCGGATACACTGAGATCTTCTCCGGGTTCACAAAAGCTCCCATCACAAAAGGAAGAGATTTTACGACGAGGATTTGACCTTCTCCCGGATCCTTTTTAAATTCGTTGTAATAGGCGGAATCAGACGTGCGATTGGGTAAAGTAATCATCGTCCAGAAAGTGTCCTTTCCGTCGTAGATTTGCCCACTGAGCACAATGACGTCCCCATAGCGAAGGTCCACGGATTCCGGGTTGGCAGGTTCGTACCGGATCAGCGCATGCAAAACGGCGGATTTCTCATCGCCGCCCAAGCCGGGCTCATATGTTTGATCATTTAATCTCTTTACTATAAAATTAAAATATCTAGATTTAATTTTATACTTGTAATGCGGAGCGTTCCTATTTGCCGGGGAGTCAGCGGGAATCTTCCGGGCCACAGGTTTTCCGTTCCGCAGAAGGAACTGGTCGGGGAGCCATGCAAAGAAAGAGGCTGTGGCATATGACGGCCGATCGTTGCCTAGGTGCAAACAAAACCCTATCCTCTCATCGTAGCTTCCCGAGCTGTTCAGTAGTTGGCGCCCCACGGTTCCAGGAAAGCGGTTCGCCTCTTCCTCGGAAAGATCGAAAATCTTCGCCGCATTGGAATCCACCATGGGGACCCAGGGTATATTAGACATCGGGACATCCCCTAAGATGAAGATATACCGCAGTACCACTGCATGTATTTCCCTTTCGCCGGCGTTTCTATATGTCATACTATTGACTGTTCCATATTCGTCAATGGCTTTCTTTTCGTTTCCCTCCCGCACGAGACGGAGCGAGAGGGTTTTTCCTGCCCCGAGCTTTGCCATTCGCTCCTTCAGGAAGGGAAAGTAGTCCCCGTAGTCCAGAGGCGGGTTGTCGGTCCATGGATATTGTGTCGGCACTTGCGGATCCCAGAGAAGGCGCGTCACGATTTGCCTTTCCACCCCCACGGCATCCGCCGCAACGCTGTCGATAGGCTGGTAGGGGGAATCCCCGTCTTCCGTTATGGTACGGTAGTTCAAAGTACATCCAGCATAGGGAAAGCCGAACACCACGAGCTTCTCCGCACCGTCAAGGAAGCACTTCGCCTGTGCGGTGATTCGTTCGAGGTGCGTTTTGTGCCATGCGAGGGTTTCTCTCTTGACATCCTCCGGGTCCTTGGAGAGGTGTGCGCTCTCCGAAGCCAGTATCAGCCCCCGGATCTGTATGCCCGTCAGGAAAACGAAGGCCCTTCTATATTGGAGGAGTGCCTGATCTCCCGTCATCTTCTTGCTCGTAACCCGTCCGAGCAGATATTCCGCCAGCTTTTGATAGAAGGTCGTTCCCACGATGGGAGCGGTCAACTTTTCGTTTATCGTGTCGAGACCGGGTTTCACGCTGCTGGAAAAATCCGCGTCGAGCCGTTCGGCGAGAACTTTTGCGCGATCCCGGTCCTTGTACTTGGCCAACCTCTGCAGATCGTCGTAGTGGGAACGAATGCTCGAAATGGCCGGAAGCATGGTGTTGTAGTCGCTCTCCATCGACATCTGCCGGAGCAGATCATTGATATCGGTCTCGAAGGTCACCAGCTCGTTATAGATCTTGTCCAGGCTCTGGCTGATCTCCGCCATCTGTTTCTGTACCGCATTCCATTCTCCGTTGCCGGTGATGAGCGAGGAAATCGATCCGACCCCCTTGCTTACTGCGGCGGAGGCCACTTTGTCCAGCACCCACTTGAAGATGGAGAGGAAAAACTGATCTTCCCCCGGGTCTGCGAAGGTCATGGTTTCCCCTGAAAGGGAGTTTCTCACAAGACCGTCGAGAAATGCGTTGAAAGAGAGCCCCGAGGCTGCCCAGGAAGCGCCGAAAACATCGAAACCGAAGTCCGAAGTGTCCAACAGAGGCGACTCAAGGCGTGAGGGAGAAACTCCGGGCTCCAGATCGAGGAAGGCGGCGATGGCCGCATCCGACTCTTCCAGGCTTTTCCCCGTACTCAGGGCATACTGTGCCACCAGCGAGGAGAGGGGAGTCACGCGAGTGCTGAGGACGCCGTTCCTGTTGTTTTCCACCAGCGCCTGAAGCGTCGGCGTCGCGTCGGCGGGCTCTCCGTCGATGCTCGCCTCCGTGGCTTCCGTAACCACCACGAGGAAACTTGCCGGAAGCGGGTCCGGGGGCATGATCTCGAACAGCCCCGTGCTCAGAACTTCACCGGCTCCTCCCGTGAGGGGTTCCCCGCCGAGGGTGCGAAGTTCCACCTTTCCACCTGCGGCGTATCCGTTAAAGGTGGATACCAGTCCGCTCACCGTGGAAAGAACCTGATCCCCGCCGCCGCCGCCGCAGCCCCCCATAAAGGGGACGCCGACCAGCAGAAGCAGTAGCAGCGAAAAAGTCGACCGCCATCCTTTCTGCTTTTCGGCGTACATCTTGTGCTCCTGTTTCGCCTCATGTTTCTGCGGGGGTGCGTTCCTTCGTAGATCCATACTCATTGCACCGTCTCCTTCTTTTGTTCGAATTTCGAGGGGTGTTTTTCCCTGGAAGAGTCGATTATAAACCTTGACACAGTGTCAATGTCAAGAAGGATCCGAAATCCCCAATCCACAGCTTGCGATCCGCCGATTTCTCATGAGGCCGGCTTTTTCAAGGGCTGACGGCAAGCAACGTGTACACCCGACGGGTGAAAAAGGGAAAGTTGTTAAATTTGCTCTTGCAAGGTTCTACGTCATTTTTCACCAATCTCCGGGAATATGGAGAAGCGAACACGGAAGTGCTCTCCATGAGAAAGTACCGGAACCGGAAGATAGGGGGAGCGACGCCGGAGAGCGGGGAGGCGGAAGAAGCGGCGAACGGCGGAGAGAGCGGTATATAAAAATAAGGAGGAGCCTTCGCGGCTCCTCCTTCGTCGATTCCGTGGGTTTTGGTTCTTACTGAGCGATTTTCAGCGAGCCGACAAGGGCCTGAAGGTCGGCCGCGTTCTTCTGGTCGGCGCCCGCGTCTCCGAAGGAGACCATGATGCCGAGCGAGTCGCCTTCGGCGTTCAGGATGCTGATGCTGACGAAAGAGTCGGCGCCGTCGGACTTGCCGGTTCCCTCGAGGGCGAAGACCTGAATGCCGTTGATGTCGTGCTCGGTGTCCTCGCCGAGTTCGATGTCGGTCAGGACTTCGTTGACGATCTGTTCGACGAGCTCCATCGCGCCGTCGAGTCCCGCTTCGCTGTTCGTTTCGCCGAAGAAGATGACCATGTCGCTGCCGGGAGAGACGAACATCGTGCCGAGTTTGGAGTCGGAAGGTTGCCACGAATCGGGAAGGGAGAACTCGATCCCGGCCTTCGGCAGGGTGAAGGTTCCGGCGAACGCGGGGACGGAAGCGAAAAGGGCGAGGGCAATGACGGTTGCTGCTGCGAAAAGCTTTTTCATAGTGCGGTGAATCCTCCTTGAAATGATGTAAGTGTATGGTGCGTACTCTTCCGATGAAAATGGGAAAACACGAAGTCGGTTCTTCGCCATGTTTTCCCACCTTCAGAAGAAATAAAGCCTCAACATATATGCTTTTATAATATTTTATGTAAAAAAAAGTGTAACGCGCCTAAAAATCGACGCGCACGGATGGAAGAATAGCACTCGTGGTGAACTTTGGCAAGAAAAACTTTTGCTAAATACGAAAAAAAATACACGGAATCCGACGTCTTGACAAACAGGATTTCAAGGGGTATTGTTTTATTGTCGACAAACGACATAAAAACAAAACTTCCACAAAGGCGGTGACAAGATGTTGCTCTTTCCGGCTTCAGAGTACGCGGAGCGCCTCGCGAAAACGAAGGAACGAATGCACGAACACGGAGTGGAAGTGCTGATCGTCTCCCGCCCCGCCAACATGAACTACCTTACCGGGTACGACGGCTGCTCCTTCTACGTCCACCAGGGGCTGATCGTCTCGCTCGACTGCGACGAGCCCGTCTGGTTCGGGCGCGAGCAGGACGGCAACGCAGCGCGCATTCTCACCTCCCTTAAAGAGGAGAACATCAAGGGCTACCCCGACCACTACGTCATGTCGAAGCTGCGGCACCCGATGCAGTTCGTCGCCGACATCCTCCGCGAACGTGGGTGGGACGCGCGCCACGTCGGTGTGGAGATGGAGGGCTACTACTTCACTGCCGAGGGATTTCAGGCGCTCCGCCGCGAACTCTTTCTGAACTTCGAGCGTAAGCTCTTCGTGAAATGAAAGGAAGAATAATGAATTGTGGAGAAACCGAACGATGGATATAAAGGGTGAAATCCGAAAATCACATGAAGAGCTGATCCGCCTGCGACGGGATTTTCACGCCCATCCGGAGCTGGGTTTTCGTGAATTCCGTACCTCCCGTATCGTCGAAGAATACCTCGGGGAGTTGGGGCTCGAAGTGCGCCGATGTGCCGGAACCGGAGTTGTCGGTGTGTTGCGGGGTAGTGGTCCGGGAAAGACGATCCTCTTGCGGTGCGATATGGACGCTCTTCCTATAGAAGAAGCGACGGGGCTGCCGTTCCGCTCGCTCGAACCCGGTGTGATGCACGCATGCGGACACGACGGGCACACCGCCATGCTGATGGTTGCCGCACGGATTCTTGCCGGACATCGCGAAGAGTTCCACGGAGCGATCGTTTTTCTCTTCCAGCCCAACGAGGAGGAGGCGGGAGCCGAGCGGATGATCGAGGATGGGGCATTGGAAAATCCCCGCCCTGATGCGGTTTGCGGAGCGCATTTGTGGTCTCTTCTGCCGACCGGAGTGATCGGGGTAGGTTCCGGCCCGCTTATGGCGTCGAGCTACTACTTCAAATTGACGATTTGCGGCAAAGGAGGGCACGGAGGAGCTCCGCACGCTGCCGTCAACCCTATCGACGCGGCATCGCATGTGCTGGAGGCCATAAAGACGTTGCACACGCTGGAGTTCGATTCCCTACGTCCTACCGTGATCTCTGTGTGTACGCTCCACGCCGGTGTCAAGGCGATCGTCGTTCCCGAATCGCTGGAGATGGAAGGATCTATCCGTTGTCTTCACGACGGCGACGAAGAGGTTCGCCGGAGGTTTTCGGAGCTGGTCGAAGGTGTCTGTCGTCTCTACAGATGTACCTGCGACGTGGCGTTTCGCTGTGGCAACACCATGCTGAACAACAATGAAGAAATGTCCGAACTCGCGAGGAACATTGCCGAGACGGTCGTGGGGAGCGAAAACGTGCGGACTCGCGATCTCGGCGTCATGTTGGGTGAGGATTTTGCCGAATTTTCCAGTAGAATTCCGGGTGTTTTTTATTTTATCGGTACTGGTAACGAAAGCAAGGGAACGAATATTGCTCATCATCATCCTCGGTTCGATATCGACGAGGATTCGCTTTCTCTCGGCGTGGAGATGCATGTGCGGTTGGCGCTGGAGTATCTGAACGAGGCGGTCTGCAATCCGTAGAAGCGTTTCAGCGTGAACCGAGGGGCGAGAGGAGGGGTACGCGGAGAAAAAACATGGAAAGCAGCGTCCGTTCGAGCGTTCGGGGTAGCGGTTTTCGGCTTTTGGGGCGTCTTCGGTTTCACGCCCGAAAAATCCGGCGAAGAAAGGAAGTGGCGTTATGCAACATGTACTCGATGCGATTATCAGTATTTCCGGATGGCTTTGGGGTCCTCCCATTCTGATTCTGCTCGCTGTCGGCGGCATCTTCATGACCTTTCGACTTGGTTTTTTTCAGTTCCGGTATTTTTTCTATATTTTGGGCGCTACTCTCGGGAAAATGTTCAGCAAAAAAAGAACCGACGAGGGAGAGGGGACTCTTTCCGCTTTTCAGGCGCTAACTTCGGCCGTCGCCTGTACCGTCGGCGCAGGCAACATCGTCGGCGTGCCGGTGGCGATTGTTTTCGGCGGTCCCGGTGCTATCTTCTGGATGTGGATGATCGCCTTGCTGGGCATGTCGTTAAAGTACGGGGAGGTTATTCTCGCCATAAAATACCGCACGAAGAACGCTCTCGGCGAGTATGTAGGCGGTCCGGCTCACTATATGAGCAAGGGACTGAACATGAAATGGCTGGCGGCCCTTTTCGCGCTCAGCCTGATGCTGGAAGTCGCCATCAGTTCGATGACCCAGGCCAACGCTCTGGCCGGTTCGGCGCAGGCCTCCATGAACATTCCGCCGCTCGTTTCGGGCATCGTTGTCATGCTCCTTTCGGGAATCGTTGTTATCGGCGGCGTGAAACGCCTCGGAAAGTTCACGGAGAAGTTGGTTCCGTTCATGGCCACGGTCTATATTTTCGCTTCGCTGATAATAGTGGTTCTCAATTATGCCCGGATTCCCGATATGCTCGCGATGATCTTTGAATACGCCTTCGCGCCGATGTCCGCCGTCGGAGGATTCGCCGGTTCCAGTATCGCTCTGGCTGTTCGCTGGGGTGTGGCCAGGGGGCTGTACTCCAACGAGGCCGGCCTGGGAACCGCTCCCATAGCGCATGCCGCCGCAGTGACCGATCACCCTGTTCGTCAGGGGTTGTGGGGAGTTGTTGAAATCTTTATAGATACCATCGTCATTTGTACCTGCACGGCTTTTGTTATTCTCTCCACCGGAGTGTGGCGGGAGCGCGGGCGCGACGTCCGTCGGAGGCGGTCTGACTACATTGGCCTTTACGGAGATGTTCGGCGCCGCCGGCGGCATCCTGGTCACGATTTGTCTTATTCTTTTCGTCTTTTCCACGCTTATCGTTCTGATCTGGTACGGCGAAAAGCAGGCTGAATTCTTATTTGGAGAAAAGACGGCTCTTATCTATCGCTGGATCTGTATTTTGCTTATACCTGTGGGCGCCATGGGCGCCGCCACCTTTTTGTGGCAGTTCCTTGATCTGACGCTTGCGCTCATTCTGTTTCCAAATATGCTCGCCATCCTGCTGCTCCACAAGGAGATCGTTGCGGCGGGACCAGGGAGTTCTTCCATACGCCCGGAATGTACTATCTCAAGGACAAAGAGAACGCAGGAGCAAAGTAACGCTGCGACATCGTCCGGCGTCCGTCCGAAAAACTGTTCTAACCATAAGGAGAAGAGAATATGAAAAACGTCTGGGAAGAAGCGCTGTTCAATCTCTCCAAAGCCGCCGAAGCCATGGATCTCGAGCCGGAGATTCTGGAGCGGCTCTCCACCCCCATGCGTTTCACCGAGTTCACCATTCCCGTCCGTATGGACGACGGATCGAAGAAGCTCTTCACGGCCTATCGTTCGCGCCACCAGGATGCCACCGGCCCGACCAAGGACGGGCACGCGTGTTCACCCTCGGCTAACGCCCGAGGAGATAAAGGCCCTGTCGCTTTTTATGAGCGTCAAGCACGCGGTGGCGGGCATCCCGGCGGGGGGAGGAAAGGGCGGCATCAAGGCCGATCCCTCCGCCATGAGCGAAGGAGAGTACGAGCGCCTTATCCGCGGGTTCATCAGAAGGCTCGAACCGAAAGGGGCGTTCGCCGACGTTCCCGGCGCGGATATCGGTACGGGTACGCAGGCTATGGCGTGGATGCTCGACGAGTACGAGCAGATCACCGGGAGCCATTCCCCGGCGGCGATCAACGATAAACCCTTCGAACTGGGGGGGTCCCGCGGCGGCTACGAGGCCACGGGATGGGGGGTGGCGCGCTGCGTCGTGGAGGCCGCCGAAGAACAAGGACTGGAGTCCGACGGTCTTCGCGTCGCAGTACAGGGCTTCGGTCAGGTGGGGTCCGTCGCGGCGTGGAAGCTTTTCGAGCAGGGGTACGCGATCGTTGCCGTCTCCGATATTGGTGGGGCGGTGAAAAACAGCGGGGGGCTGAATATCCCCGCGCTTGTCGCCCATACGGCCGAAACAGGCTCCGTAGCTGGATTCTCCGGAGGAGAGGCTGCGGATGCCCGCGGCATTCTCGAAACGGAGTGCGATATTCTCATTCCCGCGGCTGTGCAGGACGTCATCACCGAGGAGAACGCGGAGCGGGTCGCCGCGAGTATAGTGGTCGAAGCGGCGAACGGCCCCACCACTCCCGGTGCGGATACGCTCCTCTCTTCGAGAGGCGTCGTCGTCATCCCCGATGTGGTGGCGAACAGCGGGGGCGCCATAGTGTGCGACTTCGAGAGAACCCAGGGGCTGAGCAGCAACTGGTGGAGTCTTGAAGAGGTGGAGCAGCGTCTGAACAGCCGTATTCTGGCCGCATACCGTGAGGCCCGGGAGAAAGCGGTTGAAAAGGGCGTCTCCATGAGGCTCGGAGCCTGGATCGGCGCCATCGGGAAAATACGTTCGGCCATGCTGCTTCGCGGCTGGTGCTGATGTTTTTAGGAGGACTGAGAAGGAATGCATGTACCGAGCGACATAGAGATAGCGCAGGGAGCGGAACTGCGGCCGATAGTGGAGATAGCGGAGAAGCTGGGAATCGGAGAGGCGGAGCTCGAGCAGTACGGGAGATACAAGGCGAAGGTGTCTCCGGAGGTATGGGAGCGTGTGAAGGGGAACCCCGACGGAAAGCTGATCCTGGTGACGGCGATCACGCCGACGCCGGCTGGAGAGGGGAAGACCACCACCACCGTGGGACTCGCGCAGGCGCTTGCGAAGCGGGGGAAGAAGACGAGCCTCGCGATCCGGGAGCCGTCGCTCGGTCCCAGCTTCGGAGTCAAGGGAGGGGCGGCCGGAGGCGGGTACAGCCAGGTCATCCCCATGGAGGACATCAACCTCCACTTCACCGGAGACCTGCACGCGATCACCACGGCGCACAACCTGATATCGGCGATGGTGGACAACCACATCCAGCAGGGGAACGACCTGAACCTCGACCCCCGGAGAATCGTATGGCGTCGCGTGATGGATCTCAACGAGCGCGCGCTACGGAGCGTCATCGTCGGCCTCGGAGGCAAGGCGAACGGCGTGCCGCGGGAAAGCGGCTTCGACATCACCGTGGCGTCGGAGATCATGGCGATCCTGTGTCTGTCGACCGACCTGATGGACCTGAAGGCGCGCATCGCGAAGATCGTCGTCGGCTACACGTACGACGGCAAGGCCGTCACCGTGGGCGAGATCGGGGCGGCCGGTTCCGCGGCGGTGCTGCTGAAGGACGCCGTGAAGCCGAACCTCGTGCAGACGCTCGAAGGAGTGCCCGCGTTCATCCACGGAGGGCCGTTCGCGAACATAGCGCACGGGTGCAACTCCATCCAGGCCACGCGGCTGGGCCTCAAGCTCTCGGACTACTTCGTCACGGAAGCCGGATTCGGAGCGGACCTCGGGGCGGAGAAGTTTCTGGACATCAAATGCCGCCTCGGCGGGCTCGTTCCCTCGGCGGTCGTCATCGTCGCCACCGTGCGCGCGCTGAAGATGCACGGCGGGAGGAAGAAGAGCGAACTCGGGGAGAAGGACCTTGTCGCGCTGGAGAAGGGAATGACGAACCTTGAGAAGCACATAGAGAACATCGCGTCGTTCGGCCTCCCCGCGGTCGTCGCGATCAACCGTTTCCCCGCGGACAGCGAGGACGAGCTTGCGCTCATCGAGAAGAAGTGCAACGCGCTGGGAGCGTCGGTGGCCCTGTCGGAAGTATGGGAGAAAGGCGGCGAGGGCGGCCTCGAGCTCGCGGACAAAGTGATGGAAGCGTGCGGCAAGGAGTCGAAGTTCGCATACCAGTACGAAGTCGGAATGAGCCCGAAGGAGAAGATAGAGCGCATCGCGAAGAATATCTACGGGGCGTCGGGAGTGACGTACACGGACCAGGCGGAGAAGGACCTCGCGCAGGTACACGAGCTTGGGAAGGACGAGCTTCTGGTGTGCATGGCGAAGACGCAGTACTCGCTCTCGGACGACCCCGCGCTGCTGGGTAGGCCTTCGGGGTTCACGGTGACGGTGCGCGAGGTGAGGTTGTCGGCGGGGGCTGGATTCCTTGTAGCGGTGACGGGGTCGATCATGACGATGCCCGGATTGCCGAAGAAGCCGGCGGCGCTGTCGATAGACATCGACGAAAAAGGCCGCATCAGCGGGCTCTTCTAGGAGCTGCGTAGAACCTGAAAGAGGGCGCGGTGTGGGGCGAGCGGCTCGTTTCCTTGACAAACAAGGGTGGAAAGGGTATTGTATTGTCGACAAAAAAATATAAAGCAGAGAGAGTACAAGGACAGATTCTTCCTCGAAAGAAACGGAGAGAGCGCCATGGAAAACGTCGTTTTCGAACGGGATACACTGAGCGAGCGGGTCGCCGACTTCATCCGTCGGCAGATACTTTATATGGACGTCTTCAAGGACGGCGACCATATCCTTGAGACCGATATCGCCGATCATCTGCAGGTGAGCAGGGCCACCGTCCGCGAAGCCCTCAAGGACCTGGAGACGCAGGGGATCGTCGAGATCATCCCCCGCAAAGGGACATACGTCGCGGCCTTCGACCACAAGGATATGATCGAGATTCTCGAACTCCGCTGCATGTGCGAGGCGTACATCTTCGAGACGGTCGTGAACGGAAACATGCTCGACGCGCGCGACTTCACCGTCCTCGAATCGATCATCGACGAGATGGTACAGGTCTCCCGCTCGGCGGAGGAGAGCGAGCTGACCAAGTCGATCGCCTTCACCACGAAGGACCTGGAGTTTCACGGCTACATCTGGAAGAAATCCGGCAGGCGCTGGTTCTGCAAGGTGCTCTCGGACAACTACTACAGGCTGCGGCTGGCCATGATGCAGGACATGATCCTCGAACGGGACATGGAGAAGTCGGCCACGATGCACTACGATATTCTGAACGCGCTCCGGGAGAAGGACCTGGATGCGGCTAGAAACTACCTTCGCAGACACATTCTCTCGCTCCACGGCAGCGAAACGCTCGCCTGACGACGATCCTGCCTCGGGCGGGCTTTTTTTACCGGCGAAGAATGTGTCGACAAAAAAATGACGACATTAAAAGGAGGCGCTTCAGGGATGTTCAAGGCGAAACACCTCAGGGAGATTCAGGCGTTCATGGAGAAGACGGGGATTCCGGGAAGGGATGGTTGGGAGCTGCCCGTCTCGAAGAAGAGCTTCCCCGACGGGGCGAACTACCGCATCGAAATCGCCGGAGTGGAGCGCTACTCCAACATGGTCGCCATGGTGGACGAGGCGAAGAAGCGAAAGATTCCGATCCACAGGGCCATCTGTACGGTGAGCGGCTCGACCTACTGCGATTTCGACGAACTGAAGAATATGGCGAAGCTCGCGCACGACGAGCGGATCGAGATGATCATGGTGGTCGGCCACCGCAAGGCGTGGGACGTCGGCTCCAAGGAGATGGGGTACCCCGAGGGCGGCCCGCAGGGGCCGAGGCACAGGGGCTCCGACAGCATGGCCTACTGGGTCGAGGACATGATGCGGAACGTGGAGGCCGGAGTCCGCGGCTTTCTCGTCTACGACGAAGGGGCGCTGAAGCTGGTGAACCAGATGCGCGCCGAGGGCTTCCTCCCGAAGGAGACCATCTTCAAGTGGTCCGTCTTCGGCGGCCAGTGTAGCCCCGCCGGGGCGAAGCTCCTTCAGGAGCTGGGGGCCGACACGATGAACCCGATCTCCGACGTCTCGCTTCAGATTCTCTCCAGCGTCCGCAGCACCGTCGATATGCCGCTCGACGTGTACATGATCATCGTCGACTCCTTCGGCGGCATGTTCCGCGCCTATGACGCGCCCGAGATCGTCCGCGTGGCCTCCCCGGTCTACTTCAAGATCGAGCCGGGAACCTCCGAGGGCGACATCTACAAGCCGTGGGTGACCGACTCGTGGCACGACGAGTTCATCCGCGCCAAAGTGAAGATCGCCGCGACGCTCCGCGAGATCATGGAACGCCGCGCCCCCGAACTGAAGCTCTCCGACCAGGGCCCCGCAGACCTTCGTCTGCCCGTCGTCGACTGATATATACCGAACAGCCCGGGAGTTTCCGCTTCCCGGGCTGTTTCACCTTCGGCCTCCGGGTCGCGTTCGCTCACCTGAAGGGAGGATCCGCCATTGAAGAAACTCGAATTGAAGGGACTCGAAAAAGTCGACGTCGTGTTCGCATGGGTCGAGGAACGGATTCTGGTGTTCAGCATTCTGTTCATGGCGGTCATACTGATCGCCAACGTGATCTCGCGTAATTTCTTCAACTCCAGCATCAACGCTTCGGAGGAGATCAGCCAGTTTCTCGTGGTGCTGGCGACCTTCCTGGGGACCAGCTACGCCGCCAGGAAGGGGCTCCACATCCGCATGTCCATTTTGAACGACTTTCTCTGAAGGGGAAGCCGCAGAAGTTGCTCGCTCTCTTCGTCTCGCTGGCCACGGCCGTCATCATGTTTTACCTCTCGTGGCTGGCCTTCCGCTTCGTGCGCAGGGTGGGGACGCTCCACCGCGTCAGTCCCATACTCCAGGTTCCCCTGCACTCCGTCTGGGCGGTGGTCCACGTCGGCTTCGTCCTCACCGGCGTGCAAGTACCTCCTGACCTTCGCCAGGAACCTGACGAGCGGCGATGTGTGGGTCTCCTACTACGTGAAGGACGAGAACGCGGAGTCCGAGGCGGCTCCGGTCGAGGGGGGGGAACTGAGATGTTCCTCATGATGATCGGCGTTATGTGCTTCTTCCTTATTCTGAGTTACCCGATGATCATCCCCCTGATTATCGCTCCCATAGCAGTGGCCGCGGTCTACTACCCGGCGCTCGACCCCATGAATCTCGTCCAGCAGATGCTCGTCGGCGTCCGGCCGCTCTCTCTGGTCGCCGTCCCGATGTTCATCTTCGCCGCGGACGTCATCTCCACCGGGCAGGTGGCGCGGCGGTCGCCGTCCTCTACGCCGTGGTAGTGGAGATCTTCCTCTACCGGCACATCGGCTGGAGGGATCTCTACCGGATCGCGCTCTCCACCGGCATCGTCACCGCCGTCGTCTTCATCCTGGTGGCCGTGGGCGCCTCTTTCTTGTGACTCGTCGGTTACGCGCGCATCCCGAAGGCCGTTCTCCCGCCCCTCCTGGGGGAGAGTCGCTCCATGATCAAACTGCTTCTCGTCATCGCGGTCTCCTACTTCATTGGCTGCATGTTCGTCGACTCCATCGCGGTCATCATGATCCTCACGCCCATCTTCCATCCGATCGCGACGAAGCTGGGCATCGCCCCGATCCTTATCGGCGTGTTCGTCACCATGCAGGCTGTCATCGGGGCGGTGACGCCGCCCTTCGGCTGCAACATCTTCACCGCGATGGCGTCGGTAGTGAGGGAGGCGGCCGTCTCCATCGTCGGCGAGGGAAACATCGTTCCCTATATAAGCATCGCGGGGGAGGACTTTGCTGAGTTCGCGCGCTCCGTCCCGTCGGCCTTCTCCTTCGTCAGCGGCCAGACCGCCGAGAAGCCCGGTAGCGCCGAACTCGTCGCGGGCGGCATCCGCGAGCAGACGAGGCAGGTGATGGAGAACATCGGCGGCATCCTGGAGGCTGCCGGATGCTCCATGAATGACGTGGTGAAGGTGACGGCCCACCTTGCGGACGTCCGCGACTTCGACGGGTATAATGAGGTGTACACGGAGTTCTTTTCGACGCCCTACCCCGTCCGCACCACGGTACAGAGCGTTATTCCGGGCGGCTCGCTCGTGGAGATCGACGTCATCGCGCTCCATCCGGAAAGGAAGGGGCTCTGATGGAGGAGAGGGAGGAACGGACGCGCGTGTGTTTTCCGGACGCTTCGGACGTCTGGAAGGCCAGAAAGCGGATCGCTCCATACGTCCGGAGAACGCCGCTCGTCTTCTCGCACCGGCTCTCCGAAATTTCGGGCGCGGAGGTGTACCTGAAACTCGAAAACCTTCAGGAGGTGGGCGCCTTCAAGATACGCGGCGCCTCCAACAGGGTGCTTTCTCTCTCCGAAGAAGAGCGCCGCAGGGGCGTGACCACCTACTCCACCGGGAATCACGCGCAGGCCGTCGCCTGCGTCTCCGGAAGGCTCGGGGTGCGCGCGGTGGTCTGCGTCTCCGACAGGGTGCCCAAGGCCAAGCTGGACGCCATCCGGCGGTGGGGCGCGGAGCTGCGCATCGCCGGTTCCAGCCAGGACGACGCGGAGGCGGAGTGCTGGAGGCTTTCGGCCGCGCAGGGGCTCGTGATCGTGGACCCCTTCGACGACTCGTTCGTCCTCGCCGGACAGGGGACCATCGGCCTTGAAATACTGGAGGACCTCCCCGGCGTGCGGACGCTCCTCGTCCCGGTGTCGGGGGGCTCGTCTCGGGGATCTCGCTCGCCGTCAAGGCGAACAGCCCCGGTGTCTCGGTCGTCGGCTTCTCGATGGAGCGGGGGGCCGTGATGCACGCAAGCCTTCTGGCGGGGCGTCCGGTGACACTCTCCGAGTCGGACACGCTGGCCGATAGTCTGCTCGGCGGCATCGGGGCGGAGAACCGTTACACCTTCGAGCTGGTGAAGCGCTACGTGGAGCGCATCGTCCTCCTCCCGGAGGCGGCGATCGCCCGCGGGATGGCTTTCATGCTCCGGCGGCAGGGGATGATGGTGGAGGGCGCTGCTGCGACCGGCCCCGGCGCGCTGCTCTCGGGCGCAGTCTCCCTCCCGGAGGGTTCGAAGGCCGCAGTAGTGATCACAGGGAACAACGTCGATCCGGACGCCTTCCTCGATGCGGTGAAGAGCGTCCGCGACGAATGAATATCAACCCCCCGCGCGGGGAAAGGAGAATAAGCATGGCAAAGAAAAAAGGACGTCTGGATTTGGTGAACATGAAGAAGAACGGTGAGCAGATGACATGGGTGACCGCCTACGACTTCCCGATGGCGAGCTTCGCTGAGGCCGCCGGAATGGACATGATCCTCGTCGGCGACTCGCTGGGTATGATCACGCTGGGGTACCAGGGGACCATCCCCGTCACGATGGAGGACTGTATCAGCCACTGCAAGGCGGTGCGCCGGGGCGCGCCGAACACCTTCGTCATGGGCGACATGCCGTTCGGCTCGTACCAGGTCTCGGACGCCGAAGCAGTGGCGAACGCGGTGCGCTTTTTGAAGGAAGCGGACATGGACGCCATCAAGCTGGAGGGCGGCGTGCGCGTCAAGTCGCGTATCCGCGCCATTGCGGACGCGGGGATATTGGTGTGCGGCCACATCGGCCTCACGCCGCAGAGCTCGGGCCCCCTGGGCGGATTCAAGGCGCAGGGACTGGACACCGAGTCCGCGCGGTATGTGATTGAAGACGCGCTCGCGGTGGAGGAGTCGGGGGCGTTCGCCCTGCTCGTCGAGGCCGTGCCGCCGGAGCTGACGCAGTTTTTGGCGAAGAAGCTCACTATCCCCGTGTACTCGATCGGGGCGGGCGGTCCGTGCGACGGGCAGCTGTTGATCTGCGGCGACATGATCGGGATGTTCCAGGCGTTCACGCCGAAGTTCGTCAAGGTGTACGCGAACGTGGCGGAGACCATCACGAACGCGTTCAAGGAGTACGTGGAGGACGTGCGCACCGGGAAGTTCCCCGGCGACGAGCACTGTTACCACGTGCGGAAGGGCATGGAGGAGGAGTACGCCGCCATGCTCAAGGAGTACGAGTAGGGCGAAACGGAACGAGGAGAAGATAGTATGAAGTTCGCCGAAATGTATGCCGATATCAAGCCGTCGGGGATGCTGAAACTCTTCCAGGCGGCAGCGGCCACTCCGGACGTGGTCAACCTGGGAGAAGGAGAGCCGGATTTCGACACGGAGCACGACATCGTCGACGCGGCGGCCCGCGCCGCCAAAGAGGGGTACACACACTACGGCCCCATCCAGGGGTATCCGGACGTGCGGCAGGCAGTGTGTAACTACTGGGATCGTCGCTACGGCCTGCAATCGACTCCCGACGAAGTCCTGATCATGGCGGGAGGCGTCCAATCGGTTCATCTCGCGCTCCAGGCGCTACTGAACCCCGGAGACGAGGTGATTGTCGCGGAGCCCTGCTTTTCCCCCTACTTCGAGCAGATCTACCAGCACCGGGGCGTCGTGGTCCATCTGCCCACCGCCGAGGCGCAAGGATTCGTCCCGTCGGGCGAGGATATCGAACGTCTCATCACGCCGCGTTCGCGCGTGCTGATGATCTGCTCGCCGAGCAACCCCACCGGGCGCGTGATGCGGCGCGAGCAGATGGAGTCCATCGCCCGCGCCGCGGAGAAGCACGACCTCGTCGTCCTCTCGGACGAAATCTACGACTCGATGGTCTACACGGGGAAGCATACCCCGTTCGCCACCGTCCCCGGCATGAAGGAGCGCACCCTCACCATGGGAGGCCTTTCGAAGAGCCACTGTATGACGGGGTGGCGCATCGGGTACGCCATCGGCCCCGCGCCGCTGATCAAGGTCATGACGCTCATCGGGGCGAACCAGACCTACGGCGTCAACGTACCCACCCAGCGCGCCGCCCTTTACGCGCTCGAACATCACGACGCGAAAATGGAGGAACGCGCCCGCATCTTCCGCGAGCGCCTCGCCTACGTCGCCAAGCGGCTGAACGCGATGAAGGGCGTTCGCTGCGCGGAGCCGGAGGGGGCCTTCTACCTCTTCCCCGACATCCGCGGCACGGGCGTCGACAGCGAACAGTTCGCATGGGGGCTGTTGGAGAAGGGGCATGTCGCCACCCTCCCCGGATCGGCCTTCGGCGCCTGCGGCGAGGGATACGTCCGCATTGCCTGCACCCGCTCGATGGAGATGCTGGAAAAGGGAATAGACTGGATGGAGGAGTTCGTGAAGTCGCTCTGACGAAAGGATTTGTCAGAAGAACATACAGAGGGGGAGGGGCGTGCACGTTCCTTCCCCTTGTGCTGTTTGCCAAAACATTGTGCGCCATGAGAATCGAAGCGCCTCCGGCGTTCGTTTTCCACTCGCTGTTCTTTCCGATTCGATTCACTTCGAATCACGGTTCTTGTAGAATATGGAAAGAAGGGCGCCTTGACCTGTTGTAAGTATGCCCTTCACGCAGAGAGGCGCAGGTGGACCGTCTCCTCCAGCCGCTTCTTCAGCGACCTCCACTCCGGCCACACGCTTTCCAGCAGTTCGTAGAAACCCTTGCCGTGGTCCGGGTGGCGGACGTGGCACAACTCGTGGAGCAGCACGTAGTCGATGCACTCGGTCGGGACCTTCAGCAGGTGCGTGTTCAGCACGATACCGCGCGCTTGACCAGCTTCCCCAGCGCGCCCGAAGAAATCTCGCCTTCAACGGGGGAGAGCACTGGACAAACTCCGCGCAGCGGAGGAGGCGGCGCGCCATGCTCGCCGCGAAGACCCTCTTCGCCTGCGACGCGTACCACCTGTTGAGCGCCCGCTTCACCGCTTCGGGGGAGGAGGAATTCTATGTAAGCTCTATTCGGAGGACCTTTCCCTTTAGTTCCACGAGATTCCGGCTGCTCCGCCCGATAACGATAGGATAAGGAGTTCCTAGAAACAGGTAGGTCTCGTCGGATGAATAGGACGGCTTCGCATGCTCTCTGGACGACAGGCGTTGAATTATATTATTGGCGATTCTTAGGCATAAGTTGTTCGCTTTACCTCTATTGAAACAATCTCATGACTTCTTCATAATATCCTGTTTTTGTTTGCTTCTAGCGAAAATGCCTGTAGTTGTCTGTTGCTTGGATATCGGAAAAAAGAAATGGCCTACACTGTTTCTTTACTGTAGACCATTTCTCTTCATACAATTAAGAGATTCTGTACGTCAAGTGCCTATTTTTATCTTGCTTGTCAGCTTCAATATCAATGCTGAAGCGCTGAGCGGCGCGATAAGCGAGGTTTTGGGATTGCTGGATTGTTCGCACTCGATCTCCGAAACAAGACGTCCGAAGTCACCCTCGATCATCACACGATGATGATTCTTTGAAACTCCAGGGTCAGCAACGATCTTGACGACCAATAACGCCTCCTGTTCCCGGTCGCAGCTCAGGATAAGATTCAGAGCCGCCGCCACATTGATATTCTGCGGGAAACTCAGGACGGCATCAAAAGCGCTCCCTTCAAAAACTGTGACGGGTTCTTGAAGTCTTTCAACTTCCTCGCTGCACATGCTGAACCCGGGAGCCCCCAGAAGTGCTTTCGGGGGTTTGGTTGTCAGAAGTTCGGCTCTTTTCAATCCGCGAAGCTTTGCTGATTGGACGACGTCGAGAGAAGGAAGAGCGCCGCTTGGGATATGCAGGTTCCCGGAGCCCGGCAAACTGCATATGTGTTTGATTCTATCAATAAGCTCTTTTTTCAAGTATGCGCCGACGCTCAATGACACGACATCGACTCCGTGCGAGAGCAGAGCGGGAACGTACTCTGAAACCGCACTTTGGCTTGCGGCCTCTACGACAAGATCCGGCGCTGCGTCCATTAATTCGTCCATTGATTCGAAGATGCGCATACATTCGGCATCATCAGATAAATAAGGGTCGAATGCACCAAGAATATAAATTTCGGAGCTATGGGCGGCGAGTTCTTCCCGAATGATCCGGCCGATGACGCCATAGCCTATGAACGCGAGTTTTTTCATTTCAAGCACGGAGATGTTTTTCTTCGGATCGGCTAACGATCAGAGTTCCGACAAGATCTCCAACGCAGTTCAACATTGTCAGTCCCATGTCGATAAGCCCGAAAATACCGGCGATGATCGCGACCATCTCCAGCGGGAGTCCGAACGAGTCTACGATGATTGCTATGGTAACGATTCCGCCCCCCGGAACACCGCCAGCGCCTGTCGTCAGTATCAAGCCCAGAAAGATCGCCTTTACGAGAACTGGAAGAGGCAAAGGAACGCCGACGGCCTGGGCTACAGCGACAAAGGAAAGGGCGAGCATAATCCCGTTGCCGTCCTTGTTCATCTGGGAGCCTAAAGGTATCGTGAAACCTGAGATGCTTCTGGGGACGCCGAGATCGTCCGCCGCCGCCAAACTTATAGGAACGGTCGCAAGGCTGCTGCTCGTTGTGATCGTCGTGATAAAGACCGGAGCCGCTCCTTTATAAAACTCCAAAGGAGAAACTCGCGCCAAAAGCATCAGGAGGATTGTGTAAATTACAAGCATAATGATGATGCTTGTGTAGGTGGCTGTTAAGTACTTGGCGACGAAACCCGCCAAAGCGGTACCGTATGCCCCGGCGGTTGTGGCCATGAGAGCGAAAACTCCGATCGGAGCGAAACCCATTGCAATCCAAACGAGTTTACGGAAAAGCGCCGCCAACATTTCAAAATGCCCTGCCAAGTATTCTTTTTGGGGTTTGGGAAGGAAGAGTATAGCTATTCCTAAAAATAAAGAGAAGAGTATGATCTGATCAAATCTTCCATTGCTTAAGGCGGAAAAGATATTGTTTGGGATCAGATTGACAACGGTTTCTCCCAAAGAAGGCACTTTGTCGATAGCCTTGTCGTAGGTTTCTTTGAATACGAAGCCAAGACCGGGCTTCAGCAAGAATGCCGTGAAAATGCCAACGATGAGTGCACAAATTGTGGTAAAGGTGTAATAGACAAAAATCTTGAAGCCGACGCGTCCCAGAATTTTGGGGTCGTTCAGCGAGGAGATTCCTGCGATAAGATTCACGATGATAAGAGGCAGCGCGACCATACGGAGCAGATTAAGAAATATCTGACCGAGGGGTTTTATGAACAGGATTTTTTCTCTGAAAAGAATTCCTGCAAGTAATCCCAATAGGAGTGCGATGAATATTTTTTTGAAAAATGAAATCTTTTTATAGCTTTCCCAGAGCGACATGATATCCCCTCTTCCTGATGAGCCTTAAAGCGCTGCTATCTCCTCAAGCGCTTTTACAATGAGATCAACGTGTTCCGCTTTATTGTAGAAATTCAACCCTAGCCGTATATACCCCCCTCGGAAAGTTGCATAAATTTTATATTTATCCAGTATCCTCTTGATAATTTCCTCATGTTCTGGTTTATAATACACGCAAATGATTCCTGAATGATGTTTTTGATTATGTATTGGAGTTCTGAAGTTAAGGTCAAGATGCGATAGCTTTGCGAGAATATTTTTCTCCAGATCCAAGATGTGGGCTTCTATATCCGCAACCCTCAATGTATTCAGTAGTTTCACACCGGCGTTGATGGCTGCGATTCCGGCGTAATTAAGATTTCCTGCTTCGAAGCGTTTGGCGTCGTCTTTCCAGTGGATATGATCGAAATCATCGATCATTGCAGGAGGAGGAGCAGTGTTTTCCACGCTCTGGTATCCTACATAGGGAGGGATGATTTTTTTAATAAGCGCTGGATCACAATAGATAAAACCGCATCCGAGCATCGACAGCAACCCTTTATTACTTCCGCACGCCAACCATGAGATATTCATCTTTTTAACGTCGAGTACGTGACGGCCAATTCCCTGGATGGCGTCGACGATGAACAATACGCCTCTTTTACGGCACTCTTCTCCGATTTTTTCAAGATCGAGGCGAACGCCTGTCGTAAATTGGGTGGATGAAAGAGCAATCGCCTTTGTTGAATCATCGATTCTGCGAATGTATTCTTCTTCCGAAAGATCCATGTCCGAACCGCTCTTTACCACGTCGAGAATGATTCCTTTTCTTTCTTTGAGGTGAATCCATGGGAAAAGATTCGATGGATGTTCCTGATCGCAGACGATAATTTTATCACCGGTAGAAAATGGGTACCCGTTGCTGATGATGCCCATTCCTTCTGCGGTGTTCTTCACAAAAGCAATACTGCTTTCCTCGGCATTGAGTAGTTGGGCCACATTTTTTCGGGCGTCTCCGACGATACTCCATGCTGTTTCGACGCAGTTTTCACCGAAATTTTCCACATAACCGTCGGTGAAAGAACGGTACGCCTCCAGTACGGATTTTGGTGGGATGACCACATGGGAAACGTCCGCAAAGACAACGTTTCTCAAAGCATTGAATTCTTCGTCGATCAAAAGCCGATTCATTCTTTTTCGCCCGCCTTTTCATTCAATCTGTTTTCAGCGCGGACTTCCTTTAGGTAGCTATATACGGTGAAACGAGAGATTCCTAATTTTGCAGCTACCCATTCAACCGCGCCTTTGATCAAAAAAGCTCCCTTCTTTTCCAAAAAGCCGATAACATAAATCATTTTTTCGCGTGACCATCCATCATTTGGGTAGTTATCAGCTATGGTCTTGTCGATTATATGTTCAAGAATATCTAGAACATTGCTTTTTTCAATTTTAACAATCATATTTTCGGGCGGAACGATCGCTTGTACATCCAGAAACTTTTCCATAAATTCGCCGACCGCATCCATCCCGGTGATGTCAAAATTAATACAAAGCGCCCCGACTATTTTTCCCTCCGGATTTCGAATGACTACCGTTGTGGACTTGATTTTTTTCCCGCTTGTTCTCGTAGAGGTGTAGTTTGCCAAAACATTCTCGTTAAAATCCGGTGATCGTATGACATCCCATAGCAAGTCTCTTATGCCATCGCCTGTTTTTCTTCCACTTACAGAACCGTTGACAATATAGATAATAGAAGTTTCAGGGTGACTTAAATCATGAAGAACCACCTCGCATCGCTCGCCAAACATCTTGGCGATGCCTTCCGCAATAGGGATAAACGACTCCAACAAGGCTCTTTCGTTTGTGTACATTCTCTGCTCCTCCTCAGGAAAATTTTAACCAAAAAATTTTGCATGTCAACCTTAAAAAATTGTTGTAATTAATATCACGGTTCATTCAATAGTAAACGCCTCGCCCACGTGTTTCCTCGAACGTTGTTCTAAAGAAGTTCTTCAGGCAAACGCTATTTGAAAATCTCCCAAGGTACTCGATGGTACGTACGAATTTTTTTAGAATGTTATATTTTTGTGATAATATAAGGAGCGTAAAAATGAGGATGCCAAAAATAGAGAATCTAGTAGTCAAAGTGTTTCCCCGCCCTGAATTCGTTGAAAGGTGCTGCGGCGATGTCGGCCTATTCGGATGAGGAGCTTGAGCGCATTCTCTCGGAAAAAAAGACGGTATAAAAACCTACCGTTTGACCCCCACCCTGTTCCGGCCCCCTCGCTGAACAATCTTTCCAAAGTGCTCTTCGAGAGCGAATATCTTCCCGCTGCGTTCGCGCCAGAGATTCTTGAAGCGAACAACAGAACATACGAAGAGCGGCTCGCGAGCTGTCGCATGATCGCCTCCTCCGACAATCCAGTCTCCACGCTCTTCGGCATTCTCGGCCTGGGAAAGACGTCCGCGCGCCTTCTTCCCCGGGGCCTCGGTGCAGTTTTTGCGAATAGACGGCGAAGAGCTTGCCGATCTCGTGATTGATGAGGAAAACGTCGACGGCTCGCTCAGAGAAACGCTCTCGAAGATCGGACAGAAACTCTCCGTGCATAACCGGGTGTTTGTTGATATTGTCTCGTTGCCCACGGAGAAGAGAATCTACGACTATTCGCTGCCCGCGCTGCAGCAGCTGCTGTACAACACGGTGCTCCACAGAATCTATGAGAAGACGAACACGCTGATCCGGATCTACTGGTTCAACGACAGAATAGAAATCAATAGCCCGGGAGAGCTGTACGGCAACGTGACGCGGGAGGACTTCGGCAGGCCGGGGATTACCGACTACAGGAACCCGAATCTTGCTGAGGTGATGAAGATGTTCGGATTTGTTCAGGCTTTCGGAAGAGGAATTGCCGTCGCCCGGAGGGCATTGGAAACAAACGGCAGCTCTCCGCCCGAATTCGAAGTCGACCGGAGCGCAGTCAAGGCGGTTCTACAAAAGCACCACAAAAAGAATACCTGATACGCGTTTTGCCGAAGCGTCTCTGAAAACCGCCGCCTCCGGCCCGGGAGAACTCTCGGGAGCGGAGGCGGCGGTTTTCAGAGACGTTTTTCCTGATGTACTTTTTGATCTCCTCACACGAACAGGCGCAGCCGGACCGTCTCCTCCAACCGCTTCTTCAGCGCCTTCCACTCGGGCGACACGCTTTTCAGCAGTTCGTAGAAGCCCTTGCCGTGGTTCGGGTGGCGGACGTGGCACAGCTCGTGAAGCAGCACGTAGTCGATGCACTCGGTCGGGACCTTCAGCAGGTGCGTGTTCAGCACGATACCGCGCGCGCTCGACCAGCTTCCCCAGCGCGCCCGAAGAAACCTCGCCTTCAACGGGGGAGCGCACTGGACAAACCCCGCGCAGCGGGGGAGGCAGCGCGCCATGCTCGCCGCGAAGACGCTCTCCGCCTGCGACGCATACCACCTGTTGAGCGCCCGCTTCACCGATTCGCTGTCCGCCGAGGAGGAGCTCACGCGAAGCAGAAGTTTCCCGCCCGCGAGTTCGCCCAGCCCCCGCCCCGTCCGTATGGAAAGGGGGTAGGGAACCCCCAGAAAGAGATGCTCCTCCCCCTCGGTGTACGACGGCTTCGGGTGGAGCAGGGCGGCGTCCCGGACGCGCTCCAGCGCCCCGGCGATCCACCCGGCCCGCCGCTGCACCGCCTCCGTCACGACGGCGAAGGGTGTCGCGCGGGGAGCGCGTACCTCAACCCCCCGCTCCGCCTCCACGACGATGCGCAGATGTTTGCGCTTCCCGTAGTCCACGGAGAACGGAATCGTCCGCCCGCCGACCGTCAGCGAGCCCTCCCGCGGCTTCCGAGCGCTCATTTTCCACTCTCCGGCCGCACTACACGCTCTTCCTGATGTACTTTTTGATCTCCTCCATCGAGAGGCGCGACAGTTCCTGCACCGGCAGCGTCGAGAGCAGTTCCCAGCCGAGGTCGAGCGACTGCCCGATCTCGCGGTTCTCCTCGGCGCCCTGGCTCAGGAAGGAGCGCTCGAAGGCTTCGCCGAAGGAGAGCGAGGCCTTGTCCGTGGCGCTCAGCTCGTCGGCCCCCACCACGCTGGCGAGGGCGCGCACCTCGTGCACCCTGCTGTACGAGGCGAAGAGCTGCCCCGCAAGGTCCGGATGGTCCTCGCGCGTGTACCCCTTGCCGATGCCGTCCTTCATCAGGCGCGACAGGCTGGGGAGAATCTCCACCGGAGGGTAGACGCCCCGCGCCTCCAGGTCGCGCGACAGCACGATCTGCCCCTCGGTGATGAAGCCGGTCAGGTCGGGGATCGGGTGCGTGATGTCGTCGTTCGGCATCGTGAGGATAGGGATCTGCGTCACGCTCCCTCGCCCGTTACGCAGCACTCCTGCGCGCTCGTACAACGACGCCAGATCGCTGTAGAGGTAGGACGGATACCCCTTCCTGCTGGGCACCTCGCCCCGAGCCACGGAAAGTTCGCGCAGCGCCTCGCAGTAGCTCGTCATGTCCGTCAAAATCACCAGCACGTGCATCCCCAGGTCGAACGCCAGGTATTCCGCCGTCGTCAGCGCGAACCTCGGCGTCGCGATGCGCTCGATCACAGGGTCGTCCGCGAGGTTCAAAAAGAGCACCAGGTTCCCCCCGCGCCCCCCCGCCGCAAGTTTTTCGCGGAAGTACGCCGCGTCGTCGTGCTTGATGCCGATCCCCGCGAAGACCACCGCGAAGTTCTCAGCCCCCACCAGCTTCGATTGCGTCGCGATCTGCACCGCGAGCTGGTTGTGCGGCAGGCCGTTCCCTGAGAAGATCGGCAGCTTCTGCCCCCGGATCAGCGTCAGCAGCACGTCGAGCGACGAGATCCCCGTCGAGATGAAGTCCCTCGGGTACTCCCGCGCCATCGGATTGATCGCCGCGCCGCTCACAGGACGGCGGATGCCTCCCAGCACCGGTCCGCACCCGTCGCGCGCCTCTCCCATGCCGGAGAAGGTCCGTCCCAGCATGGAAGGGGAGAGGGATATCTCCAGCTCCCGCCCCGTGAAGCGCACCGACGTCGTCGCCGGCGCAAGCCCCTCCGTCCCGGAGAAGACCTGCACCAGCGTCGCCTTCTCGCTCACCAGCGCCACCCGCCCCGTGCGGACACGTCCGTCCGGAGAGAGCACCTCCACGATCTCGTCGTACCCCGCGTGCGGGATGCCCCCGAGCATCACGAAGGGACCGGCGATCCTGTTCACGCCTACATATTCCGTCGTCGCCACAGCTACCCCTCCGCCCCTGATCCCCGCGTCGCCAGGCGCTCCCTGTCGACGGTCTCCATACGCTCGAAGAGCCGTTTCTTCAAGTCCGCGAACGCCTCCAGCTTATCTCCTGGCAGCTCCCGCAGATGCGTCAGCTCCACCAGTTCGTCCATCTTCTTCAGCAGCGAGAGCGGACAGCCGCGCTCCAGCATCCCCTCCGCCTTCTCGTGGAAGCCGATCAGAATGTCGAGAATCGCGATCCCCTTACGCGGCGGACAGTATGAATCCGGTCCGAAGGCCCCCTGCTGCAGATAGCCGTTCTTCAGCAGCGACGCCGTCAGCGCCGTCAGCTTCTGGTCGTCGGGGAGCACGTCCGCCCCGACCAGCCTGATGATCTGCTGGATGGAGTCGTCCTCCGCCAGCAGCGCCCGCGCCTTGTCGCGCAGCGTCGACCACGCGGAGTCCACGTTCGCCGCGTACCACTCCTTTACCTCGTCGCCGTACTCGCTGTACGAGTCGATCCAGCTGATGGCGGGGAAGTGCCGCGACCTCGCGAGCTGCTGGTCCAGCGCCCAGAAGCAGCGGATGAAGCGCTTCGTGTGCCGCGTTACCGGCTCGGTAAAGTCGCCCCCCGGAGGCGAGACCGCGCCGATGATCGAGATGCTCCCCCGGTTGCCGCCCAGGGTGGTTACCTTCCCCGCGCGTTCGTAGAACTCGGCGATCCGCGTGGGGAGGTAGGCCGGGAAGCCCTCTTCCGCGGGAATCTCCTCAAGGCGTCCGGAGATCTCCCGGAGCGCCTCCGCCCAGCGGGAGGTGGAGTCGGCCATCAGCGCCACGTCGTACCCCATGTCGCGGTAGTACTCCGCGATGGTGATCCCCGTGTAGATTGAGGCTTCGCGCGCCGCCACCGGCATGTTCGATGTGTTCGCGATCAGGACGGTCCGCTCCATCAGCGGTTTTCCCGAACGCGGATCCTCAAGCACCGGAAACTCCTCCAGCACCTGCGTCATCTCGTTGCCGCGCTCGCCGCAGCCGATGTACACCACGATCTGCGCGTCGCTCCACTTGGCCAGCTGGTGCTGGGTTACCGTCTTCCCCGTGCCGAAGCCGCCGGGAATGGCCGCCACGCCGCCCTTCGAGAGCGGGAAGAGCCCGTCGATCACGCGCTGTCCGGTCAAGAGCGGCTCGTCGGGAAGCAGTCGCTCCGCCGACGGGCGCGGTGTGCGCACCGGCCACTTCGAGATCATCGGGATGTTTCGCTCGCGCCCCCTGCCGTCGCGGAGGCGCGCTACCGTC
>CAXXRY010000037.1:0-140980 GCA_963668335.2 Aminobacteriaceae bacterium | reverse complement strand
GGTGAAACCTGTCTTGAGTAAAGAGAAAAAGCTATAGCCCGGTAGAGCGCGCCCGTATCGAGATAGCGCATACCAAGAAGGTCCGCAACCTTGCGCGCAAGTGTACTTTTCCCTGCTCCCGCCGGGCCGTCAATGGTCGCGACGAAAGAGACGCTGTTCATTGAAAGGCTTCCTCCATCTCGGATAACTCCGTCTCGGCCTGGGCTACAAAATCCACGAGCTCCGACATGAGCATTTCGTAATCGGAGATGCCAAGACGCTCCAGCACTTCGGGATAGAGATAGTTTTGGAGGCCGTCGGCGCCTATACCAACACCGAGCATCAAACAGAGAGAATTTGCAAGATGCACCACATCCACAATGTTCTGATGCTTTGGTTCGGTCAGATTATTGGGGGAGTGATGGTGGGCGACAGCAAATTTATACGGTTCCGGCAATCCCCACTTTTCTACGAGCATGGCTCCAACCATCGCATGGTCAAACCCGAGTACCTGAATTTCAGCCTCAAGGAAAGGAATCTGTTGTTCTTCGACCATTTTGACGATGATACCGTATCCGAAGCGAACGTAGTCGTTCAGAACAACTTTCCCGATATCGTGCAAAAGGCCGCCGACGTAGGCTTCTTCCGGAAGGCCTTTTTTTGTGAGTTGCGAAATATATCGGGATGAATAGGCGACGGTCAAGGAGTGACGCCACAACATACCCCGGTCGAGAGCGTATCCTGCGAGCGGTTTGTCCATTACAGAATAAACCGAAGCGGCGAGGACAATGCTGCTGATGTTTTTGTATCCAAGGAGTGCAATAGCCTCGGCTACGCTGGAAATATCTCGTGAGATACCGTATGCTGCGGAATTGGCAAGTTTCAACGTACGAATCACCAAGCCCTCGTCCCTCGAAAGACTCGCAGCAACATCCTGAGCGCTGCTGTCGGGATCATTCAGCTTTCGTAAGGTCTCCACCACGAACTGCGGGAATGACCGAATTTCTTTTATCTTACCGAGAATGCGCGTTTTGATCAGTTCTCGGGACCGTTCGTCAATTCCTTCCATCTTCCGCCCTCCTCCATACCATCAGACAACCCCTCCGGATCGGATAGCATTCCACAATGATCCTCGGGACATCTCGATAAATTGTCCCTGCTGCAGATTTTTCAACTCCATTTTACCAATTCTTTTCCGAACTAGCACGATCACATTACAACCAATTTCAGTGGCCATACGACGAATTTCGCGTTTTACCCCTTCGGCGAGTACAACGGAAACCCAACATCCAGTCGGTTCCTTGTCAAGCAACAAAACGTTGACGGGTTTGATCAGACGCCCGTCAAGCATTGTTCCCGCCATCCATTTCCGTACTTCTTTCCGGGTAATGGGATGATCGAGCATCGCTACGTATTCACGAAGAATACGTTTCGAAGGGTGCAGAATCTCTTGGGCAAATGCTCCGTCGTTGGTAATTATCAACAGTCCCTGACTTTCCTTGTCGAGACGTCCTACAGGGAAAAGTTGAACAGTCTGAAATTCAGGAGGGAGCAATCCCAGCACTGTCGGATCATACCCATCCTCAACGGCGCACACGACCCCCTCAGGTTTGTTCATAACAAGGTATCGGTGTTCTTGCGGCCGGACAGTCTGACCGTCAACGCTTACATCCATATCGGGCTCGACGCGATACCCTGGAAGAAGGACGACCTTGCCGTTGATACGGACGCGTCCGGAGGCGATGATTTCCTCCACTTTCCGTCGGGCGCCTATGCCGCACATCGCAAGGAATCTGTTCAGTCGCGTCCCGTTTCCCACGGCGTACTCCTCCTCCGCTCAAAGAGCTTCATAACCTTCAGGTGAGATCACTCGTCAGTATGCTTTTCCTCATCTACTACAGGAACGAAATGCGGTTCGTCAGACGGCGCGAGTTCGTCGAGTTCCTGCAAAGTGGGGAGTTCCGAGATTGAAAGAACTCCGAATGTTTCTAAAAAAAGATCGGTTGTGCGATACAGGAGGGGCGAACCAGTCGCCTTTCTTCGTCCAGCTATCCGGATCAGCGCATGTGAGAGCAGCGTTTCGATCACTCTTTCGCACCGCACGCCCCTGATTTCCTCGATCTCGCTGCGCGTTACAGGTTGATTATATGCGATGACCGCCAATGTCTCCACTGCCGCCTTGCTGAGACGTATCTTCTGCGTCGTCGCGGTCTCACGGAAGGTTCCAACAATCTCCGAAACATCCTCGGCCGTAGCCATTCGCCACCCTCCTGCGGACTCGATTACGGTAATACCGTGTCCATGACGCACAAGAAAAGAACGGAGATACTCCAGATCCGATTTCACTGCGGAAGGTGAAATCGAAAGCAGCGCAGCCATCTCATTTACAGATACTGGAGAAGGCGCCACAAAGAGAATGGCTTCTATTGTCTTCGCAGTACCTGAAAGGGAGTCAAAGCTGGGTAATGACGACGTCATCGAAGAGCTCCTCCTGCAGTATCCTTATTCGTCCCATCCTGCTCATTTCGAGGAGAGCGAGAAGCGTCACAACGAAATTCGCCATCGCTCGATTTTCGCGGAGAAGGAACGAGAGACGAAGAGTACCGTCTGCGTTCAGTTCAGAAAGAATCTCTGAAATCTTGCGTTCAATTTGCTCCTCTTCAGGGAGAGAAGACGGAACCCCGTTCCAATCGCTCTCGTCCTCGACTATGTATGTCGTACTTGTCGTCCGTTGTTTCGAATCTCTCAGGTTCCACCAAAGACGACATAGAGCAAACAGATCTCCAAGGTCAAAAGAGGGATCCCCATCCTCATCCTCGGAGACATTGCGGAAAAAATTTCGGTCTCGTTCCTCTTTAAGAATTGCTAGGCTCCGTGCCGCCGACCGATAGGGGCGGTAGCGTGATAGTTTTTCGAGGACATCTTCACTGGGATCGTTCTGAAGCTCCTCGGCTTCGGACAGCGATTCGCGTCCCGGAAGAAGGGCGCGAATCTTGTTGAGAACAAGCGATGCTGCCATCAGCATGAACTCTGAAACTACCGAGACGGAGACCTTATTTGTGTTGGCCAGGTACGCGCCGTATATACGTACGACCTGACCAACGGAAATGCTGGCGGCTTCCAGCTCTCTGCTCTCGACGAGCCAGCAGAGTAAATCGAACGGGCCGGAGAAACCGTCAATCTCCGCCTGGAACTCCGCAAGCTCTCCCCGGTGCTCCGCCACTCCTAACCTCTCTTGAAAAAACCGATAGCGTTGATAACTTCGTCAATCGTACGACGGGCAACCTCTCCTGCCTTTTCAGCGCCCTCGCGAAGAATATTCGAAAGCAGATCCGGAGATTTCTCATAAAACGCCCGTCGTTCCTGAATCGGTCCCATGACTCTTTCGACGTGCGCTTGCAGCTTCTTTTTGCAGTCCACACAACCAATTCCGGCTGACCTGCATCCGGAAGCAATTTCCGTTTTCTCTTCTTCATTGTTGTTGAAGACTTTATGGATATCCCACACGGGGCACTTCTCAGGATCACCGGGGTCTGTGCGCCGTTCTCTCGCGGGATCTGTGATCATCGGGCGGATCTTGTTCCACATCTCCGAAGGCGTATCGGCAATATTGATGGCGTTCCCGTAGGATTTGCTCATCTTCCGTCCGTCCGTTCCGGGAACTTTCGGCGTCGGGGTCAACATGATCTGCGGTTCAGGAAGGATATTGCCGAAAAAGGAGTTGAATCTCCGAGCCATCTCCCGCGTAATTTCCAGATGCGCGCTCTGGTCTTCTCCGACAGGGACGATTTCAGCCTTGTACAGGAGAATATCCGCCGCCATCAGGACAGGATACCCCAGGAAGGCGTAATTGCTCAGATCCTTGTTCTGGATATTGAGAATCTGTTCCTTGTACGTTGGGCATCTCTGGAGCCATCCGAGCGGCGTCACCATTGAAAGAGCAAGATGGAGCTCGGCATGTTGGGGGACGTGCGACTGGACAAAAATAACGCACTTCTCCGGATCCAGTCCGGATGCGAGCCAGTCCAGCAAAACCTCTTTGCAGTTTTCCGCTATCATAGAGCTATCCGCATACTCGGACATGAGGGCATGCCAATCGACGATAGAGTAAAAACACTGATAGTTCTCCTGAAGCTTTACCCAATTCGTCAACGCTCCTGCAAGATGCCCGAGATGGAGCTTCCCTGTAGGTCTCATCCCACTGAAAACACGTTGTGCCATAATCAAACCACCTCGAATGGAAATATTCTCTGCGTACAAGTTCTATCTAGAATTTTCAAGTTCTGGTTCCGGTACGCCGGTTCCGTGCACCGAAAGAACTATATCATACAAAATGCAGGGCGCGAAACGTCCAGGAGGATCGTCTTTTCGCCTGTTGCTTTCGCAATTGTCTCCGTGAGCGCTGTGAGAGAAAAACGCTCCATTTCTCCGTGGTCGGCGATGAAAAGAGAAATTCCCTTGTCGAGGGAGTCCAGGCGTTCATGGTATTTCATATCCGCCGTAAAATATGCTTCAGCACCGTACGCGACAGCGTCTGGCCAGAATGCTCCGCCGGAGCCTCCGCACAGAGCCAGCGTCGACACGGTTGTTTTCATATCGCCATGGAGTTCCAGCCTGGAAAGATGCATCGCATCCCGTATTGCAGCACCGCATTTCACTAAGTTCAGAGGGCGCGGAAACTTTCCGACTGCACCGCTCCCCCAGGCGCCCGCCGTTGAGGGAAGAAGAGGGCGTATTTCCTGAAGAGTTAAAGCCTGTGCAATAGCGGCGTTCACTCCCCCCGGAGCAACATCCCAGTTTGTGTGAAGCGCAAATATCGTCAGACCGTGGCGTATCGCGAAAGCGATCTGCGCACCGGGCCCCTCTGCAAAGTCTATTCGTTTCAACGGGTGAAAGATAAGGGGATGGTGTGTGATTAACACGGAGCAGGAGTGATCGAGAGCCGTTTTCATGGCTTCAATGGACGGGTCAAGAGCAACAGCCATGCCGCGTACCGGAACCGAACGGTCTCCAAGAAGAAGACCGACGTTGTCCCATTCTTCAGCCCATGCGAACGGAATCGCCTCGTCAAGCTTGAGTTCAAGTTCTCCAACGATCATAGGGCATCCCCTTTCTGAAAAAAAAAACCGTTTCCCCGGAAGGAAACGGCAATGTACATGGTGGGCCTACCTGGACTCGAACCAGGAACCTTCCGGTTATGAGCCGGTGGCTCTAACCACTTGAGCTATAGGCCCTTCATGAAGCGTTGCTCATTATACGCCCGAAGAACAAGAAAAAGCAAGCGGACACCGCTTTTTCGAAAAAGTGGGCCTTGTCACTCCTCTACGGTAATACACCCTACCGGACAGCTGTCGGCGGCTTCTTTCGCACACTCGCCGCCTTCCGGTCGTATCACCTTGGACACGCCTGCATCATCGTCCATGGAAAATACCTCCGGACACACCTGAGCACACACGCCACATCCAATACATTCGTCTTTCTCAATGGAGACACGCATGGAAGATGTGGTCACCTCCTTCCGTCAACGGGATTGTATATCAGCTGAAAGATATCGTCAAATCTCCTACTCTTCCCATAAGGATACTTTCGGCTGTCTCTTCTCAACGCCGTCGAGTCTGAGGAGCGCTTTGTACGAGGAGACAGCTTTTTCCTCAGGATCGGAGGAAACGATGAAAATTCCCGTCCCTGCCACTTCAGCGCCGAATTCCTTTGCGACGAGGAGCATTCCGGCCGCAGTGCTTCCACCGCGCATGAAGTCGTCGACAATAAGAACTCTCTTTCCACGAGTTAGTTGTTTCGTTCCCATGTACATCGCCTTGACCTCGCCGTTCTTCGTCGGGTAGTGCACCGTCACCGCGGAGCCGTCGCTCGCTCTGTTACGGAACCGGCAGACTGCAAGCGGAATCCCCATCGCATGTGCAGTAAAAATAGCGAGCGGAATACCCTTTACCTCGGATGTCATGACAATGTCCGGACGAGTTTCACTGAAGAGCGAGGCCATTGCATAGCCGAGACGAAGAGCGTAGTGCGGGTTAAAGAGTATATCGCTGTAATACACAAGTCCGCCGGGCAGGAAACGATCTTCGCTGTTCAGCAGATTGATAAGGTCATTCAGAAGCGTGTCCTTGATTTCCGGGGCAATGCGCGGAACAAAAGAAGCTCCTCCGGTTCTTCCTCTGTCGACGATAATACCTCCCAGGCCTTCTCTGGAAAAAGCCTCGTCGATTATCGCGACATCATCGCTGATAACGGTCTTCGAGACAAGAAAGTCCTCGGCCAAAGATGTCAGCGAGAGCTGTCTCGAAGGGCACGTGAGGAATCGTGCCGAAGTACGGATCAGTCGCTCGGTTCGTTGTCCTTTCATTCATCATCACTCCACTATTAAAATTTTGCGTATCCATTGCATATGGCTGCAGCTTTGAATCATTCGAGAAAAACCGTCCTTATGAATAAAAAGCCCGAAAGCCGAACTGCCGCTTCCTGTGATACCCCAACCAAGTGAGCCGCTTCCCTGGAACGCGCTGAAAATGTCGGCGTATTCCGAGCGATCTTTCAAGAGAACCGGGCAAAAATCGTTTGGAAGAAGCCCGCAAAATCTTTTGCTTTGTAGTTGCAAGAGAATATCTTTCCTCTCTTTTTCGGCCTCATCCTCGTTCATGGGAAAGAGCCCGCCGTATTTGGTCGCGAGAAGCGAAAAAGCTCTTGCCGTCGACATACCCCATGAAGGAATGACAACGACTACGTGAAAGTGGGGCATCCCCTCATCTAGTGGTTCCACATGTTCACCCCTGCCTCCGACGAAAGCCCATTTTTCTCCGTTCAAGAAAAACGGGACGTCGGATCCTGCTTCTTCGCCTCGAATTTGTTTATCCTCTTCCCGCAGCGAGTTCAGCCAAGAAATAAGGGCTGCTGCATTTCCGCTTCCCCCACCGAGCCCGCTACCGGGAGGAATGACCTTATGAAGGCGTATGTGCAGAGGACCCACTCTAACTTTTTTTCTCGCTGCAGCAAGGACATCCTCAAGGATATTTCTTCCGCGGATCATTTCTCCTGTTACGGAAATTGTGTCCTTTACATTATGACCATAATCAGGTTCAATTGTCAATGATTCAATTGCGGGAAGCGCATAAAAAAGTGAACGTAGTTCGTGATAGCCGTCGTGACGCTTTCTGGTGACTCGAAGTGTGATGTTTACCTTCGCCGCGGATTGTAGGCAGTGAATCAAAAGGAGCATCCCCTTCCTTGAATAATTAACAAAAAGTATGCCCCTCCACGTGCATCGTGGCGGGGCATACCAATAACATGAACAACAGTGGCTTAATTTCTGTTTCCGGACAAAAGCTCCAACTCGACTTCGCGGGTCAAAAGCTCCGCATAACTGAAAGAAACCTTGCTGTCCTGCGATTCGACGTAAAGAGTAAAGAGATTCGGATAGGTTTCAAGGATGACGCCTTGACGTTCCTCGACTTTGCGACGTCCTTTGGCTGTTCGGTAACGTACCGTCAGTCCCTTGTACAATGCCACTTGTTCTCGGATCGATCGAATTGTTCCTGCCATACGGGTCACTCCCAGCAACTCATCATTACAAGAATGTTATCACAAATACTGAAAAATATCAAATATCATCAGGCCCGATTGCGACGGGACTGGGAGCTCTTCCTTGTGTGGGCCGTTTTCCTTTTCTTCGGTGACCCAAAAGTATGAAGATGCATAATATATTGCACACCTGCTGACGTTCGGATTCAGTACCGGCTCCTCGGCGGGGTGCAGTGAGCTCCCCTTTTCAGCCTTCAGACATTTTCTCCTCTTTTAGGGAGTTTGGAGGGAAGTAGAACCCGTACTTCCCCTGCTCTCCGCGTGTATCCCTTTGCATCGATATATTCCAGCAGAGGGAGGATAAATTTTCTGGAGCTGTTTGTAAGATCCCGAACCCTTGCAAGTGTGATCCCTTCTTTTTCTTGAATAAGAAGGTTGAGCAGCTTCTCTTCGATTTCGAAAGAGAGCAGAAAGCCCGAAACAATCGCTATCTTACCTGTTTCGCGCATTCCTTTCAGCAGGGACGAAAAACGCTTTTCGTCCATACCGAGAGCCCTCGGCGCCTCTTCAAGAAGCGGGGGTTGAAAGCCCCGTTCTCTACAGAAAGCAAGTAGCGATTCCGAGTCTTTTGAGAACCGCTCATCATCGCGGGGAGTAAAAGAGCTCAAGCGCAAGAAACCGTCCTCTATTACCAGAGTTCCGCCGGCGACAAAGGAATCGATAAACGCGCGTGCCGTGCGCGAATCGAACTCCTTGAGCACGCCGAGGACAACTTCGTCAAGCAGAGCTCCTTTCTGAGATGGGTGCGATTGGTGGAAGGCTTGTAAAAAAGCAGAAATTTCCGAAGAAAGACGCGCGACGCTTTGTCCGGAGAGAAAGAACCTTTTTTCTCCCTGGAGAAACATTGGATCGACATCCGCCGAACTCTGTCCCTGTGAATCAGAAGACGTCTGCCTGGAGGTCTGTCCGCCTGCGGGACGAAGCTTTTCTCCAACACGCATGGTTTCTTCCGGTGTTTCTTGAAGAAAGCGGACCGCGTCGGAAAGATGGAGTATGCCTGCCGAGTCGATGAGAATTGCAAGACGTTCAGCTGGGGTTATAGCGTGCATAAGCGCCTTGATTCGTTTGATACAGGCGGCACGTGCGTTTTTTCCCCTTGGCTTCGAGGCGAAAGGAGACAGTACTCTCCCCCCGGCAATCGTCTCAAGCGGACTATACCTTCGGATCACAAACCGCTGGTCATGCAGACAGACTACGTCCTCTTCCGTGACAATCTGTGCGGGGACAGTGTCGCCGCTCTGTATTGAAGGGGATTCGAGAAGGGAAACTCTTGCCGTCACATCGGAGGTCCCGATATGGAGTCGAACGCGTTGCCAGTGTTTGAGCGACGGGACGCTCTCGAGCAGGTGCAGTTCGCATTCAAAACAGCGTGTTGTGGCGTAGATGCCTTTGGCGCAGAGAACATCGCCGCGCGATATTTCATCAATGGAAACGCCCGCGAGGCTTACAGCCACTCGTTGCCCCGCCCAGGCCACCTTGGAATCGGCTCCGTGTACCTGGACGCTGCGGATTCGTCCTTCCCTGCCGGACGGGAGCACGATCCCTTCGTTTCCGGCGCTTAGTTCTCCTCTATAGGCAGTGCCTGTGATCACCGTTCCAAAGCCCGACATCGGGAATGTTCTGTCTATGGGGAGGAAAAAAGGCCCCTTGCGCGGACGGGGCCGAATTCTGTCGACGAGGCGCCCCAGCTCCTCTCTCAGAAGACCGATGTTGCTCCCTTTGATTGCCGAGACTGGAATAATAGGTTTTCCCTCTAAAAAGGTACCTGTGAGAAAATCACGCACGTCCTCCAAAGCAAGTTCAAGAAAATCCTCGTCGACCGCGTCAGTTTTCGTGAGCGCCACAAAACCGTCCTTCACGCCGAGAAGGCTGAGTATTTCCAAGTGCTCTTTCGTCTGGGGCATCACACCCTCGTCTGCGGCAACCACGAGAAGAACGCCGTCGATTCCGGAAGCTCCCGCAACCATCTGGCGGATGAACCGTTCGTGTCCTGGTACGTCCACAATGCTTACAATACGGCCGTCATCCAGTCGCAGAGGAGCAAAACCAAGCTCGATCGTGATACCGCGTTTTTTTTCCTCGATCAAACGGTCGCAGTCGACACCAGTCAAAGCCTTCACGAGTGTTGTTTTCCCGTGATCAATATGTCCTGCAGTACCCAGCACCAGAGAGATTTCTCTGCCTTCCACAGTCTTCATCCTCTCTCCATCTTCGCTGCGCTCTCCTTTTCTTTGCCTGGAAGAGCTCTTTTTTCTGCGAAACGAAACGCTTCGAGAATCCGTTCATCGTCGCCTGGAAGGAGTGTGCGCACATGAAGTACAGTTTCGTTCTCACGGGCTCCTGCAACTACCGGGGGCTGTGCTTCCCTGAGAAGACGCTGTACCCTTCCTGCGCTCCCCCACTCTTCCAGAGAAACGGAAACACCCCAGCCGGGAAGCTTCTCCGCTGGGAATGCGCCTCCGCCTACCGCATCTTCTACATCCGTCAGCGTAAACCGTCCTTTGGGGAATGACGAACATAGGGTGTTGAGCAGAGATTCCGCCTTGAGCTTCAAGGATTCAGAATCGGCGAAGAGCATCGATATCGTGGGGATTCTTTTTTCTTCTCCCCGCAGATAGAGCCGCAGAGTGGCCTCGAATGCCGCAAGGGTCATTTTGTCCACCCGGAGCGCGCGATGCAGTGGATAGGATCTTACGGCGTCAATAAGCTGTTTCTTTCCCGCCACCCCTCCGATCTGCGGACCGCCGAGCATCTTGTCGCCTGAGAAGGTTACAAGATGGACTCCTTGTGCAATACAGTCTCTCACTGTGGGTTCTCCCAAAAGCCCGCTGCGGGAATAATCGATCAGCATCCCGCTGCCGAGGTCCTCGATGAAGTGAAGTCTCCTCTCCTTTGCGAGAGAAGCCAGTTCTTCGCGAGGCGTAGAAGAAACAAAACCCTCCATACGGAAATTTGAAGGATGCACCTTGAGCAGCGCCGCCGTATTTTCCGTTACGGCGTTCGCGTAGTCGCGCAGATGCGTCCTGTTGGTCGCGCCAACCTCTACAAGACGAACTCCGGAAAATGCCATGATCTCCGGGATACGGAACGATCCGCCTATCTCCACGAGTTCTCCCCGGGAGACAATGACTTCTTTCCCCTTACAGAGAGCTGCGAGGGAGAGAAGAACAGCTCCTGCGTTGTTGTTGACGACGAGCCCCGCTTCTGCGCCGGTGAGGCGGCGGAGAAGCCATTCTACGTGGTCGGTTCGCCGTCCTCTTTTCCCTTCTTCCAGATTGAATTCAAGCGTGCTGTAGCAGCGTGCTGCCGCCAACACGGCTTCTGCTGCTTCCTCTGCAAGGCAGGAGCGTCCGAGGTTGGTGTGAACAACGACTCCTGTAGCGTTTATAACGGGGATTAAACTGTTCGCTCCTCGTCGTTCCAGAAGGGGTATTGCGCGCGCGAGCACTGATTCGCAAGAGGTTTGGTCAATACGTCCGTTGAGCAATTCTTTTCTTTCGGACTGGAGCGCCTCCGTGAGGATGGATTTTACGGACTCGCGCCCGATCATCGAAAAGAAAGGTTCCACGCACGGCGAACCAAGAAGCACGTCCATTGAAGGAAGCGAGCGAAGCGCCCCTGTTTTGTTTTCATTAGGATTCACGAGTGATCAGTCACCTTTCTACATCGTCCCATACTGCGGACGAACAAGTTCTTCAAAGAAAAATTTGTCCTTGATTCTATTCTACATTACAAGCCAAGGCATTCAGCCGAATCCTTGCAAATACTGATTTTCTCGCACTCTCATATTTCATGGTACGCCTCTTTTGTACGACCATCTTGTATTACTTCTCACCTTTTGACCATCACGTTTCGTTACCCGCCAAGTTCTTTTGTTTCATGTTACAGGATACCACAAAAGAGAAAAGCCCCGTCCCTTCCTTCCGAAGAAAAAGACAGAGCTTCCATATAAATAGAGAAAAAAGACAGAGTTACAGATTCAAACTCAAATAGGCCTCGTCCATCTCATCCTGTTCGATGCCAATATACCGCAACGTCTCCCCGCTACTCCGATGATTCAACAACTTCTGTACCAGACCAAGGTTATTTGTCCTCATGTAGATATGATACCCGAAGGTCTTTCTCAACGTATGCGTTCCAACGTGCTCTATCCCCACAGCATCCGCAGCTTCCGACAGTATTTCCCATGCCTGTACTCTCGAAATAGGTTTGTCTCCCCCGGCCTTGTCGCTCTTCCGGGAAGGAAACAACGGAGCTTCCCTGTCCGGTTTCACTTCCTCGACATACTCACCGATGATCTTCTTCGCAGCGTCGTTCAACGGAAACGCCTTGCTCTTCCCGGTCTTCCGCTCATTCAGATACACCGCTTCCTTCACCTTCCTGGCTTCATCCACCACATCCCCAACCTTCAGACCGAGAAGGTCCGACACGCGCAACGCCGAATTGATACCGAGAACGAAAAGCATCTCGTTTCTTTTCCCGCTGACTCTGAGGATTTTCTTCATCGTTTCGATCTTCTTGATCTCCCGTATCGGCTGTACCGTCTTCATCGTTTTTCCCCTTTCTCGTATCTTACTCAGTGCGCAGAATGATACGCTTATGTAAGATACAAGTCAAGCCCTCGAAAAACGATTTCGGACCGTTTCACTCTCAAGCCTTGCAGCATCGGCATATAGGCGATTCAGCGAATCTTACAGAACCCTGTTCTGTTAGATTCAGATACCGGACAGTCCAATTTTGGACCGTCCTCTTCCCTCCGTTGTCGTGGATTCAACCGGTACAATTTTGCACCCGTTGCTTCCCCTCGTCTATCGCCTCTCCATAGCCCTCTTTCCCCGCTCCAAGCTCCACCTGTACCCCTGCGGTCTGTATCGTCCGCTCTGGTAGGCTCTAGGCTGGCCTAGGTGGATGATAGACCTACTCCAAGCAACCGCACAGGCGTACCTCAGCGGCCCTCCCGTCCTGAGTTTCCCTGTGTCTTCCCCTACCATGATCTTTTTCCTTTCCCCTTCCATCATTCCCCGCAGCGAGCATCCTTGTCCGGTCATACCAAGCCCTCAGACCACACACCTTCCCAGACCGCTCAGAATGGCCCTAGAATGAATCCTGATTCAAAGGGGTATGGAAAGTACCTCTTGACCATCTTCCGTTCAACCCGACCCATTTCTCGCTGGCCTAGGCGTACACGTCAAGATTGTTCCTCCTGAGAGTACCCCCAACCTTCGGACCGCAGCCAAGGGTAGGAAAAGTTTTCGTACCCTTCCCACTTCTCTCCGATACCGATCTTCCGGCCCCGCCACGGGGGGAAGCGTCTTCGCGTGCTCCTTCGTAGACCTTCAAAGATTTTCCGGTCAAAACCAAGAAGGATGCAAACTTTGTGAAACCCTTTCTCTCTCCTGCGTGCGCGAACTTTTGGGGACACGTAGAACCCCGGTATTTCCAAGGGATAAGGTAAAGGTCTAAAACCGATTTCGACCCTCGCTTCATCACAAGAGATTTACACTGGTATGGTATATCGAAAAAAAAGATGTACCCGATCTCTGTCCGCTTTCCAGTCCGAGGCGATCTTGATGATTGCGTCGGGGCTTGAAAGCGTCTTGTACATATCCTCAAGAGAAACCTGTTTTCTGTTCTTCAGTTCCGCTTCCATCTTGTTGAAGGCTTCAATGTAGGCTTCCTTGAAAACCGCCGCTCTGGGTCCGGTGAATCCCATAGCAAGGAAGGTGAAGCCGTCGCGGGTCATAAGGTACTCCGGCATTTTCTTGTTCTGTTCACTGAGATAAGAGGAGCCTTGAAAATTCAAGGCTCTAAATTCCGCAGTACATTCAAGGTTTTTGATTGACTGCATCACGTTGAAGTGTTCCTTCCCGAACGCCTCTGCGACCGTCCGACTGCTCACAACAACCTTCTCATCCCGCACCATAAGACCAAGTTCCTGAGTGTTTACGCTATTCATTTCATCAAATGGAACGAAAAAAAAGAGGGAAGGAAGATAGACTACATCTCCAATCCCTCCACCGAGTTACCCCGATTCATACTGTAAATGAAAATTTAATAAAACGGAAAAAAGGGAAACGAAGACGTATCTCCATTCCCCCGTTGGTCTTATCATTCAGCTCAGAATCTCCCTTACATCACCGGACAATCAAGCCCAAGCGCAACCCTGTTCTCCATGACGATCTTCATCATTTCCCACAGAGCCACCTTCAGCCCGTTCATCTTCTCCGTCCGGTCCGGTATCGTACATTCAAAAGCTCCCTCGAAGTCTTCTTCGATCTGTTCCGCAACGCTTTCGATACCTTCAGCGGAAATAAACCAATCAAGCCCCTCGATGATCTGCTTTATCTCCTGTCTCAGTACCGACAGTTCTTCCGTGCTCCGTACCAGAGCATCCCGGAGATTCTCCGCATCCGCTTCAAGACACTCGTTATACCGCTCCAAAGATTCCTCTGTGCTAAGTATTCTTGTTCCCATATTCATTTTCCCCCTCCTGAGTTTTTTATTTTGAAATGATTACAGATTACCGATGCTTCCCTCTCCAAGCCTTGAAACAAAAAGAACCGCCCCCGGCTCAAGCGTCGCTAGACGCTCCTTACCCCGATGATGGAGAGGGATACCATCGGGGGAACCAGAGGCGGGAAACTCTATATCTTCATTCCGTCTAGCCGCGCCTGCGGCGCTATGCTCTTCTGTGTGTCTTCTCCAAGCTCCTGCTATACACCAAAGACAAGACGCACAAAGGCTGTTGTAGGAGTACCCCTGTGCGTCTTATCGTCTCTGGCTTCCAAGGAGAAGTGTTCAAAGCATCGGAAGGATGCCATATCTGTTACTGCTTAGTAATCCTCAGCCTCTTCTGTTGTCCCTACTGCTTCACCGTTGATCTTCTTGCCAATCAGCACCGACAACGCTTCAAGCTGCTCTCTAAGCTCCTGTAGCTTCTCTGTATCTTTGAATTCGTCTTTGATGCTCTTCTCGATCTGTGTAAGCATAGACCTGTACATGTTCAACCTCTCTTCCTCAGCATCGTATTCATAAGGCTTCTCCTTGTAGTGCGTGTTCTTTGTCGCCATCATCTTCAAGAGCTTCGGATTCATCTCTTTGCACCATCCCCGGAGCGTCTTGGGGTCCGTCCCTCCAAACTCTCTGGATACCTGTCTCCACGACTTGAACATCTTCTTCCGTCTGTTCTGCCAGTACATTTCCTCATCAAGCCAAGCCTTGAACGCTTTCTTCCGGTCTTCCAGACTCAGCGGTCTACCGTGTTCGGCGTTCTTCTTCAGACTCCACAAAACGGCCTGTGCGTCATTTTGACAAGATACCACCAGCACCTTCACAGGCTCACCGGATATAGGCCCTCCGGTCTTCATCGCTTCAAATGATTCACCCCAACCATTGAAGCAATTTCCCCGCAACGCCTCGTATCTGTGGTACCCGTCGATCAACTGAAACTCTCCGTCCTTGTAGCTCACGACAAGAGGCGGCATAGCTACACCAGCCTTGTACAAATTCCTGTACCGTCTCACTGTCTCCTGATGGAGCGGCTTAGTCCTTGTCTGTAGCCTTGCCCTGTCCGTCTTAATCGAACTCAACGGAACCTCCATCAGCTTCCCTTCACCAGAACATATTTCCCATTCCAAAATACTGTTATCCACGACGCTTCATCTCCTTGAAATTATATTCCGAGAGAATCAGACCTCCTACAGTCCGCTCTCTTCATATACTGGCGTGTATTTTCAATCAGCATCAAACAAAAGCTCTTACAGCACTTTTGCAGAAACTACTGAAACCATATAATCATGTATGTATACTTGAAGTATTCAATCCTTCTCTAACTCCACTGTTCATAAGGCTTTTTTCTTTTCTCCCTCATGCTCTTCTCCCACGCCACACACTTTTTCCTCAGCACCATTTTCACCCCAAAATCACCTCATCCCAGTCGTACCAAGGCTTTACATATCGCTTTAGTGCATCAAAGTAAAATGAGCTGAACCCTTGCTACGACTGGCTTCAAGTCTCTTTTTTGTTCAGTAGGTGTGAGGAATTCCTCACCACTTTTCCAATAACTCAATACACCTTCAAGCGATTACCTCAAAAACTGAGTGCATCCTCACCCACCCCGAAGAGCACACCAGCATTCCCCAAGCCCCACCCCGGAGTACCCCCGCTGCTTCCCTTCAGTCTCCATGAACTTCACCCCAAGCCCAATAAGGACAACGCGCTAGCGTTGGCCCCCCTGCTGGACGGCCTGACAGCCTTTACGCTTCATCATGCCTGAATCTCCCCGTTCATCCCCGCTGCTCACAAGGACCGAACGAAACGCGCACCCTGCAAAGCCGTTCCCTTTCGATGACTCCTTGCTCTCCGATCTCCACCGTTGCCCCCGTCACAGGCGTACCTCAGCGGTCCTACCGTCCTGAGCTTCCCTGTGTCTTCCCTACGCCGATCTTTCCCTTTTCCCCCCTACAAGCTCCAAACAAAAAGCCCCTCCGACATTCCACCGGAGAGGCTTTCTTCTGTATTCTCTAAACTATATCCAAACTTTTGTAATAGCTGTTCACTCGTTCACACGCCGCTATCGCTGCTTTCTCGTAGAAGGCACCCCATTCTTCGACGGTCGTATCTTTCTTCTTTGCAAGCATTCTATGTTCTTTCTGCAACTGTCTTATGGTTATCATGGATAAAGTCTCCCTTCATGGATAAAATCAACAAGGAGAATCTATCATCAATTATTTCAATGTCAATACTATAAAGACATATCCGCTAATGTATTATTCTCGTACGTGTAAGTATCTCTCAATCTCTAACCCACAGACCGAACCTCGATCTCTTCAGCCTCTCCACATCCACCGGAAACTCCACCCTCCGAATAACCCCCTCGTACAACTCCATCGGAGAATATCTATCCGTGTACCTATCCGTCATGGTAGCCCCCTTTGAATGACCAACTAGCTGTTGAATCATGGATAACTCAAGCCTATTCCGTTGACATTCAGTGATAAACGTATTCCTAAAGCTATGAAACGTCGCTTCCTTCCCATCTTTGTTATACTCCCCATCCTCATTCATCGGTCCACCTACTCCGATACCACGCTTGAACTTGGAAAACCAATGCGAGATTGTTTCCCCGTAGTGCATGATGGTGCTCTTGCTTCTCTTTTCCAACTCAGGGAAAAGCAACGTCTCCCCCCGCTTCCTCAGTCGCTCCATATACTCCTTCAATCCGATCTCCACAAGCATCGGATGTACAGGTACAAGGCGTATCGAAGTAGCATTCTTCGTTAGCTTGTCTTCCTTGTCGTTTATATCAAAACACAGAACCCCCGCCGCGCCTGCGGTGCTTTGCGCTTCCCGTACATCGTCTATCCGCATCTGTCCGATCTCTCCAACCCTGGCCCCCGAGAACAACGCTATCAGCGGTACCCAGAAGTACCACGACCGAGTAAAGCCGTCTTCCGTGAATCCGCTTTGGCTGAATATCGTTCTTATTTCTTTCTCCGTGAATGCTCTTCTCATTGATTCTTCAGCACTGACAACCTTCCCCCCGCTCGACGCCTTCACTCTTTGGATGATCTGACACGCCCACCCCGGAATGTCATGCTGTACCGTAGCCCACTTCAAGAAGCTATTGATCTGCGTGATATAGGTATTCAACGCCCCCCTGCTTATCCTGTCCGCTTCCGGTATCTCTCCCCGAAGAATCATCCCCTCCAACTTCTTCTCCGGTATCTTGCTGTACTTCTTCCATCTCTCCTTCTGTTGCGCCGGGGAACCCACAAGATACGCCCGGTACTGCTTCAATGCGTCCCTCGTCAACGTATCGGCTCTTGGATTCCCGATCAATTCAACGAATCTCCGAAGCCTCGGTACCGTCGCCGCTACAGTGCGCTTTCTCCATTCCCCTTCAGAAGTTTTGAAGTCGATGTACTCTTCCACGATCTCCGAAAGGCTAGGCTTCTTCACAACGTCCTGCGTCACATCTGCGATGCTCTGTGTCGCGCTTGCTACGCTCTGTGCCTGTACAGTCGAAACAGCGGGTGTGTTCTCCACCAAGGGATTCACAAACTTTACACCCTCCGTGATACTCTCTCCAAGGTGGCGTTGAATCGCCTCTCCCTCATCCCCTAAAGGATTCTCCACTCTCTCCCGTTCATACTCCCAATAATGACACCTTGCTTTCAGCATCTCCCGACAGAGCTTCCCGAAAGTACCGTCATCGGCATTCAATCGCTTCTCTCCCAGTAACCTTAAAGCATCCTGCTTCATCCACTTGATGTGCTCCAAGTTCCACAGGGCTTCTCTATCGTCGCTTTCAAGATGCCCGATCATTTCAAGGACCGCATCGGTATGATCTTCGTCCATCGTCCTCCGTACCTCTACCGGGAACCTTCCGCTGTTCCGTCTGTCCTCAGCATCGGAAACGATCTTCTTCAGCCATTCCGCTACAAGATAGCCTACCTCTTCCGGCTTCAGTTTCTTCACCGTGGTATCTCCCCTCCGTACCTTCTCGAAAAATTCCCTGACCATGCTACCACAGATACAGGACAGTCTTTTAGCCTCTCTCTTGTCTCCGGTCCGCAAGGATACCCGGAACTCCTTCTTAGCCATCTTTCCCACAAGATTGTCAGGAACCCTCATCCTGTAGTAGTACCGTGTACCAACGACAAGAAGCCCGGAAGCCATGGAAATACCTCGATTATCCATCGTCCTTCCCCTCCAAAGTGTATGAGTATGATGTACGATTCCTCACCTTGAGAGCAGATAAATTCAGTATTTGCAAGGCTTCCATTGTTTTTTGCACAGCCATACATTATAATTGATCTGACGGAGAGCAATACTGTGTCATTATTTTCTCCGTGCTTTCTAAAAGTACGGGGTAGGGAGGCTGTTGAATGGGGAAGATAGACGCACGGGGCAGGAGCTGCCCGCAACCGGTCATGATGACGAAGGTACATGTAGAAAAAGGGGAAGATGAGATCGAAGTTTTCCTCGATAATGCTATTGCCGCATCCAATGTACAGCGATATCTTGAAAAAAACGGATACTTTGTCCGGATTTTCGATGAGGACGGATCGATCATTATACGTGCTTCCGTAATTACCGAAGCCTCGCTTCCGGCCGAGAACGCATCCTTATCGCAAGCTACAGGTGGTTCTACTCCCCCGTTCCCAAGTGTTGGACCTGTTCCCGTCGCACCGGCCGCGGCTCGTACTAGAGTGTCAACAGCTGTGCTCATCACAAAAAAGGGAATAGGAGGAGATGATCCTCTCTTGGGCGAGGTGCTTATGAAGGGGTTCCTTGGAACGGTTTCCCAGATAACCCCGCTCCCCTCGGTTCTCGCCCTGATGAACGAAGGCGTAAAGCTTGCGATGAAGCATACTGCTTCGTTGGATCATCTGACGGTTCTGGAGAAAAAAGGAGTCCGCATTCTTGTCTGCGGAACGTGTACGAACCACTTTGGCGTGACTTCGGACATCGGCGCCGGGGTTATCTCGAATATGTTCGAAATCACTGAAGCGCTTCTCGCTTCGGACAAAATTCTTTCTTTGTAGAATACTGCTCGATAGACGCTCCTCGTGTTGTTCGCGAAGAGCGTCCGTTGTTTTTTGAAAGATGACTAGATTCCTGGAGTTTCTTCTCTCGAAGGAAGACAAAAGAGGAGGTATTCTGCGAGAAGAGAGAGAACTTCAACAGAGGTTTTTTCGGGGGTGAGGAATTCAAGCACCTCGTCGTCGGGTGGAAGATACGCAACGTGAAGATCGGCCTCTAACCAGTCTTGCTCCGCATTTTCCGTCTCATCATCAAAGAGCACCATCCATCCCGGCGCTGCAATTCCCACCAAACTCCATCCGTTCCCCGGGTAGGTATGGTGAATAACGCCGTTGAAATTTTTCCCTGAGCGAGATTTCCACTGCTCGCTGATCCAGCGAGCCCGTTCTTCCATTGATTCGGCAGCAATCAACACGCTCCCCCCCTCTTCGTCCATAGAGACATAGACACGAGTAAGTGAAAGTAGAAGTCCCTTGCCAAGGGCGTCTGTATCGCCGTCTCCCTCGATAAAAGAGAGCCCTCCGCGTAACGAATCAGCCACTTCCACGGAATACCCCTTCACAGGATGGGCTGGGAAAAATCGAGAAAGTACAATCAAAATATCCTCTACGACGTAGGAATCATCCGGAGTGAAACGTATCATGCCGTATTCCATCGGCAGCATCTTCCTTTCCTGAACGCTGTTTACACAATAAGGCTCCACAGGGCGTTTGCGACCCTCATCCCCTTCGGCGAGAGCGCAAGAGATACGTCGCTCCGTACAAAACAGTCGGGCGGCGCATTGTCCTCCAGAGTGCCTAGAATCGCCGAGAGTTCTAATTTCCCGTATCGCGAGGAGAAATTTTCGAAGCTGATACCCTTGGAAGTGCGAAGCATAAGGATTGCAGCTTCATGCGCACGCTTACGAGGATCCGGAGTTTCAGTTTCGGCAGCCGAGTGTCCGTTGCGCCGGATTGCTTCGGCATAGCCGGCAAGTGTTCGCTCGTTGCGATAGCGAAGTCCGTTTGCATATCCCCACGCTCCCGCTCCAAGAGCGAGCACTGTTCCGTTTGTCCAGTAGGAGTTGTTGTGCCGACATTCCTTCCCTGGTTGGGCGAAGCTTGAGATTTCATACTGGGCGAAACCTTTTTTTGGAAGATACCACTGGCTCCATCTGTAGAACGGATATCCGTCTTTTCGCCCTTCCGGCGGATTGTGCGACCATCTGCTGCGTTCATCAATTGAAAGCTGATACAGTGAGAGGTGTTCCGCTCCAAGAGTGATCGCCTCTGCGACTGAGTTGGAAAACGAGCGTAGAGTCTGATCGGCGAGCCCGAACATAAAATCAGCGCTTACTGAAAAACCGGACTGAACGCACATCTCTATCGCAATTCGGGCACGGTTCGCGTCATGGAGGCGTCCGAGCCAGCGAAGTTCGCCGTCAAAGAAGCTCTGCACACCGATACTGACTCTTGAGACATCCTGGTCCTTCCAGAGTTGAACGTGGTCTTCGGAGAGGGAGTCAGGGTTTGCCTCAACGCTGATCTCTAGATTGTGAGCAAAGGGAATATGTGTGCGTAAACATTTGAAAAGCCGTCCCCATTCCGTCGGAGCGAGCAGCGACGGTGTACCTCCGCCAAAGTATATCGTCGCTGCGGATACTCCGATGCCTGAGAGGCGCTCCCCGAAAAAACGGATTTCCGAATGCAGAAGACGGCAGTACTCTTCTATCTCTCCGCTTCGTGGAACCACGCTAAAAAACGAACAGTAGGGACATTTGCCGGCGCAGAACGGAAGATGAACATAAAGAGAAAAGTCCTCTCCGGAGGAGGTAAGTCGGCGAACAATCTCCTCCCCGACGTTATTCCTCATCCTCTTCGACCTTCAGAAATGCGAGGAAAGCTTCCTGGGGGATAGAAACGCGTCCGATCTGCTTCATACGCTTCTTCCCTTCCTTCTGTTTTTCAAGGAGCTTCCGCTTTCGAGTGATGTCGCCTCCGTAGCACTTCGCGAGAACGTCTTTTCGAAGCGGTTTTACATTTTGGCGAACAATGACTTTTTTCCCTATGGACGCCTGAAGAGGCACTTCAAAGAGCTGACTCGGGATCAGCTCCTTGAGCTTGCGAACCACTGCCTGCCCCCGGTTGTATGCGGCATCCCTGTGGCAGATGAAGGAGAACGCATCGGCGGCCTCGCCGTTGATCAGCACGTCGACTCGAACCAAATCGGAGGCCTTCAGTCCGGTATGTTCGTAATCAAGAGAGGCGTACCCTCTTGTTTGGGACTTCAGCTTGTCGTGGAAATCGATGATGAACTCAGCCAGCGGCAATTCATAAATCAGACGCACACGATCGGGGGCGAGATAGTCCATGGAGATATAGGTTCCCCGTTTGTCCTGGCAAAGTTTCATCACCTTCCCGACATAGTCGGAGGGTACGAAAAGAGTAAGCTTGATCATCGGCTCCCGCACTTCTTCGATATCTCCGATCTCAGGAAAATCGGAAGGACGGTGGGCTTCGATGATCTCTCCGCTCTTCGTCGTCAATTCATAAATGACGTTCGGCGACGTCGCGACGAGCTCCACGTTGTACTCGCGGCGAAGACGCTCCTTCGATACATCCATGTGGAGAAGGCCAAGAAAACCGCAGCGGAACCCAAATCCAAGGGCAACCGAGGTCTCCGGCTCAAAGGAGATCGAGGAGTCGTTAAGCGTCAATTTTTCAAGGGCGTCCCGAAGTTGAGGATAGTCGTCGCGTTCCACAGGGTAGAATCCGCAGAAAACGACGGGCTTGACCTTTCTGTAGCCGGGGAGCGCCACCGCTGCCGGACGCGCATCCTCCGTGATGGTGTCTCCCACGTGTGCTTCTGCCACTGTTTTGATGTTTGAAACGACATAGCCGACTTCTCCCGCCGTCAGTTCGTCGCACGGTTCGAAGTTTGGGCGCAGTACGCCGACTTCCTCCAGCGGAAAAACGCCGCCGGTGGCCATGAACCGGATGTTTCTGCCAGGCCGGAGGGTCCCGTTTACAACGCGTATGTAACAGATAACGCCTTTGTAGTTGTCGTACTTCGAGTCGAAGATCATCGCCTGCAACGGCGCTTCCGGATCTCCCGACGGCGCGGGGACTCCGTGAACGATGCGCTCCAGTATCTCCGGAACTCCTTTGCCCTCCTTGGCGCTTGCGAGTATCACTTTGTCACAGTCAATCCCGACAACATCCTCTATTTCCTTAATTACATAGTCGGGGCGAGACGACGGAAGGTCGATCTTGTTGATCACGGGGAGAATCTCCAGCCCTTGATCGACCGCCATATACGCGTTGGCGAGAGTCTGCGCCTCGACGCCCTGTGTGGCGTCGACAACGAGCAGCGCTCCTTCGCAGGCGGCAAGAGAGCGGGAAACCTCATAACCGAAGTCGACATGTCCCGGCGTATCGATCAGGTTAAGAATGTAGTCTCCTCCGTCCGCGGATCGATACTTCATGCGTACAGGAACCAGCTTGATGGTGATTCCCCGTTCTCTCTCAAGATCGAGGGTGTCAAGCATCTGATGTTTCATGTCCCGGGATTCTACGGTTTGCGTCACTTCCAGAAGTCTGTCGGCAAGGGTAGATTTTCCATGATCAATATGGGCGATGATGCAGAAGTTACGAATGCGTTTCTGTTCCATACAACGTCTCCTTCCAAAAATGGCGGCGCTTCCGTCTCAATACTGGCTCCTTTAAAGGAGACCTGTCATTTTTTCCAGATCAGATTTGTTGTTGAGGTTTTCAAAAGATCTCCTGTAACCGGGAAGATGAGAGAAGTATCCATCTCCAACCGGCGATACTCGAACAGCGTCGTAAAACGCCGTGGTTTTTCTGCGTCCGCTCTCCAGAAGCGATGTCGCCGCGGGTAGGCATGTTTTCCTATAGAATGCATGAAGCGGTTCATAAAACCCCCCGAGGAACGGAACAATTACCGACGCACTCTTGTCGCCGTGTTTCCATAGCATTCGTACAACAGCTTCCGAGATTCGCGGCATATCACAGGCGCAGACAAAAAGCCATTCTGAAGAACATGCCTCCAACCCGGCAACGATGCCTGCAAGGGGACCGCTTCTCTTTTCATCGACCTCCGAGAGGTTTTTTCCTGCCGGAAGGCGATCCTCGACGGTACGAATTCCGTACAGAGAGATTATACCCGAGAACATCGTGGAAACATACGGAACTTGGCGGGGGGCGACTGAAAGGAGAATGTCCTTCGAAAAAGGAAGAACTCTCCGTATCACTTTCAGCAAAAGCGGCTCGGAGTCGACAGCGAGCGTAAGTTTTTCCCCGCCCATTCTCGAACCTTGCCCCCGGCGAGAATCAACGTTGTTTCCGGAAACTCCTCGATAAAATTACTCACAAAATCACCTTCCGGGGTAAAATTGCCGACCAATTTACTGTTGACATTTTTTCAATGTAGATAAATAATGTAAGTATATTAATCCTTGGAGGTGCCCCACCTTGGAAAAAAGAAGTTCCTTTATGAAGGCAAAGCGAAAAAAATGTATGAAACGGACGATGCGAATCTCTGTATTATAGAGTACAAAAACTCCCTCACAGCATTTAATGCCCTAAAAAAAGATTCCATCGAAGGCAAAGGTGAGCTCAACAATTTGATCAGCTCTTCTCTCTTCGAGTTTCTCTCCGAAAAAGGAATTCCCACACACTTCGTCAAAAGAGTCGACAACATTCATCAGATCGTAAAAAAAGTCGCCATCGTTCCGATCGAGGTCGTCGTGCGCAACATCACCACCGGTTCGCTGTGCAAGCGTCTCGGAGTCGAGGAGGGGAAGGTGCTGTCCCGTCCCCTTGTGGAACTGTATCTGAAAGACGACGCTCTTGGAGATCCGCTCATCACCGAAGATCATGCGATGCTCTTCGGATGGAGCACTGAGGAACAGCTTTTAAAAATAAAGGAAATCGCTCTGAAGGTCAATAGCGTTCTTACGGAGTATTTCGCAACGCTGCGTATTATCCTCGTCGATTTCAAACTTGAGTTCGGCGTCGATACCGAAGGGCGTTTGGTTCTGGCGGACGAAGTCTCACCCGATACCTGCCGTTTCTGGGACAAGGACACGAAAGACCGCCTCGACAAAGACCGTTTTCGGAAGGACTTGGGAGACGTTCTCGGAGCGTATCAGGAAATCTGGAGAAGAATTTCCTCTGCGAATGAGGAGAGGGTGTGATGACGTATAGGGTTTCCATTTTTATCGAGCTTCAGGAGGGTGTGCTTGACATCCAGGGGAAAGCGGTCGAGCGATCCCTCGCCGGTATGGGGCACGACGCGTTGCGTTCGGTGAAGGTCGGGAAGTACATTCAGGTATGGGTGGAAAGCGAATCCGTCGAAGGAGCACGGAATGAAGCCGAGAGAATGTGCGACGACCTGCTGGTAAACAGTGTCATCGAGCAGTTCCGTATCGAAGTGGAGGGGGAGTAAGTGAACACGGCGGTCATCGTCTTTCCCGGCAGCAACTGCGACCATGATGTCATGCACGCCGTCGCCGGGAGCCTCGGGACAAAGGTCAGTGCCGTCTGGCACAGAGAGACGACGCTTCCCGAAGACACCGATTTTGTCATTCTCCCGGGGGGATTCTCGTTCGGTGATTATCTTCGTTGCGGCGCGATGGCGGCTCGTTCCCCCATTATGAAGGCGGTCGCCGAACATGGGCGGCGGGGGGGGCTGCTGTTGGGAATCTGCAACGGGTTCCAGATTTTGACGGAGTCCAGGCTGCTTCCCGGCGCGCTTCTTCCGAACCGTATGCTCAACTTCGTATGCAGACCGTGTTTCTTGCGTGTGGAGAATACATCAACGTCGTTTACATCGCTCTTTTCAAAGGGACAGATAGTTCAGTTCCCTATCGCCCACGGAGATGGACTGTACACGTTGCCTGAAGAAGAACTGAAGGTACTTGAAGATCGCGGGGGAGTGGTCTTCCGCTACAGCGATTCCGACGGGTTAATAGGCGACGATGCCAATCCCAACGGATCGGCCAACAACATCGCCGGGATCGTCAACAAGCGGGGTAATATCCTCGGCCTTATGCCGCATCCGGAAAGAGCGAGCGAAGCGTTGACCGGCGGAGAGGACGGCCGGGTTTTCTGGCGATCAATCCTCGAATCGTTTACAAAGGGAGGCCGATGAGATGGAGTATCAAAAAGCCGGTCTTCGCGAGACCGAATACGAGGAGATCCGTCGTGTACTGGGCAGGGAACCGAATGAATGCGAGCTCCGCATCATGGGGGTTATGTGGTCCGAGCACTGCAGCTACAAGTCGACGAAAAACTTGCTGAAACTCTTTCCGAACAACGGAGATCGCGTGGTCCTCGGACCCGGTGAAAACGCCGGAATCGTCGATCTTGGAGAAGGGCTCGGAGCGGCGTTCAAGGCGGAAAGCCATAACCACCCTTCAGCTGTGGCTCCGTACCAGGGAGCGGCTACCGGTGTCGGAGGAATAATCCGTGATATTTTAGCGCTCGGCGCTCGACCGGTCGCTTCAATGGACGGACTCTTCTTCGGAGATCCTTCTTCCTCCAGGACGCAATCGCTAGCATCGGGTATCGTACACGGAGTCGGAGGGTACGGGAATGCCGTCGGCGTGCCTACCGTCGGAGGAAAGACGGCGTATGATCCGTCCTACAACGAAAACCCATTGCTGAACGCCTTTTGCATCGGATTGATTCCTCTGGACGAGATCGTCAGCTCCCGCACCGCGCGTCCGGGGCAGGCTGTCGTTCTGCTCGGTTCGAAGACGGGAAGGGATGGGATCGCAGGTGCCGCGTTTGCATCAGTGGAGCTCTCCGAGGACAACAAGGCGAGCAGGCCCTCGATCCAGATAGGCGATCCGTTCGCGGAAAAGCTCCTTATCGAAGCTTGCCTCGAAATGAAGGAGAAAAAACTCATCGTGAGCATGCAGGACATGGGAGCTGCGGGCATTATCTCTTCTTCAAGCGAAGTCGCCGCGAAAAGCGGTGTCGGGATGATCTTACACTTCGACAAAATTCCTCTCCGGGCGGAGAATATGGAACCATGGGAGATCGCTCTCTCCGAGTCTCAGGAGCGCATGTTGCTTATCGTCGACCGTTCTTGTCTGCACGAGGTGATGGCGATTGCGGAAAAGTGGGAGCTGGACTGCGCTGAATTCGGCGAGACAGTCGAGGGTGACGAGTACACGATTCTCTTTCACGGGGAGACAGCCGCTTCACTCCCTGCGACGCTCATCGGCGACCGCTGCCCTCTTATCCCCTGGCCTTCCCGGCGTCCTGCGGATCTTGTAAAAAAATGGGAATTCGACGTCGAGGATATCCCTCTTCCTAAAGACTGGAACGAAACGCTGCTCTCTCTTCTTGCCGATCCTTCGCTCGCTTCGAAGAAAAGGATCTATGAGCAGTACGATTCAATGGTCCAGCTGAACACCGTTATCGGGCCGGGGCATCCGGTGAGCATGCTCAGGATAAAGGGGCGGGATTCGCTCATTGCAATGACGTTTGATGCTGATCCGTGGAAGTGCTCGCTCGATCCGTTCCGGGGCGGCGCCGAAACTGTCGCCAGGAGCGTCCGGGATCTGGCGGTCGCGGGCGCCCGCGCTGCAGGACTTACCGACTGCCTGAATTTTCCTTCCCCGGAGGATCCGGAGCAGTACTGGGTACTCGAAGAGTGCGTCAAAGGGATGGCCGAAGCCTGCGCCGCCTTTAACTGTCCTGTGGTCTCGGGAAATGTGAGTTTGTACAACGAAAGTCCCGACGGCGCCATCCTCCCGACTCCCGTGGTCGGAACAGTCGGGATCATTCCGTCGATCGATGGCGCGCTTCCGGCCGGAGCGTGGAAAGAGGGCGATGTCCTCTTCCTCGTCGGCCCGTGCAATCCGTCGCTCGCCGGGAGCCGCTACCTGCTCTCTCAGGGGAAGCTTGCAGGACGCCCACTCCCCTTCTATCCGGAAGCTGAAAAAGATTTTGTTGAGAGAGCGCTGAAAACTGCGTCTGCAAAAGCCGCCCATAGCGGCCGTGCGCTTTCGGGAGGGGGACTTGCGGCGGCCCTTGCCAAAGAGAGCATGGAGAGCGGTATCGGCGCCTCGATTGCTCTTTCCATCCCCACGCGAAAGGATATTCTGCTCTTTGGCGAAGGCTGTGCCCGCGCGCTTTATGCAGTCCCAATGAGCAGGGTTCCTCTCTTCAAGGTCCTTTGGAACGGGTACCCTTGCATCCAGCTCGGGCGTGTAAGTGGAGAACGCCTCTCCGTCGAGGGAGCTTTTTCGCTCACTGTTTCGGAACTTCTCTCGAAATGGAGGAATGCTTGAATGTGCGGCGTCTTCGGCGCATTCTCACCCGACGGCAAAAAGGTTCTCGAAGACGTGTACCTTGGACTCTACGCGCTTCAACACAGAGGGCAGGAAGCTGCAGGGGTCGCTTGGACCAATTCTTCGGGCGGAATATCCTCCCGTAGGGGAAACGGACTCGTCCATCTTGCCCTCGATCAGGCGGATCTGGCCGCTGTGGAATCTTCGTGCGCGATAGGGCATGTTCGTTACTCCACAACAGGAGGATCGGAGCTTTCAAACGCGCAACCCCTGACCGCGAGCACATCGAAGTGCCCAATCGCCGTGGCGCACAACGGAAATCTGACCAATGCACAGGGACTCAAGCTGCTTCTTCAAAACCGCGGCGCCATCTTTCATTCGACGACGGATACGGAAGTGATTCTCCACCTGATTGCCCATCAACCGCACAAGCAGCCCCTGGACGCGCTGTTGGATTCTCTTGTCCGTCTCCGGGGCGCGTACTCTCTCACGATGATCCTGGGAAACCGGTTGGTGGCCGCTCGCGACCCTTGGGGCTTTCGTCCGCTGGTACTAGGCCGCCGGGAAAATATTCACTATATTTCTTCTGAGACGTGCGCGCTCAATCTTGTGGGAGCGAGTGTCGTGCGGGAGATTGAACCTGGAGAGGTTATCATAATAGGAGACGACGGCGTGCACTCGATACGCCTTCCTGTCGAACCCAAAAGACGATTCGGATGCGCGTTCGAGTTTGTCTATTTCGCCCGTCCGGACAGCGTGATCAGCGGCCGTTCGGTCTATGCCGTACGCAAGGAACTGGGGAGAAAGCTTGCAAAAAGAGCGCCTTGCCATGAAGCCTCTCTTGTCACCGGAATGCCCGACAGCGGAACGATCGCTTCTCTCGGGTACGCGGAAGAAAGCGGCGTTCCTTACGAGCAGAGCGTTGTCCGCAACCGCTATGTTGGACGCACCTTCATCGAACCGACAAACAGGGTGAGACACCTCGGGGTACGGATTAAACTGAATCCCATCACCGAGGTGCTCCAAGGGAAGAACGTCGTCGTCGTCGACGACTCTATCGTGCGCGGGACGACATGCGAACGGATGATCTCCATGATCAAGTCGTGCGGCGCGAACCAGGTCCATGTTCGGATTTCTTCTCCTCCGGTGCGCTTCCCTTGCTACTATGGTATCGACACCCCTACGCGGGTGGAGCTGGCGGCCGCGCGCATGAATCTTCAACAGCTTGAGCAGGAGGTCGGCGCGGATTCACTGTCGTACATCACCGAAGAGGATCTTCTGGAAGCTATAGGCCTTCCCGCGAAGAGCGTCTGCACAGCCTGTTTTTCGGGAGATTACATGGAAGGCGGCGAAGAATATGAACCTCAGCTATAAAAAATCGGGAGTCGATATCTCCCTCGCGGATCAGTGGGTTGACGTTATCAAGGGAATTTCCAAATCAATGCCTGCAAACAAGGATATCCTCGGAGGCATAGGGGGGTTTAGCGGTCTGTACAGACTCCCCGGAGGAATGGTTCTTGCCGGTTGTTGCGATGGCGTGGGAACAAAGATCGAAGTTGCCAGGGCAGCGGGCATGTTTACGCATATCGGACAGGACCTTGTCGCCATGAACGTAAACGATCTGATCACATGCGGAGCCCGTCCGCTCTTCTTCCTTGACTACATCGCCTGCGGAAAATTGAATATCTCCGTTCTTAAACCGATCGTCGAGAGTGTCGCCAGGGCGTGCAGCGAAAGCGGGTGCGCATTACTCGGCGGGGAAACCGCGGAGATGCCGGGCGTCTATCCCGAGGACGGGCTTGACCTTGCCGGATTTGCCGTCGGGATTGTGGAAGAGGAAAAGATCATCGACGGTAAAAATGTTGCGGCCGGCGACGCCGTCGTCGGTATTCCCAGTTCCGGCGTTCACAGCAACGGTTTTTCGCTGGTTCGCCGCGCTCTCCTTTTCGAAGGTTCGCAGTATAGTCTCGACGAAGCGATGCCGCGCTTCGGAGGCGTCACGCTTTCGGAAATGCTCCTTGCTCCGACAAAGCTCTACGTCAACACATCACTTCAGGCCGTCTCCACAGGAAAGGTGAAGTCGATGGCCCACATTACCGGCGGGGGGCTTGCAGATAATCTTCGGCGCGTTGTTCCGGACGGACTTGGCCTCTCCTTGGACTATACTGCCTGGCCAAGGCCTGCCATTTTTGACCTGCTCTCCGAAGAGGGGGTCGAAGAGGAGGAGATGCGCCGTGTCTTCAACCTCGGTATCGGCTACTGCCTGATCGTTGCACAAGAAGATGTGCCACTGATTCTTGGGCAGCTTGAAGCGCATGGAGAGCGAGGAATCATTATCGGAGAGATTGTTGCATGACGTCCTTCTGCATCGTCCTCTCAGGACGGGGAAGCAACATGGAGGCGCTTGCCGACGCGGTAGGTGATGGAAGGCTTGATGCAAGGATCGACTTCGTTGCTTCCGACGCGGAGGACGCCCCTGGACTTGAGAAGGCGCGGGAACGGGGAATCGAAACGATTGTTCTTCCGTATGCCTCTGGAGGAAAGAAAGACGCGGAGCGCCGATTGACCGAGTTTTGCTCCGCCCGAGGCGTCGAATGGATCGTCCTCGCCGGGTTCATGCGCATTCTGTCGCCTGAGTTTGTCATGGCGCATGCCGGGCGTATCGTGAACATTCATCCCTCACTCCTCCCGTCTTTCCCCGGGAGAGACGGTATCGGAGACGCATGGAGGTGGGGAGTCGCCGTGACCGGCGTCACGATTCACCTCGTCGACTCGGGGATTGATTCCGGTCGTATCCTTGCACAGCGGGCGGTAGAAATTCTTCCAGAAGACAGCCTTGACAACCTTGAAGAGAAAATACATACGACCGAACATGCTTTATACTGGAAAACGCTTTCGGAACTCTTCCGAACGGGGGTTCCGGCTGAAAGGAGATGGCAAAAATGAAAGTGCGGCGCGCGCTTCTCTCCGTCTACGACAAGACGGGGATAACGGAACTGGCGAAGACGCTGACTGACCTGGGTTGGGAACTGCTCTCCAGTTCAGGCACTGCGGAACACCTGCGAAAAGCGGGGTTTCTCGTTACGGAAGTCGCCGATGTAACAGGGTATCCCCACATATTGGGAGGAAGGGTCAAAACCCTCCACCCGAAAATATTCGGAGGCATTCTCGCCCGGAGAGAAAACAGCGGCGATCTGAAGGATGTTGAGGAACACGATCTCCCACTGATCGATATGATTGTCTGCAACCTCTACCCTTTCGAGCAGGCGGCCAAGAAACACCTTCCGCTCGACGACCTATTGGAAAATATCGATATCGGGGGCGTTTCCCTGCTGCGCGCCGCCGCAAAGAACTATCGGCAGGTCGTCGTGCTTATGGAACCCGATGATTACCCGACCGTCGCCGAAGAACTGCGGGCGGAAGGAGAGGTAACGCTGCAGACAAGAGAGTACCTTGCGATAAAAGCCTTTGCAGGAACCTCATCCTACGATGGCATGATCGTTTCCGGTCTGAAGGCAACGACAGGATACGCGTCTCCGGCTCTCCCCGCTAAAATACCGCTTATCCTGCAAAAACAGCAGACACTTCGCTATGGAGAGAATCCGCATCAGGAAGCGGCGCTTTATCTTCCCGCACTCGCCGATCTGCCCTGGGAGCAGCTCTCGGGCAAACCGCTTTCGTATAACAATATTCTGGATGCCGACTGCGCGATGCGCGGATGCGCGCTTCTTCAGAACTGTTGCGGAGCTCTGGTGATCAAGCATACGACGCCGTGCGGAATGGCCCGCGGGGAAACTCCTTTCGAGGCGTACGAACGTGCGTACGCCTGCGACCCCGTTTCCGCATACGGCGGGGTCGTCGGCATCTCCAGAAAAGTCGATATGGAGACTGTTCTTGCCCTGGCCGACCGATTTACGGACGTTCTTGTCGCTCCTGAGTACGATGAGGAGACCGTCGCTCTGCTCGCGGAGAAAAAACCCGCCCTTCGCGTACTGAAATGGAAGGGTGGCAGAGTCCTTTCCGACCAGATTACAGGAACATGGAGCGGGTTGCTCGTCCAGGCAGATTCTTTGCCGCCTGTTCCCGAGATCGAAAAGGGCGAGTGGGTGGGCGTCCCCCGCCCTGATCTTTGGGACGACCTGCTCTTGGCGTGGAAAGTCGCCGCGATTTCGAAGAGCAACGCCATCGCTCTCGTCAAAAACGGCGAAGCTATCGGCATCGGCAGAGGGTGCTGCAGCAGGTTGCACGCTGTCGATTTCGCGGTCCGTCAGGCCGGGCAGAAGGCGAAGGGATCTGTGCTCGGTTCCGATGCATTCTTTCCCTTTACCGACGGAGTCGAACTCGCCGCAGATGCGGGTGTCACTGCGATCATCCAACCCGGTGGATCCGTGAGGGACAAAGATGTGTGCGCCGCAGTCGAACGGCGGGGCATTTCCATGTTCCTTACCGGATGGCGCACTTTCCGCCACTGATGAAAGAGACGATACCACTATGACGGGAAAGAAGAACATCCTCGTTATCGGAAGCGGCGCGCGGGAGCATGCAATCGTGCATACGATCTCCCGCTCCGGAAGCGTCCGGGAGATCCATGCGGCTCCGGGCAACCCCGGTATGCTTTCTTTGGCGAAACTCCACCCCGTCCGGGATGCATCGTGCGCATCGATACTCCCTCTTGTGGAGCGGCACGGGATTGATCTTGTCGTCGTCGGGCCGGAGGCGCCTCTCGTCGCCGGGTTGGCTGACGAACTCCGCTCGATCGGTGTTGCGGTCTTCGGCCCGGGACGTGCGGGCGCTCTTCTTGAAGGGAGCAAGCTCCACGCGAAAGAATTCATGGACAGATGGGGAGTTCCTACTGCTCCCTGGGATGAATGCACTTCGCTTCTAGACGTTGAAGAAGCGCTGAATAAACGAACCGCCCCTTTTATTATTAAAGCCGACGGCCTTGCCGCAGGCAAAGGCGTTTTTGTAACGCAAACACGTGAGGAAGCGTTCATGGCGGCGGAGAACCTGCTTGTACGAGGCGTGCTCGGTGACGCCGGTAAACGCATTATCATCGAAGACGCACTCTCAGGAGAGGAACTCACGGTTCTGGCGGTGAGCGACGGGACAACTTACAGAATTCTTCCCGCCAGCCAGGATCATAAGCGCGTCTACGAAGAAGACAAAGGACCGAATACAGGCGGTATGGGGGCATACTCACCCGTTCTCTGGGTCGGCGAAGAGCTTCTGGAGACGGTGCGGCGGACAATTCTCGACCCTACGTTCGACGGTCTTCGTCAAGATGGCGTGCCCTATTGCGGTGTTCTCTACGCGGGGTTGATGGTCGCTCCCGACGGGATTCCCCGCGTAATTGAGTATAACGTGCGCTTTGGAGATCCCGAAGCTCAAGTCATTTTGCCTCTTTTGGAGGTGGACTTTGTGGAAATGCTCTTTGCCTGCTGCGAAGGCCGCCTTTCGGAGTTCCGGTGGAAAGAGCCGTCCAGATGGGCGGTGGATGTGGTGCTTGCCTCCGGTGGATATCCCGGCGCGTACGAAAAAGGAAAAGAGATAAAGGGACTGGAGAATGTTTCCTCAATGCAAAATTTCGTTCTTTTTCACGGAGGCACAGCCTTCTCCCCGGAGGGAAAGATCGTTACAGATGGCGGACGTGTTCTCAGTGCCGTTGGACTGGGGACATCTCTGGAAGAAGCTCTCGTAAATGCCTATGAGGGTGTGGATCGGATTTCCTTTGAGAATATGCACTACAGGAGAGATATTGCTCGAAGGGCGGTTCTCCCGAAAAAAGGAGGCAGCTGATATGCCAATGGATTTGCCGGAAGTGGGGATACTGATCGGATCAAAGTCGGATTATCCTCTGGTCATGAAAGTCGAGGATGTATTTGCTTTTTTTGGAGTTTCTTGGGAGATTTCCGTTGCATCTGCTCATAGAACACCCGATGACGTCGTCGCCTACGTGAACAACGCGCCAAAACGCGGAATCAAAGTCCTCGTGGCCGCGGCGGGGCTCTCAGCCGCTCTCCCCGGCGTTATCGCGGCGCACACGCGCCTTCCTGTCATCGGTATTCCGGTAAACGCCGGAAGCGTTGGAGGACTTGACGCGCTTCTCTCGGTGACGCAGATGCCCCCCGGAGTACCGGTGGCTTCAGTGGGCATCGACGGGGTGAAGAATGCGGCGCTTTTCGCGGTACGTATCCTCGCGCTTGTTCGGGAGGATCTCGCGGATAAGCTCGATACGTGGTCAAAAAAAGAAGAAGACACTGTTCGAACGGCCCGAAATACTCTCGAGGGGGCGCACTGCGCTCCCGGCGAGGCTTTTGTTCTGTGAAAAAAAGGAGGAACCGGATATTCTCGGTTCCTCCTTTTTTTTTGTTGTTTTACTGTGCAGGGATTTCGATGGCTTCCTTGCTCTCGTGCACTTGTCTCCACGTCTTAATCGGCAGGCCCCAGATCTTGATAAACCCTACCGCAGCCGAGTGGTCGAACGCATCGTTCTCCGAATAGGTTGCAAGCGTCTCGCTGTAGATGGACTTTCCGGACTTCATTCCCCGCACCACGGCCATTCCCTTATACAGGCGGACTTTGACGACGCCGTTGACATACTCCTGTGTGGTGTCGATGAAGGCGTTGATCGCATCCTTTAACGGGGAGAACCAATACCCTTCGTAGGCGAGTTCGCCGAATTTGACTTCGAGTTCTTTCTTCGTTGCAAGAACGCGTTTGTCAAGAGTGAGGGTCTCAAGGGCGCGATGGGCGGTAATCAGTGTGATAGCCGCCGGACACTCGTAGACCTCGCGGCTCTTGAAGCCGACGAGCCTGTCTTCGAGCATGTCGATCCGTCCAACGCCGTGCTTACCCGCCTGCACGTTCAGTTTGTCAATAAGTGTGGGGCCGTCCATACGTACGCCATCCAGAGCGACCGGAATGCCATTCTCGAAGAGGATCTCCACGTATTCGGGCTGATCCGGGGCTTCATGAGGCTCGCATGTCAGGGTGTAGGCGTCGGAAGGAGGTTCGTTCCATGGATCTTCCAGGATACCGCATTCAATGGAACGCCCCCAGATATTGTCGTCGATGCTGTATGGGGAGGCATGGGTCGCCTGAACGGGAATGCCGTGAGCCTGTGCATACTCCATCTCGGCCTCGCGAGAGAAATGCCAGTCACGGACAGGGGCGAGCACCGCAAGAGCAGGATTGAGCGCGTTGGTGCATACTTCGATACGCACCTGATCCTGTCCTTTGCCTGTACACCCGTGTGCGACGGCGACGGCGCCTTCTTTTTTGGCTATCTCCGCCATGACCTCGGCGATAAGCGGACGCGAGAGCGCGGAGTTCAAGGGATAGACGCTCTGATACATCCCATTGGCCTTCAAAGAAGGCCATACGAACTTCTCCACGAACTGCTTCTTCAGATCCAGAACATAGGCTTTTTCAGCCCCGGTGCGGAGAGCCTTGCTCTTCGCCGCCTCAAGGTCGACGGCCTGCTGTCCCACATCCGCCGTCATCGTGATAACGTCATATCCCTGCTCCTTGAGCCATACCACCGCAACAGAAGTATCCAAACCGCCGCTGTATGCCAGGACAACCTTCCCATTTTTCGACATCGTTATCCCTCCAAAAGAATAATTGAACTAAAAAATAAAAGACTCGCCCCTATATATCAGGGACGAGTCTCGAACCCGCGGTACCACCCTTTTTGACGGAATCTCCGCCCTCTCTGTCCGTTTCTACTTGGCCGAGGCCTTTCTTCGAAACCGGCTCCAAGGCTCTCTTCCTCCGTGACCTGCCGGAAGGGTTCTCAGCCATGACCCGTCCTCTCTGTTGCTGTGCTATGGAGTACTTTTCCTCTTCATCGCCAATACACTTAAGTAGAAATATTATACCGACTGCGAAACAAATGTCAAGCAAAAAAAAATCGCTTACTTAAAGTTTATTTTTTCTGCTCCATTCGCTGTCAACGTCTCCAAAGAGGGAAAGTGGGTCATATCCATGTGCACCGGGGTTATGGAGACAAAGCCGCCGGCTATCGCCCAAACATCGCTCCCCTCTTCAAGCCTGTCTTCAGGTCTTCCGGAGACCCAAAAATAGGTGCGGCCTGCGGGATCCTTCAGCCGAGTCACCTTGCCCTCGTAAAGACGCACTCCTTTGCGTGTTACTTTTATTCCCTTCAGCAGTGGAAGCGGTACGTTAGGGACGTTGACGTTGAGCAGCACTCCTTGCGGAAGCGGAGACTCTCTCAAAAAATCGAGAAGGGATCCGGCAACAGCGGCGGCTGTTTCGTAATGCTGCTCCTCGTCTGTTTCCCTGCAGTTCAGAGAAAATGCGAGTGATGGGCGCCCCAGAATGAGCGCCTCCATCGCTGCGGAAACAGTGCCTGAATAGGTGAGGTCATCGCCCAGGTTGGGTCCTTTATTGATGCCTGAAAGTACGAGATCCGGTTCAGGAAGGATTTCCTCCAATCCAAGCATCACGCTGTCGGAGGGGGTCCCATCGCACGCGTACACTGAGCACGTAGACAAATAAGGCCCCGCAGGGATTGCCCATAAGCGGAGAGGGCGAGTGAGAGTAATTGCATGACCGACACTGCTTCGCTCCCTGTCCGGAGCTACAACGGTGCACTCTTCGCCTCGTTCCGCCAGAAAAGAAGCGAGCGAAATTATTCCGGGTGCAAAAACACCGTCGTCATTTGTTATAAGAAGTTTCATTCTATTTTCTTTCGCCTAGAAAAGAAAGAGGCGGAAAAAAAACATCACGATCGGCCCCATGATTGCCTGAACAACTCCGAGAGCCACCAGGATCATCAAAACGAAGAATCCGTATCGTTCCAGCCAGAAGTATTTTTCGAGCATGAAGGAAGGTAACAAGGGGTATAGCAGCTTCGAGCCGTCGAGGGGAGGAATCGGAATGAGGTTGAACACCGCCAGGCCGAGGTTTATCAAGATCATCAGAACAACAAACTGCCTGAGTGCAGCGTTTGCCAGAAAGAAATAGGGGAAAAAGCGCGCGAGCATGCCAAAAACAAATGCTGTTAAAAAGTTTCCGGAAACCCCGGCGATGGAGACCAGAAGCATGTCTCTCCGGGGATTTTTGAAATATCGAGGATCTACAGGAACCGGTTTTGCCCATCCGAATCGAAAGAGAAGCAGCATTATCGCTCCTATCGGGTCAAGATGACGGAGCGGATTCAACGTCAGACGGCCCGCCCTCTCCGCAGTCGGATCGCCGAGTCGGTACGCCATGTATCCATGACAGAACTCATGGAATGTAATTGCCCACAGGACAGCGGGAACACTGAGAAGTAAATCTGCAACACCAGGCATTCGTAACACTATAGTCACTCTCCTTAACTTGATTAGACGTACATGAGCCGAGCCCGGCCCTTCAGAACAGGCTCCTCCGCTTTGCCGGAAAATGGAACATAGCGGCGTTATGAAAAGCTGAAGAGACTCTGTTATTATGCTGTATGCCTCCGCTAGAGCGGAAAGTTTTTTCTTACGTACTCCTCTTCTTCTTCCCTTGTCTGGAGGACACCGTCCAGACGTAAAATCCGTAATTTTTCGAGGATGACACCGATGCGAGGATTTGCGGTGTACCCTAATTTCAGGAGTTCTCCTCCTGAAAGGATCGGACGGACTCTGTGAAGACGAGTGAGGTACTGCAAAATTCTTCGGCGCACTCTCCAGCGCTCCGTAGCTGCGCTCCAAAAGAGCGCTTCCAATGGATCGTGTCCGCCAAGAAATGCTGCTATTTCGGAGTTGAGCGGGCTTGACCGTCCTCCTAGCGTATGTTCAGCGGCGCCCAACCCCGAGAGGCATTTTACTACAATTCCGCGTTCCGATTCAGAGAGATTCAACCGATCGAGCGCTGAAATACGTATATTTTCGGAGGACTCCATAAGAAGTGCGGAGAAAAAAACAAGCCAATGACGACCCTTGAAATCGGGAAAATCCCGGGATATTCTGGCAAGGAACGCGCCGAGTCTGCGGAAGGTCCGGCGGACGCTTTCGTCAATACGAATACCTGGGAAGAGAACATCCCAAACTCCTAATTCTCCCATCCTCCTCGCAGCAGCCCACGGGAATTTTTCCCTGAACGAGAGCTCCAGCTCGCTCCGAAGGCGAAACCCCGAAAGGCGGACCAACAGACCGCCTCGGATGCAGCTTCGTATCAGCCGAAGCGTATTATCCTCCATGGTCAGGCCGAGGCGCTGTTCCAGTCTCACACCCCGAATTACTCGTGTTGGATCTTCGACGAAGCTCAGGTTATGCAACACCTTCAGCTTTTTTCTGCGAAGATCCATGCGCCCACCGAAATAGTCAACCAAAACACCTCGCGTTGACTGATTGATGGAGACTGCCATTGCATTCACGGTAAAATCTCTCCTGTACAGGTCGTGTTTCAGAGAGTCGCTGAAGACTTTTGGCTGGGCTACAGGGAACTCGTAGAACTCTCTGCGTGCGGTTGCAACATCAACCTTGACGCCGCCGGGAAATGAAATAGTACCTGTTTTGTAGCGTTCGTGAACCGAAACTCTAAAGCCGTCTTTTTCAAAGCTCTTGAGGAAGCGGATCGCATCTCCCTCGACGACGATATCGAGATCGAGGTTTTCTCTTCGCAAAAGAAGATCGCGGACAATCCCTCCGACAATAAAGGCACGCATACCCAGCTTCTCCGCCCGTTCCCCCAGAAGAGAAAGAATGGTGTTCTGCGCCGGCGGCAATTGTCCGTCCAGGAGGGAGGTGACATCTTCCATCCATGGAAGCTCCGGAGTCGTCTCCCGTTCTTCCTTGGGGAGAGAGAGGGGGTAAAGAGCCTTGACGAGATCCGTCCGTGTGATGATGCCCACGATGCGCCGTCCATCCACTACAGGAAGCCTTCCGATGCTATGCGTCGCCAAGATACGATGAGCCTCGCGGATAGAGGCATCACATGGAACTGTCATGACTCCCTCCGTCATAAACTCCCGGATCAGCGTCTTGCCGAAGCCGTGAAGATGGGCCTTATCAAGATCCTTGCGGGTTATCATCCCTAAGATATTTTTCCCCTTGACTACGGGGAGCGCGGAATGACCGTAGCGGAGCATTGTCCTATAAGCGTCGTCCACAAGAGAATCCGGAGGTACCGCCATAACCGGCGATGTCATGATGTCTCCTGCGGTGAGCGACGGCTTGACAGCGTCGTGCAAAAGTTGTTCCATCTCTCTGACAAGCGGCAGCGGCTTCGCGTTATGGAGCGTCACGGATGCAGCCTGAGGGTGACCGCCGCCGCCGAAGGGTGTGAAAAAAGCAGCCATGTCGAGAGCATCCTCCGAGCTTCTTCCGACGAGGTACGTCCTGGTGTCCATCTTGACCGCGGCAATGGCGATGTCGGCGTCGAAGTAGTCCCTGAGACGGTGGACAAAGAGCGAAAGTCCATCCACGTACGATGGAGCGGAAAGGGCTGAGAAAACCGCCTTCGCTCCGTTGATGAAGCGTACCCAGGCATTTTCAACAAGAGCGTCGAGAATACGCCGTTCCGGGGCGGAAAACGTCATTTCGATGAAGGAGGGAATGGAGGAGATGTCGCCTCCTATCTCCTTCAGGCGGGAAACGGCGGCAAAATCCCTCGCTGTGACGCCGCTGAAAGTTAGCCCGCCGGTATCCTCGTAGATCCCTGTAGCAAAGAGCGTGGCCTCGTGAGGAGTGATCGGAATGCGTTTTTCCAGAAGAATCTCTACCATAAGCGTTGTGCACGCGCCAACGGGTTCTATGGCGAGAAACTCGCCGTCGATGTCGTCGTTTGATGGAGGGTGATGATCATAGACGTGGACTGCAATACTTTTTTTCCCGAGCAGCGAGGCAAAAGGACCGATTCGGGATCGTGACCTGGCGTCCACGACAATGAGCATAGTGATCTCGTCGAACTTGATCTTTCTCGGCGTGAGCACGGTCCAGTGTGAAGCGTTCTTCTTCAGAAACTCCCGCACAGTCCGGCCCGCTGAGCCTGAAAGACACAGTTTTGCGTCGGGATAGAGCTTCTGCGCCGCCACCATGCTCGCGAGGGAGTCAAAATCGTTCCCCATGTGGCTCGTAATAACCTTCACGGACGAAGCTCCTCTAACAATGCAAGCCTTCGGGCCCATGGGATCCGGCGTATACGTTCGATGTACAGTCCCCGGGCTGAATCCATGCAGTGTGGCTGCGAAAGAAGCGAAAACCAGTGTTCAAGCGTAAAGAAGGTGAAAAACCATCCCTTTTCATTCCGGTCAAATGTGTCGGCGGGGGCGCAAAGACACTCGGTTCCCAAACGTTCCTTATGGAGATATTCCGCGTACCTTCGTGCATCTTCGTTTTTTTGAAAGAGAACCGAGCCTCTCACGATTCCGTTCGCTCGTTTAAACAAATCAGCTTGTTTGATCGCCAGAGTGCGAAATTCCTCGAGCGTTCCAGAGTTTTCCATGATGAGAGAAGCGCGTCTCCTTTTTTCCTCGGAGGGCAAAAGAAAATATTCACGCCGTGGGATCTCGTCCTCGCTCCATCCCCGCACACTGTTCCGTAACGAGCGAAACTCATCCGGAGCCGATACGTAGACGCTCACATCGATCCACCATGGGGGTCCGCTTTCAAAAAGAAGAGGTATCTCCGCTACAACCCATCCGTCCAGAGAAGCCGTTCTGCGCTCCATCTCGATCCTGACGAGTGGATGCAGAAGATCGCAAAGCCAGCGGTACTCCTTCTCATCGCCGAATGCTCTTGCGGCGACGCGGGAAGGGAGCACCGCTCCCTTCCCGTCGAAAATACCTTCTCCCCAGCGGAAGCCGGCCGCGGTGATGATTTCCGGGCGTGTCCAGAGCATGCGGACAATCTCATCCGCATCGATAACAAACGCCCCCGCTTCCCTCCAGAAAGCCGTCAGCGTCGATTTACCAGCCCCAACGTCTCCTGTTACCGCTGAAACCAACATGTGTTTTCTCCTCCTCGCCTCTATCGTCCACTCTTTTAAAGCGGTCTGGGATCTCCCAGAGAAAGCGCGAGAGCCCGTTACGGAACGTCGTGCCGAAAAGACGGCGCGAGCGGCCCCCGGAGAGATAAAGACGCTCTTCTGCGCGAGTCATCCCCACGTAACAGAGCCGGCGTTCCTCCTCCATGCCTTCGCGGTCTTCAAGAGATTTGAAGTGAGGGAATACAGCTTCTTCCATCCCGATGAGAAAAACCACGGGGAACTCAAGCCCCTTGGCCGCATGCAACGTCAGGAGATTGACGGCGTTGCCTTCTTCAAGATTCAGCGTTTCAAGATCTGTGAAGAGCGCCGCTTCAGCAAGCATTTCCGCGAGATCTCCTCCGGATGGAACGATGGAACGAAGCTCTCGGATGTTCTCGACCCGCTCCTCCCACCCTTCGGGGTCGTCGTTTCGGAGTACGGCTTCGTACCCCATCGTATCCAAGATATATAGAAGGATATCGTTCAGGTCATCCGATTTGTGAAGGATACGAGCCAAATGCTCCGACAGCTGCTGGAAACCAACCCCCGCTTTTCCGTCAATCACCTTGCGGGAAGCTGCCGAGCTCCAAAACTCCTCGGGCGGGAGAGGAACGGACGAATCGATAAATTGAAAGACCTTTTCGAGCGATTTTTTACCAAGTCCACGGGTGGGGACGTTTGCGATACGGGAGAGCGAAACGCGGTCAAAAGGGTTGACAGCGGCACGCAGAAAAGAGAGCACATCCTTGACCTCTTTACGTTCGTAGAAGGCCGTTCCACGCACTACCCTGTAGGGCAGGCGGTTCTCAAGGAATTTCTGTTCATACACGCGGCTCATAGCGTTGATCCTGTAGAGGACTGCGATATCCCCGAAACCGTAACCTTCTCGGTCGTGAAGGCGCTGTATCTCCGAGACAAGAAAATCCGCCTCTTCGTACTCGCTCTTCCCCAACATAGTGTAGATTTTTTCTCCCATGTTGCGCGCGGTCCAGAGATCTTTCTTGCGCCGTGCCGAGTTTCCCTCGATAAGCGCGTTGGCCCCGCCGAGGATGTTGCCGGAGGAGCGGTAATTTTGATCAAGGACCACGACCTTCGCGGAAGGAAAATCCTTCTCGAAGTTCAGGATCATTCCCATATCGGCGCCGCGCCACCCGTAGATCGACTGATCAGGATCCCCGACCACCATTATTGTGTTTCGGTCGCCGACAAGCTTTCGTAAAAGAAGATACTGAGGGCGGTTCACGTCCTGGTATTCGTCCACCAATATCCATGACAGTCTCGACTGTTCTCGTAAACGCAGCTCCCCGTCTTCCGAAAGAAGCTGCAAAGGGAGTAAAAGGAGGTCGTCGAAATCGACCGCATTCTGACGCCGGAGCGCTTCGTTGTACGCGGAAAAAATATCGCCGTAGACTCCTTCTAAAAGAGGCGACTGTCCCGACGAAGCGGGACGGCAGTCGTTCTTTACCGTCGAGATTCTATCGAGCAGCGCTGCGGCTTCGAACTGCTTCGGATCAAGGTTGAAACTTTCTATAATCTCCTTAACCAAAGAGCGGCTATCCCCTCGGTCGAAGATGGCGAACCCCTCCCGAAGACCAACGGAAGGAAGATGGGATCTGTTTCGAAAAAGAAAACGCAAACCGAAGGAGTGGAATGTACACACCTGCATATCGCCCCCTCCTTCCTCTACAAGAGAACGAACGCGATCTTTCATCTCGTTTGCAGCCTTGTTTGTGAAGGTAACGGCGAGGAAATCCCAGGGCTTGGCGGCTCCGGAGGCGATAAGGTAGGCTATCTTGTGCGTAAGGACCCGTGTTTTTCCGCTTCCCGCCCCTGCGAGCACAAGAAGCGGACCGTCACAGTACGCCACAGCCTCGCGCTGACGGGGATTCAGCTTTTCCAGAAGCTTACGTTCGGTTTCTGTCTTTCCAGGTACGCTGTTGGGACTTTGCTCAACGGACATTCGCTTTTTTCTCCTTGGCCTTGAGCTTGATAAAGCCGACCCACTGTTCGATACCCGCGCCCGAAAGAGAATCGACGTGAAACACGGGCGCGGCCGGATTGAGTTTTCGCGTATCTTCCGCAAACATCTCCATGTCGAAAGAAAGATGGGGAAGCAGATCGGTTTTGGTCAGCAGCACCGCTTTAGCGGAAGTGAAAAGATACGGGTATTTCAGCGGCTTGTCGGCTCCTTCCGGAGCGCTGAGTACCGCTACCTTGAAATCCTCCCCGAGGTCGAACTCCGCCGGGCAGACGAGGTTGCCGACGTTCTCGATGAAAAGAACGTCCAGCGTATCGAGCGGAAGCGATTCCATCGCTTTTTCAACAACGTTGGCTTCAAGGTGGCATCCGCCTTTTGTGTTGATCTGCACAACGGGTACTCCGAGACGAGCCAATCGTTCAGCATCGCGATCGGTGGCCAGATCGCCTTCGATTACCGCCATCGAGAGCCCTGCCTGAAGCGCAGTTTTTTCCAGCAAAGTGGTCTTCCCGCAGCCGGGAGAACCGATGATATTGACCATCAGAAGGCCCATCCTGGCGTTTCTGTCCTTGATCGCGGCGGCGAATTTCTCATCTTCCGCCATCACGGATTGTTGCAGCGTTATTATTATGCTCATGTTTCCTCAACCTCCACCGAATGAATTTCCAGCTCCATCCCCGCAAGCGTCTCTCTTTTAAAAGAGCCGCACGACGGACAGACCCCGGAATCCTCCCGCCAGCGATTCCCGCATTCAAGGCATCTCCATTCCAGAGGAACCTCCTCGATTTCGAGGAGCGCCCCGGAAAGAGGCGTATCCTTGACCACAGTTCCGAATGCGAATTCGAGCATTTCGGGAAAAACCTGACGAAGAGCGCCGACTCGAAGGCGAACTTTTTTCACCTTTCCCCATGCTTCGTCCTCGTACATCTTTAAAAGGGCCGATACAATCGCATCGGCAAGAGAGAGTTCATGCATGTTGTTCCTCTTTTCCAGAAAAAAAGGACCCTTTCGGGTCCTTTTCGCATCGACGGTTACGGACGGGAAAAACCTGCCATACCCGTTCAGGCGGGACAAATTCCGGAGAATACGCACATTCACCGGCACGAATCGAGTTACCACGATCCGAAGCCCTGCGTAAGGGCCGCCCGTTGCGACGGAAAATCACTCCGAAGGTTCGAGAAGGCCGTATCCGCCGTCCTTCCGCTTGTAGACAACATTTACTCCGCCGGACTCCGCGTTCTTAAACAGGAAAAACTCGTGTCCAAGAAGATCCATCTGCATCGTCGCTTCTTGTGCGCTCATAGGACGCAGGGGGAAACGCTTCACCTTCACGATTTCCTCCTCGGGAGGGATAGGAAGCTCCGGCTCGATAGCCGGAATCTCGAAGGAAATATCGTGTGTTTTCAGCTGCGCTCTGTCCTTCAAATAGCTCTTGTGGCGCTTAATCTGGCGTTCCAGGTTTTTGAGCGCCTGGTCGAAGGCTTTCCTCATATCGGAATCGTTCTCTTGCCCTCTCATTATTACCCCGTTGGCGTTGGAGGTAATTTCGACAGTGTACATACCACGCCCGAAACTCACCACGATCTGGCTGTCGATGATGCGGTTGAAAAACCTCTCAAGCTTGGACATTTTGTTCTCCATGTACTCCTTGAGTTCATCTTTCATTTCGACGCCACGGGTCACGAAACGTATGTCCATGCAGATCCCTCCATTCAGACTCTGTAATATGGTATTATTCTAGCACCGGGCAAGAAGAAGGGCAACAAAGGCTTTCACCCGGGGTTTTAAAAAATGAGTATACTTCACACAAAAAAATACCACTCAGGAGGTACTGTGTAATGTATGTTTCCAATAGGGCCCGGAAGATGGAACCTTCGGCGACCCTTGCTGTAACGGCAAAGGCCAAAAGCCTCAAGCGGGAGGGCAAACCCGTTATCTCCTTCGGCGCAGGAGAGCCTGATTTCAATTCGCCTTCGTCTGCTCTTCGCTACGCGGAAGAGGCGATGAAAAAGGGACAAACACACTATACTCCGGGAACAGGAATCCCAGAGCTGAGAGAAGCTGTATGCGCCTATTACAAAGAGCATTTCGGACTTGAGTACAAACCGGCCGATGTTGTTGTGGGCGCCGGGGCCAAGCCGCTACTTTACGAGGCGCTCGGCTGTCTTCTCGACCCGGGCGATGAAGTGCTTGTTTTTACGCCTGCATGGGTGAGTTACGTGGAACAGATTCGCTTTTTCGACGGGAAAGCTGTGCTCATCGATACGAGCAAAACCGGTTTTGTGCCCCGGATAGAGGATGTCAGAAAAGCAACGACGGCGAGAACGCGCGCCATGATTATCAATACGCCGAACAACCCCACCGGCGCTGTGTATGACGAACAGTGTCTTCGAGACCTCGGCAAATTCGCTGTCGAGAAGGATATTACTATACTCTACGACGAGATCTACGAACGCCTTGTCTATGGGGACGCAGTGCATCACCAGATTTTGAACCTGGTTCCGGAGGCGCGAGAGCATACCATCGTTATCAACGGCGTGAGCAAGGCTTTTGCAATGACCGGCTGGCGTATCGGATACGCCCTTGGCCCTTCGAGTATCATGGGGTACTTGGGCGACCTTCAGGGACACATCACATCGAACGCGTGTTCTGTTGCCCAGTGGGCCTCCGTCGGTGCGTTGAAAGAAGCTGAACAGGACGTCGTCGCGATGCACAAGGCATTCAGTAAGCGCCGAGACCTCATTGTGGAGCTGATGAAAGAGATGCCCTATATCTCGTTCACGGAGCCCAAGGGAGCATTCTACGTGTGGTTCAACGTGGAGAACGCCCTTGGGAAATCCTGGAAGGGACAGCCTCTTACCGACGACACCACATTCTGCAAGGTCCTGCTTGAATCGAAGTACGTGGCGCTTGTGCCCGGCAGTGCATTTATGGCCGATGGCAACGTACGCATTTCGTATTCGAACTCCGAGGAAGAGATCCGCGAGGGGATGCGGCGTTTCAAGGAGTTCCTAGGCGAACTGGCGTAGTCCTAACCTCTTTTGAATATGAAGCGGAGCGTTCCTTCACAGAATGCTCCGCATTTGTTTGTTTTTTCGTTTATTTTTTCAATGCTTCCGGGTTCACCAGGTCTGCAGGGCGACATCCTTCGAGAACCGCGAGCACGTTCTCCGCTGCTTTTCTTGCCATGCCTTCCCTGGCTTTTATAGTTGCGCTTCCTAGATGAGGAAGCGTTGTTACGTTTTTCAGAGTAAGAAGCGGCTCGTCCAAAGGAACCGGTTCCTTTTCGAAAACATCGAGCCCCGCTCCTCCAATCCACCCTTCGGAGCACGCTTTGAAAAGCGCCTTCTGATCGACAACAGGGCCGCGCGACGTATTGATTAGAAATGCGGTCTTCTTCATCGAGCGCAGCTCTTTTTCGCCGATCAAACTGCGCGTTTCATCGCTCAATGGACAGTGAAGCGAGATAAAATCACTTTTCGCCAACATTTCTTCGAGAGTGACGCGCCTGGCGCCAAGCATGTTCTCGACTTCAGGCTTCGGAGAACGGTTGACGTAGAGAATTTCCATATCGAATCCTTTTGCCCGACGGGCGACCGCCTGCCCAATCTTCCCCATGCCGACGATACCAAGCACCGCTTCGGAGACGTCCGCCCCCAGCAGAAGATTGGGATGCCAGGTAACCCAATCGCCCGACCTCAAAAACTCGTTTGCCTCCACCATCCTCCGCGCGCTCGCCAGGAGAAGCGTAAACGCAATATCAGCGGTGGCGTTCGTCAGCACGTCGGGAGTGTTGGTTACCAAGACTCCCCTCCGTGTAGCCGCATCGACGTCGATATTGTCATACCCTACGGCATAATTGCCGACGACTTTCAGATTAGGACAGAGGGAAAGCAATTCATCGTCGATGCGATCTGAAAGAGTCACCAGCAAACCGTCTGCATCCGCACCCTTTTCGATCAGTATGCGGCGGTCTACAGGGCCTATTTCCTCCCAGACTTCGTACTCAACACGACCATCCAACAGGCGCATTCCGGCGTCCTGTATTCTACGAGAGACATATACTTTCGGAAGAGACACGAAAACACCCCCTGCAACGTCCTGTGAAAAGAGGCGGAGGAATTCCGCCCCCGTCGGATGGAAAAGAGAACGCTACTCCTCCATGATCTCCTTCTCTTTTGCTTTGAGTACCTCGTCTACTTTTTTGATGTACTCGTCGGTAACGTCCTGAACCTCTTTCGTATATTTTTTGAGGTCGTCTTCGCTGATTTCCGAGTTCTTTTCCTTCTTTTTCAGGACGTCGTTGGAATCTCTCCGGAGGTTTCGCAGAGCGATGCGTCCCTCTTCCGCATATTTCCCTACGAGTTTAGTCAGTTCTATGCGTCGTTCTCTTGTGAGCTCGGGAAGATTCACACGAATAATCTCACCATCGTTCTGCGGGGTTACTCCGAGGGAAGAGGCGAGGATTGCCTTTTCAATGAGTTTCAAAGCGCTTCTGTCGAAAGGAGCGATAGCAATTTGACGACCCTCGGGAACAGAGACTGTAGCAATTTGTTTGACAGGGGTAGGAGCTCCATAGTAATCCACCTTGATGTCGCTTACGAGGCCGGGATGAGCTCGGCCGGTCCGAATAGCCAGGAACTCGTTCTTCAAGTGGTCGATGACCTTCTCCATTCTTTCTCTCAGTTCTTTCAGCTCAGTTTTCGGCATTCCGGAATTCCTCCTTCGATGAAGAATAGATCCCCGAAAAATGGGGGCGAAACAGGCAAGTAACTGATGCAGAGTGTAAAAAACTCTCGGCATTCAACCAGCTTACACAAGAGAAGAGGTTTGCGCATGCACTTTTCTTTTTCGAGACGCTCCTATGCGGACACCATCGTTCCCGTGTTCTTTCCGTGAACCAGAAAATCTTTCAGATTGCCCTTTCGCAGTATGTTCAATACAACGATAGGTATGGCATTCTCCATACATAAAGAGAAAGCGGCCGCATCCATCACCTCGAACTGCCGTTGAAGAGCCTCCATAAAAGTAAGGCGGTGGAGCAGAACGGCATCCGGGAATTTTTTCGGGTCCGCACTATATATACCATCTACTTTCGTTGCTTTCAACAGGCAATCTGCTCCTACCTCCGCCGCTCGAAGCGCGGCGGCCGTGTCCGTTGAAAAGTAGGGAGAGCCTGTTCCTGCTGCGAAGATAACAACACGTTCTTTTTCGAGATGACGCAAAGCCCTTCGGCGAATGTACGGTTCGGCCATTTGACGCATCTCAATCGCGGTTTGCACACGGGTAGGCACACCGAACTTTTCGAGAACATCCTGAAGGCAGAGGGCGTTCATAACAGTAGCCAACATTCCCATATAATCTGCTTGGGAGCGTTCTACGCCAAGAGCTTCAAGCTCCCTTCCCCGGAGCATATTACCCCCTCCGACCACCATAGCTATTTGGATGCCGGAGCGGGTAACCTCAACAATCTCCTCTCCGATACGCCGGACGGCGTCGAAATCGAAGCCGAACCCGTTGTTTCCCGCGAGAACCTCTCCGGAGAGCTTTAAAAGGACTCTGTTAAACTGCATAGAAATTCCTCCCCTTCTCAAGATTTCGGGTATGAAAAAGGCGAGGCTTTCGGCCCCGCCTTTTTTAAAAAAACTATTCTCCGATTGAGAATCGGGAGAAGCGTCGAACGACAATATTTTCGCCGAGTTTCGCGATGACCTCCACGATGAGATCCTTGATCTTTTTGTCGCCGTCCCGGATCCAATTCTGCTCGAGAAGGCAGTTGAGCTCGTAGAACTTGTTGATCTTGCCGTCAGCGATTTTATCAACGATATTTGCGGGTTTTCCTTCTTCAAGAGCTTGCTGTTTGTAGATTTCGCGTTCTTTTTCCAGAACGTCCGCGGTAACTTCCTCCGAAGAAAGGAACTGCGGCGCCGCCGCGGCGATGTGCATGCAAAGCTCATGTCCCAGATTCTGAAATTCATCTGTCTTTGCTACAAAATCGGTCTCGCAGTTTAGCTCGATCAAGGCGCCAAGCTTACCGTTCGTATGGATATAAGAGAAGATACGACCGTCTGCGGCAGTTCTGGAGGCCTTTTTGGCAGCTTTAGCAAGACCTTTTTCGCGAAGGTAATCGATAGCCTTCTCTACGTTCCCACCGTTTTCGGCGAGGGCGTTTTTGCAGTCCATCATCCCCGCGCCTGTTCTTTCACGAAGCTCCTTAACAGCACTGGCGCTAATTTCCATAATAAATTGCCTCCCTTTTCGGTGAAAAACTTCCCCGCTTGGCGAGGAAAAAGTCTTCATTCAATAATAAGTACCAGCTCAAGAGGAACAGAATCCTCGAACTAAAAAAACAACACACGAAGAACCGACCCAACGGGATCTCCCTGTCGGGTCGGCTTCGTATATATTGCTTACGCCTCTTCGGCAGAATCGTCGTAAACTTCGTGCAAACGTTCCTTGACCGCTATTATGCCGTCGTCGGCTGCTTCTTCTCCATCTTCGCCCTGAACAAGCACGCCGGCCTCGGAGTCCTCTCCCTGGCGTCCTTCGATGAAGGCATTCGCCATAAGTCCGGCAATAAGCTTAATTGCCCGAATAGCGTCGTCGTTACCGGGGATCGGGAAGTCGATCATCTCAGGATCGCAATTAGTATCAACTATTGCGATGACCGGAACACCCAGTTTTCTTGCTTCGAGGACGGCATTTTCCTCTCTTCTCGGGTCGATAAGAAAGATTGCATCCGGGATTGCCTTCATGTTCGTGATACCCTTGAGATACTTCTCCAGTTTGCCAAGCTCTTTGCGAAGAATGATGACTTCCTTCTTGGGGAGATTAGACCAGTTGCCTTCGTCTTCCATTTTGCGAAGTTCCACCATACGGGCAACACGTTTGCGGATCGTCGGGAAATTGGTGAGAAGACCACCGAGCCAGCGCTGGTTAATAAAGAACTGACCGCAACGCGCAGCCTCGTCCTTGATGGTATCCTGAGCTTGGCGCTTTGTTCCGACGAACAGAACCGTACCGTTGTTCCGGGCAACCTCGCGGATGTAATCGTATGCCTTCTCAAGACCGCGGACAGTCTTCTGAAGGTCAATAATGTACACTCCGTTGCGCTCAGTGAAGATGAAAGGTTTCATCTTCGGATTCCACCGACGAGTCTGGTGTCCGAAATGGACTCCGCACTCCAAAAGCTGCTTCATACTGACAACTGCCAAAATAACCCCTCCTGAAATATTCGGTTTTCCCTCCACAAACATCAAGCAAGGTGGAAACCGTTTCTTGTAAACGGCACCATCCACCCCATCAGTTTGTGTGTGTGATGAGGACCGAGAGAGTATACCACAAATACAGGTTGACCTTCAACCCGTATCGAAGTACCATATACCCCATATTTATTGTACTGTAAAAACCGATTGGGGGCATAATAATGGCCAAGGATTCGCTTATCGAGAAGCTTGAAAAACTACCTAAAGACAGAAAAGCGATGCTGAACCGTCTTCGCCGCGTTGAAGGCCAGCTTCGCGGTATCCAGAGGATGATTATTGAAGAGAAACCTTGTTATGATATTCTCCTTCAACTCTCGGCAGCTCGTAAGGCAATGCAAAAAGCATGCATCGAAATTTTAAAAAACTACCTCCACAAATGTGTCCACGAAGCGAAAGCGCCTGATTTTGACAATCTGGAAAAGCTCATCGAGGCCCTTATAGAAATTTCTCCGGCGAAGCCTGCGTTCCCGGAGAACGAGAAAGAGTCCGACGAAGAGTAACATAGAACGGCTGCCTGCGGGAAACCCAGTTTCCCCGTGGCGCCCGGAGAATTCTCCTTACTGCTGCTCCCTTCCGGGCCTGACAGGGTTCGAAGGTCTCCGCCGCACGGGACTGGATTCCCCGCAGGCAGCCGTTCACGCTGCACGTTTACAGCGCAGTGGATTATAGCATGGCTTTGAGAACTTTTCCAGCGATTACTTTAACCACTTTGCGAAAAGAGCGTCCAAATCTCCCCGAAGTTTGGCGTCGTTCCAGAGATAGTGCATGATCTTCAGAAAATCAGGATCGTCCTGTTGGATGAAAAAACCCATGAAGCTGATTTTCGTCAGCGGTTTATCGGTAAAGGCGCCGTAGAGACGGTCATCTTTCCGTGAGTACACGACCGCTTCGTACACTTCGCTGATCATCACGTCACCTTTCCCCTCTGCGATCATTGCGGGGATCTCGGCATTGTTCCGATGCACTACGACCTTCGCATTCTGAAAGTTCGCGTTCACAAATTTTTCATTTGTTCCGCCGGGGTTCACGACGACCGTCGTCTCGGGAACGTCCATCGCTTCAAGAGAAGAAAACTTCTCTTTGTCAGCCTTGCGAATGATGGCAACCTTTCCGTTCGGTGCATACGGAGGCAAAAAGTCTCCCTTCAGCATACGGGCGAGACTTCGGGTAATGCCTCCGACGGCGACGTCGAATTTGCCTGCAAGGTAGTCTTCCATGAGTTTCGACCAGGTGGTGGGAACAAATTCCACGGTCACGCCAAGCTCCGACGCAAGAAGCTCCGCAAGCTCGATATCGTGCCCCTCGTACTTCCCCGTACTTTTGTCGAGCATGGCGAATGGGCGATAATCTCCGGGAGTCCCCACCCGCAATACCTTCGTTTCCATAACGCGATCAAGTCTTGCACCCGCTACGGCCTGTCCTGCAATCGATAAAAGAAACAGCACCAGTAGTATGCTAAATACACTCGCAACTCTCTTTTTTCCGTACATTAACATCCCTCCGTTCATTTTTTGTTTCGTAACATCCTCTCTTATCTCAGACCCCGGTTACTTTGTCAGCATATTCTCCCACAAACGAGGGTCATCCGGGTCTACTTCGGAAGGAACAAGCGGTCCTTGGAGTACAATAAACGCCCCGCCATCGGCCCAAGGGTTCTTTATAACTTTTGCGGGAGACCAGAGGGCACCGTCCTCCGTCAGCGTATCTCCTATCTGCGGAACGGGATTCCCTTTCAGTTTGTCCACCAAGAACCTCACCGCCAGCGCAGCCGAGTCGTAGGCTGGTTGAGCGACAGCGCCGAGCATCTTTCCTTTTTTAATAAGGTCGATCCCTTCGGGGCCGATGCATATTCCGCAGATACCGTAGTCTGCCGCGTTCAAGCCAGCGGCTTCGATAGCCGCAACTACACCGGGGCCCATGATATCAGGGGTTTGCACATAAATACCGACAACTCTTTTCCCGAAACGCGTCAACAAATCGGAAGCCACCGCGTGGGAATCGGTATTATTCCACTTTCCCTCTCCTTGAGCAATTTCAAGCTGTGGATACTTTAACAACACGGAGTTGAATCCCTCGGTACAGGCGTGGCTGAACATATCCGCCTTGTCTCCAATGATCTCAAGAACAACTCCCTCGGGTATTGTGGCGTTGTTTCTCGACTTGATCCCCTCGACGAAAAGCGCTGCTGCGCGGGCACTCGACTGAGCGAGGTCAAAGGAGAGGAAAAAGTCTACTATCCCTCCTTCAGGAGAGGTATCCAGAGCGGCTACGGGGATCCCGGCTTCGTTGAGGCGCACGATACCAGGCACTAGCGTCCGCAGATCCACAGCACCGCCAAGGATGAACGCGTCGATTCCCTGTATCATAAAGGTATCGATAATTTCCATGATCTTCATGGAGTCGGCTTCCCCGTCACGAATCATTATATTCACGCCCAGCGAGGCGGCGGTTTCTTCCGCTGCCTTCATAAAGGCTTGAATGTACGGCGCCGAGGGTTCTTTGATGATCATACCGATGGAGATTTGCTTTTCGGACGCACACGATGTAGCGAAAAAAACAAGTATCGCCAAAAGCGCAAGAAGTAGCTTACTGATCGAACGGTTCATGTGGATTCCTCCTAGGATAAAATTTGTTTCTCGTAGAGCAAAACGAACACGACTTCCGCATTTCTTTGCACTTATCTTTTCGCGTCTTTGAGTTTTCGAAGCTGTTCGTCGCGAAGGAGCCTTGCCCGAAGGGAGATTCGAAAACGATCTATAAGTATGGCGACAAAAATCAACGCCCCTTGGGCGGCGTGTATAAGCGTTACTTTGACGCCGAGAAGATTGAGAGCATTCGAAAACATACCTAAAAGTATTGCTCCACCGAGCATCCCGAAGGCGGAACCTTTTCCCCCGCTCATGGAGGTCCCTCCGAGAAGCGCTCCGGCGAAAGCAAGGAGAGTCATGCCGTTTCCCATGGTGTTCGATACCGAATCCTGCCTCCCGGCGGTCAGCATACCGGCAACAGCGGAGAGAAGGCCGGCGATGACAAAACCCGTTATCACCATTTTGCTCGTATCGATACCCGCGACGAAGCTGGCACGTGCATTTCCCCCAGTTGCCAGATAGTTTCTGCCGAAGACAGTATGGCGTAACAAAATATGAAAGACGAAATAGACTACGAATGTTACAGGTATAGCCGCAGGAAGATTACCCAAGGTGGGGAAACGCGCCTTGCCGACGAACGAATAGACCGGGTCCAGTGGAAAGATTGAAAGGGGAATAAGGAAGAGGATCATTCCCCGAAGAATAATTGAAAGAGAAAGCGTCTGCATAAAGGCGTTCATTCCCAGTTTGGCGACACAATACCCGTTGAAAAAACCAATGGACCCGCCCACGAGCAGGGTGAGAAGAAGAGCAAGGTACGGGTTTCCCAACACACCGGGGAACCACTTCGTCGAAGCCAGAATGACCACTCCCGGCGCGAAGGCGAGCACAGCGTCGATAGAAAGGTCGAAATTCCCGTTTAAGAGGACGAAGCCCTGCGCAAGAACAAGCATGCTCATTATCGTGGTGTGGTACAGTATGTTCACAATGTTGTTCCATGAGGCGAATGCCGGAATTCCCAGAGCGCACGCGGAGAAAAATAGAAAGAGCATCAGCCAGATGATATTGTCCAGAAGGGTCAACTTGATTTTTAAACCGCCTGACATTCGTCGCCACCTCTTTGATCTTGATATCCGAAACCTTGCATATCCAAAAAAAGAGATTTTTCATCGAAATCTTTCCGCTGATATTCACGCACTATGTTTCCCTTATATAGAACAAGGATTCTGTCGCAGATATCCATCAGATCGTCCAGTCCAGGCGACGTGAGCAGCACTCCCGCGGTAGCGCGCAATGGACCTTCTATGATGGAGAGGATGGAACGTTTCGCTCCGATATCCACGCCGCGCGTGGGTTCGTCGAGGAGGTAGACTACGGGTTCGTTCGCCATAATACGTCCTATGACAACCTTCTGCTTATTCCCTCCGGAAAGCTCTTCGGCGCTCTGTTCCATTGAAAAGGCACGAATCTGTACTTCGGCGAAAATTTCTTGTGCGCGGCGGCCGGCCTCTTTTTTCAAAACGAAGCCATTCCGAGAGAATCTGGAAATACTGTTGAGCAGCAAATTTTCACGGATACTGAACGTTTTTATCAGCCCCTCCGTCTCACGATCCTCCGGCAGATAGGCTATTCCCATGCGAAGGGCTTCCGAGGGGGTGTGAAAAGATACTTTTTCATCTTTGAAAAAAACTGTTCCTGTATCGGCAGGCTCTATCCCCGAGATCGCCTTCAGTAGCTCAGTCCGTCCGCTTCCACGCAACCCGGCGATACCCAAAATTTCTCCTTTTTTGATGGAAAAACTAATATTCTGAAAACTACCCCATTGTGTAAGGTTTTCGAGACGAAGGAGTTCTGTGCCAACGCACCTCATTTTCTTTCGTTCGGATGACGAAGAACTAAGCGTTTCTCCAACAACAAGCTCAGCGAGCGAATGATGGTCAAGCATATCCTTCGTCCGTGTTGTAACGACACGTCCGTCCCGAAGTACGGTAAGGCGGTCGCAAATTTCAAGCAGTTCGTCGATATGATGGGAGATGTAGAGTACAGCCTTCCCTGATTCTCTCAATTCATCCACAATTTTCTTAAGAATAGCGGCGTCTTTCTGGCTGAGCGAGGCTGATGCTTCGTCGAGAACAACGATCTTTGCATCCTCAACGACACACGCTTTCAGAATGAGGAGTATCTGTCGCTCGCTGAGAGAAAGATCTCTCGCCTGAAAATCGATGCCTATATCGAATCCGAAGCGGTCAAGAATTTTCCGGGCATCCGTTCGAATTCTGCTCCACGAAACAAAACCCGAGACGTTTTCCAGCTCTCCCAGAAAGAGATTCTCTGCGACCGAAAGATCAAGTACTATCTCCGGCTCCTGCGGAACAATGGAAATTCCCTCCCGTTTTGCTCGCGATCTGCTGAGCGAAGAAAAGGTTCGTCCATTCATCGAAATACTACCGGAGGTCGGCTCCACAAGGCCCGAGAGAATACCGACAAGCGTTGACTTTCCAGCGCCGTTTTTCCCGATAAGGCCGTGAACTTCTCCGGGAAGCGTTTCGAAATGAACATTTTCAAGAGCCACTGTTCCCGGATAGACCTTGGTGATCCCTTCCAGCAGCAGAATGGGTTTGGAACAGACTGCATTCATCACCGGGCACGCATCTCCGCTGAACGTTTGTGCCCAAAAAGGCCTTCCATTTCGGCGAAGTCGGCGCAAGGTCCCGCAAGCGAAGCTGCTCCTTCCGCAGTGAGTTCCTGGAATGAACAGACTCTCAGGAAAGTTCCGACGTAGACGCCGTTCGAGAAGCGAGCGCATCTGACGGTAGGCAGAATATGATTCGGCCCCGAGGCGTAATCGCCGAAGACGACCGGCGCGTACTCTCCTATGAAGAGAGAACCGAATTTAACCAATTGTGACGCAGTAGCCGAGCTATCGAATGCCATCACCTGCAGATGTTCGGGAGCGATGTCGTTCGTAATGGCTACAGCCTCGTCCAGAGACTCTGCAAGCAGTACGCGTCCGTTGTTCCTCCAGCTCTTGAGCGCGAAATCTCCCGTAGAAAGTAGCGGCGCCTGTGTTTCGACGGCGCTCATGACAGACTCGGCGAGCTGCTTGCTTGTCGTCACAAGGACGCTCCACGAATGGGGGTCGTGCTCGCAGCGTGCAAGAGTGTCGGCAGCAACCCACTCTGGGTTCGCCGATTCGTCGGCGAGGATAACCACTTCGCTTGGACCTGCAAGCATATCGATCCCCACAGCCCCCGAAACCTGTCGTTTTGCCTCGGTAACATATCTGTTTCCGGGACCGACGATGATATCAACTCCCTTGATCGTCTCAGTTCCGTAGGCGAAAGCGCCGATAGCCTGCGCGCCCCCCATGCAGTAGACTTCGTCCACCCCGGCGATATCCATTGCGACGAGAACGGCAGGGTGAATTCCGCCCCGACCTTTACCCGCCGGAGAACACGCCGCTATCCGCCGAACCCCGGCTACCTTCGCCGGAATGGCCGACATCAGTGCGGAAGACGGGAGGGGGTACCTCCCCGCAGGAACATAGCAGCCGCAGGATTCCATGGGAAGAAGGCGATGTCCAAGCGTAACTCCGGGCGAAATCTCATACCGAAGCTCCTGCATGCAGTCTTTCTGACGAAGCGCAAAGTTGCGGATTCTTTCCGCTGCAAATTCAAGCGTCTTCACCGTCGACGGCGAAACCTTGCCGTAGGCGGCGCGAAGCTCCTCTTTGCTTATACGAAGAGAGGAAGGACGGACACCGTCGAACTTTTCCGTATAGGCGAGAACAGCCTCGTCTCCGCTGTCGCGGACACTCTTGAGGATACTGCCCACTACAGATTCGACAGAACATTCTTCCTCCTGAAAATTTTGTTCTGCTTCTTTGAGTACGATCACTTCGCATTCCTCCTGATCTGTCTGAAAACTCCCAGGTATTGGAGCGGGAGAAAAAAGTGAGAGCAGAAAAGACCTTTCTCTCTCTCTGAACAATACAATTGCCTCAGCTTGCGAGCCAGCCACCGTCTACGTAGATAATTTGTCCTGTCAAATAATCAGAGGCTTCGCTGCACAGAAAGACCAATGTCCCAAGAAGATCCTCGGCGGTTCCGACTCGCCCCGCTGGAATCCGCTCCTCTATCCACCGGCGATGCTCCGGATCTTGAAAGAACGGCTCGGTCATGGGCGTACGGAAGTACCCCGGCCCCATAGCATTCACCTGGATGTTATACTTTGCCAGCTCGATAGCCATAGTTCGGGTGATCTGCACCACTCCACCCTTGGCGCCGCAATAGACCGAGGATTGCGCCAGGCCTATGGCGCTTCCCAGCGAACCGATATTCACAATTTTTCCGCGGCATTGTTTCATCATGATTTCGGCCGCTGCCTGCGCCGTGAAGAAAACACCCCTGAGATTGACCGACATAATCTTGTCGAACTGTTCCTCCGTAACGGATACGAAGTCGTTAATTTCCTCGACGCCTGCGTTGTTTACAACGATGTCAAGTGTTCCAAGGCGGGAGGCTGCATCGGAAAACACAGTTTTCACTTCACCCGGCCGGGTCACATCGAGAAAAAATCCCTCCGCATGCCCCCCGGAGGTTCGTATTTCTTCAGCCGTCAATTTCGCATCGTTCTCGTTCACGTCGCCGCACAATACGATCGCGCCGGCAGACGCTAATCCGAGCGCGTACCCCTTCCCGAGTCCTCGGGCTGCCCCCGTAACAACGGCGACCTTTCCGGCCACGCTGAATCGATCATAAAAAGTCATTTGATTCGCTCCTTGGTTGTGATTCGAGCTGTCTGTTCTTTCGCTTTCTTGAGAGAGGAGAAAACAGGTGCCCTGATGACGTTTCATCATGATAGCACATGCGTTCAACAATGCAAGCAGCGGCAAAAAAAGTACTCTTCTTTTCTTAAACCGTTCTGCGGGAATCGTTCGTCGTGTATAATATAAAAATCAAAAGAGGGCTCCTGCCGCTCAAAACACTCTCTTTGGAGGCGCGCTTGTGCATTGGACTGCATTTTTCACCTACATCCTCATAACATGCAACACTCCGGGCCCGAATGTAGTTCTCGCTTTGAACACCGCGAGGATTCACGGATTAGGTAAAGCGCTGCCATTGATTACCGGAATGATGTCGGGTCTTCTCCTTCTGATGACTTTATGCGCCGTCTTCAACCTCCTTCTTGCGCGCCTGCTACCTGCTTTTCTTCCAGTGCTCAGAGCCTGTGGTACGGTATACGTTCTCTGGCTTGCGTGGAAGATCGCTTTCCCTAAACGAAGCTCTCGGGTAGACGCTCCGTCCGAAGATGCCCCCGGCTTCCGACACGGTTTTATTCTTCAGTTTCTCAACCCGAAGGTTATTCTTCTGGGCCTTACGACGCTTTCGACGTTTATTCTTCCGTGGACAACTTCGAAAGCATGGCTTTTCGGTTGCGGCGTCTTCCTGGCGCTGGCATGCAGCAACGGAGTGGTTCTCTGGTCTCTTCTCGGTGCAGCGCAAAATAGACTAATGACACAACAGGGACGTTTCTGGGATTATCTTATGGGCGGAATGCTTGCCTGGTGCGCGTACTCGGTTTCGGGAATGAAAGAGTTGGTTTTCTAAAACCCTCTTTTTCTAAAAATAGTTATTCATTTAGAGAAAGTCGAGGTGAGGGAAATGTTTGAACTTGTGACAAAGTGGCAGCTTTGGGTGATTCTAGGATTTGTACTGCTGATCGTCGAGATGTTCACTCCCGGATTCGTTCTCGCATGCTTCGCCATCGCCTGTATTCCTCCGGCTATAATCACTTACTTCGGAGACTTTGAACTGAGTACTCAACTTGCTCTCTTCGGCGTTTCTACCCTTTTAGTTTTCTTCTTTTTGCGCCCTGTCGCTCTGAAGTTTCTGTCGAACAGAAATGATTCCCGTACGTCGAACGCCGAGGCTCTGGTAGGACGCAAAGGCATCGTTGTGAAAGCCATCTCGTCGGATGCTGCTCGAGGAGGGTATGTGAAGGTAGACGGGAAAACTTGGTGGGCTTTTGCTCCGGAAGGGATCGAAATCGGAGAAGGGACAGGTGTCGTCGTGGAAAAAGTTCGAGGAGCCAGTCTTGATGTGCGACTTGAAGCAAATGATTCATCCAGCGAGGAGTAAACGACAGGATATTCCAGCTGGATTCTTCTTGAGCAGTGTTTTTCACGAACATATCCGATACACGGGGAGTGAGGAAACTATGAGAGAGATCCTGTTCGTTAGCAATACGGGCAACACGACGGTGGTTATTTTCTTCGTTCTGTTTACCGTTATTCTGGTGATTTCAGGAATCAAGATCGTTCCGCAGGCAAATCGTGTCATAGTGGAACGTCTCGGAAAGTATCACAAAATACTCGAGCCTGGCATCAACTTTATTCTTCCCGTTCTCGACAGAAGGAAACCGATTTCTTGGATCGTCGGGGGGGAAATACGGAATACAACGCTCATCGATATCAGGGAACAAGTCTTCGACTTTCCCAAGCAAAACGTGATATCCCGTGACAATGTAGTAATGGAGATAAATGCTCTCCTCTACTTTCAAATCAACGATCCGTTCAAAGCGGTGTACGAAATTGCAAACCTGCCGCTGGCGCTGGAAAAGCTGACGCAGACATCTCTTAGAAGTGTGATGGGAGAAATGGATCTTGACGAGATATTCAGCAAGCGAGCTGAAATTAACGAACGTCTTCGAGTGATCCTCGATGAAGCGAGCGATGCTTGGGGGGTTAAGGTGACGAGAGTGGAAATCCAGGATGTGAATCCGCCTGCCTCGGTTCAGGCCGCAATGCAGCGCCAGATGGAGGCTGAACGCTCCCGACGGGCCATGGTCACCGAGGCTGAAGGGAAAAAAACCGCCCAAATTCTTGAGGCCGAGGGACACAAACAGGCCCGTATCAATCGTGCAGAAGGAGAAAAACAAGCGGTGATCCTTGATGCCGAAGGGCGTGCCCAGGCCAGGGTTCGCATGGGAGAAGCCGAGGCTGAGGCTGTGGTGAAAGTGGCTTCTGCTGTAAAAATCGCAGGAGGCGACCCCACGCAGTACCTTATCGCTCTTAAATATATGGACACCCTTTCCTCAGTGGCATCCGGAAATGAGAACAAGGTTGTCTACCTGCCTTATGAAGCTACAGCGATCCTCGGCTCGCTCGGCGGCATGAAAGAACTTTTTTCACAGGACAAAACACAGACGAACGTTTAAAAAGTACAGAAGAGAGGAGGATAACCTCCTCTCTTCTGTCTGAAGAAATCACTCTCCTAAACGCGCGAAGTCGCCTTCCGGCCTCAGCGCCTTTTTTATCGATTCACCGTGTTCATCGACTGCTCTCCCACGAATTTCAGACTGAAGCCACGACGAATAGGCCCTGCGAAACGCAGCTTCGAGTTCCAGCTGCGGCTTCGCCCCCCTGCTGCCGACAAGATCAGCACATAAGTTCAAGACCTTTCCACTGTCATCCCAAGCCCACCGGAAAGAGGCAAACGCATTCAAAAGGTGCTCAAATGTCCGTTCTCTCAACGCGGAGAAAGGAAGGAGGAGAAGGTCAGTGTTCTTATCATATGCGCCGACAGCATTTCCGGGAAGAAGAAGAATGCCGGGAAGCCCCCGTGAACGAATCCTCGGGAGAGCAAAAAGCCCCTTATCAGCAGCAAGAATTTCGAGGAAAGCTCTTTCGAAGCTCAGACCTCCGTTTTTTTTCTTTCTTAATATTTGAATTTCTTCATCATCCAGTATATCGAGATACCCGGCGGAATCTTGGAAGAGAAAAGGCGAGTAGCCTCCTTTTTCCTGGTCGTTCTCTCCGGAGAATGCCTTGCACGCTCTCTCCTGAACGGCATAGGTTCTCTCCAGATCCTGCTTAATGATTTCGAGAAGAGCTTGTTCAGGTGAGAAGGGGGTATCGTTCACTTGTTGCCGTAACTTTCTCTTACGCCTCGAAATTTCCGAAGCGCTTTTTTTATAGGTATACACAGTTAGTGATTCAAAGAATAACGTATCGATGCTCGAAAGCAATCTGTCCACCACAAGATCACTGCCGTCTTCATCTTTGGCTATAGCTTTCAGCCGTCGAATTCCCTCCATCAACTTTGGAAAGCTTTCCAGTTTTCGTTCTTTGCTCTTTATTCTGATTTCCTCATCCTCGGAAGTCTCCTCCGCAGGCGGTTCTTGCTCCCGAAAACGCATTACCGCCCGGGCAGTTTGGTCAAGAGATTCTAGAAAATACCCTGCGAGCATTTCAGCGCGATTCTTCGGCATGATAAAAAGGCCGCCATCGGAAGTAACGCTGCCAAGGGTTGTGAACAGAAGCGGCAGCATTGTTCGGATTCTGCTGCCAACCGTGTTCAAACGAGCCTCGGACAAAATGATAGCGTTCGTTACTTGCGAATTGACATATGCTTCCTTTCCTTCTTCAAAGACAGTGCGCGCATCTTCAATCCATTCAGTAAGAGTTCTGGCAGTAAACACTGCACTTCGTTGCACCAGAGTGAGAGACGAAGAAGAAAAGCAAGCTCCGGAATCGACAAGCTCATGTTGTTCCTGAGTCAAAGATAAAGTAGTATCATCAATGAAACGCCGCACAAGAAATCTGTGGAGAGACGCCAACCGCTGAGGAGAGGGCACAACCGAAAGATCCCTTGTTTTGTTGAAGTGGACAAGGGCTGTATATGTTTCACGCTGTTCTTCCGGCAGCGATTCGGAGGAGCCAATCATGCCACGCATACATCTGCTCCAATTCGCGAAAAGAAAACACTCTCGGAGGAGAAAGAATTTTTTGTCTGCAATTGACACATCTCCGATCTCTGAGAAACATCTCTAATAAGAGGATACATCAGAGCCGGCAAACAGACAAGATAAGCATTATTGGAAAGCGAAACGGAAAGATTTTTTTGGGGGGGCAAGAAATAAAAAATGGCGGAGAAGGAGGGATTTGAACCCACGGAACCTCTCGGTTCAGACGCTCTCCAAGCGCCCGCCTTCGACCACTCGGCCACTTCTCCGCGTAACGGCAGGTATTATACCACAGTTTTTCGAGTTTGCCAGACTGGAAAAACCTTTTGTTTTGGCGGAGAGGGTGGGATTTGAACCCACGGGACAGCAAGCCGCCCAATTGATTTCGAGTCAATCGCCTTCGACCACTCGGCCACCCCTCCGCACGACCCGAATAATGATACAGGATTTTCGAGCGTTGTCAAGATAAATCCAGTCGCCCCAGCATATGAAACGAATGAATAAAAAACATTTTTTAAGTACATGATGCGCAGTTGAGTTTTCCTTTTACCGTAGTCAATCCTTCATTGTGCGGCAAACGAGTTTCTTTCTTACGTTAGGACCAGATGGCTTGAAAGATCGTTTCCCGTAGCGCACAAAGCAAAAGTTCCATTCATATGTGCTCCGATATTGCAGGAACAACCCGGTTTCTTCCCCCTGTTTTTGCCTCGTAAAGAGCGCAATCCGCTCTTGAGAAAATAGCTGAAGCACTGTCATTGGCGCCCAAGAACTGCTGAACACCGAAGCTTGCAGTGAGGTTGAGCGAGACTGTTCTATCCACCCCTTTGCCAATGTCGAAACGTGTTTTCTCCACGTAAAGGCGCAAACGTTCAGCAGTTTGAAGAGCGTCTTTCATTTCGGTCTCCGGTAAGAGAACGCCAAACTCTTCGCCGCCGTAGCGTACGGGAAAATCCTCTGCGCGCACTCCTTTACGCAAAACCCTGGCAAACTGACGAAGCACGTCGTCGCCTATGTCGTGACCATAGGTGTCGTTCACATTTTTAAAAATATCGATGTCGCAGAGAATCAATGACAAAGGATGACCGCGGCGTAAACTCCGAGCAATTTCGCGATCCAGCGTTTCGAAAAAGTACCGTCGGTTCGCCAGTCCGGTGAGCGCGTCTGTTGTCGCGATACGAAGAAGCCGCCGCTCCTGTCGTTTACGCAGAAGATGAGCCGAAATCATCTCCGAGAAGGTCGAGAGAAGGATATCCTTCGCCTCGGAAGAATCTGTATTTAGGTCTATATTCACAGCCAACACTCCCCAGAAACGTCCTCCTTCAAAAAGCGGGTAGAATGAGAAAAAAGCCGTCTCGGAAAATGGGAAGAACTTTTTTAGCGGAGTTTCATCAAGCCGTTCTTTTACTATCTGCTTTCGTGTCAGTTCAATGAGCCAATTTCTTGGAATATCGCTTATCGGAACACTCCGTACCTCAGAGTGTTCCGAAATTAGAGTCAGTCCTGGAGAAGCATATTCAAAGCTGACTTCGATCAACCGCCGTCGTGTAGAAGAGAACGTGCTTCGGAGGAGAAGAATTCTCCGGGCATCGATCACTTCCCGGATTTTCCGGCATGCGTTGCGCAGAACATCTTCATGCCCGCCTTCCGTAAGAAGCATGCGTGCGGCATCGCTGAGAAAACGCTCCGAATCAAGCCTTTCTTGAAGCTGTGCTCTCTGCAGTCGCAGTTGTCTGCCCTTTCGAAAAATAACAAAGAAGCCAACAGAAAGCATTGTCAACAGAATAGCTGCAACAAAGAAGCCCCATACTGCCCACTGAGGAAAGAAGGTAAACTCGTCGTCGTAGTACCATCGACGCAGAAGAACCTCTAGAAGAGAAACGGAAGATTTATAGAGCCCTTCCAGTTTTTCGTCGAGCCGAACTAAAAGCTCCGCGTTTTTTCCTTTTGTTGTAGCAAAAAAGATCTTGGAGGGAGCAAAAATAACCGGGCTTCTTCGGAAATCAAAACGTCGAATCTTGGCCAAGCTGGCAAGCTGTTCCGCAGCGCATACGTCAACGGCGCCGGAGCTCAGCATTTCCAGAGCTTCCTCGACGGTCGGTGTCTCCGCTATTGTATAGCGTATTCCTATACCATCCAGAATTCGGCGGAGTTCAGAAAGCGCATAAAAGCCGCTTTGCATTGAAATCGTTTTTCCTTCTAGATCCTGAAATGTAAGTATTTCCGAATCCGAACGTGTAAAAAAGGTGTACCACGTAGAGTAATGATGACTTTTAGCAAAGTCGAAAAGCCCTTCCAAACGGGGCGTAGGAGCCATACTCAGAAGATCGATCTCTCCTTCTTGAAGCATTTTTACAAGCTCTTCACCCCCCGCATCAATAAAGGAAAGCCTCCAGCCCTCATTCTCAGCAAGGAATCGTAAAAGATCGGGCATATATCCCTTGTAGTTCCCGTGCTCATCCTTAAAAAAAAACGGAGAAAGTACCACCATGCCGTATCGAACGACACGAGCAGAAGCGGAAGCGGAAGAAAACGAAGATATACCCACCATATAAAAGCCCTGAGACGGGAGGAGAGAAGAAGGGAAAAGAATATAAAAAAAGAAAATAATGAAAAAAATGCAAAGGGCTTTCCTAATACGGTGCGCTCTTGAAAAACGAGAGTTGAATGAGGTCAAAAAACAGACACTCCCTTTCGGAGTAAGGAAACGTTTCCATGTTTTGCAATGATCTCTCTCTGATCTCAAAGTGCTTTTTGAGAAAATGTATTCCACAATATCGAAGCGCATAAAAAGCAAAGTGTAGAATTCGAAAATTTCCGATAACGAAGCATTCGCCCATCAATAAAAATTATATGCAGAAAACAAGAATTTCGCAAGCCCAATTCCTGGCTTACGGTGTCGTATGAATGGGTACTAAGACTCATATATGTAAAAGCGCGCCCCCTTTTTGGGGGCTAGATATATTGTGAAGAGCTTCCTTTGCCAATATTTTTAATTGTGGGGTGTACTCCTGGAGCGTGAAAGAAGTAAATTTCCTCAGCATTTCTTCCTAAAAGCTGGATGCTCTTCGGAAGAATAACGTTCTTTCTATTTCCCTTATCCCTCAAAGCGGTTGTTAGTAGAGAAAATCGATCAGCAAACAATTGGGTTCACCACGTAAAGGGACTTTATTTCAGTGTATCCTGAAGTTAAGGGGGAAACACATTCTCTTTGATGAGGAAGGAAGACAAGAAAGTATGGTGCCGGGGGGGGGACTCGAACCCCCACGTGGTCGCCCACGGCGGATTTTGAGTCCGCTGCGTCTACCATTCCGCCACCCCGGCGTGTACTGCGGTATCTTAATCGAAAAAAACGTACATGTCAACGGAGTTCAGAGTTTTTCCCCTGCGTCAACCATAAATTTACTCTTTTTCAATTTACAGATCCTGCATCTCCTCGAAAGAGAGGTAGTCTACTCCGGCCAGAGATTCCACATGATGGCGCAACTCATGGAGAAGAGTTTCTTCAATCTCCTCGATCCATTCGCTTCGTTTTGCACCTTTCAGCTCTTCTGCAAACGTTCCATAGAAAAGATAGACGGCATTCCCCATAATCGTATCTTCAACGTACTCGCCCATAAGGACATAGTTTCCGTCTTCTTTCCTCTGTCTGACGATATTTACGCCTCCGTTGAGCTTCTCGAAAAGCTTCGGAGGAAGGCTTTCAATCATCTTTTCAGCTACCTGGCAAAATTCTTCGTACGTCACTGTGCACCTCTTCATGTTCTCTTCTTCATCCTGCGTAATGAGGTTTTCTGAGAGAATTTCTGCGTATTTCTTCTCTCTTGAAACACTCTCCGAGTATATAATATAAGTCATGGATCATATTAGGGAGGTAGATTGAAAATGAACAGATTAATTATACGCCATTTCATACCCGCTGAGGATGCTGGTATTCGTTGTGTTCCCTGCGAAGAAACCTCGGGCTATCTTCAATCGATGATGGAGAGCCTTGCCCCTAAACTCGTCAATCTGGATATCCAGCTGATTCTTCAGAGCTTGGAGATACATAAGATCACCGAAGCAAATTGCGGCAAACTGAACTATATTTCCTTCTTCGCACCGGAATTGGGGCTTGAAGTGGAACGCTCAATCGAGGAAGTTTTGAACGCGAGTGTTACATTCGAATGCTGTGAAAACTGCTCTCTTCCAGACGGAACCCCCTTTGCAATGAGAACGCTCAAAACAGAGGGAAGCTCGTTCGCAACGATTCCGCCCGGCATACTCAGCGACGCTCTGATACGCGTGGTCTTTTCCACAATGGGCAGCTGTGGAAAAGGGAGTTGCGCTTCATGTGCCGGATGCGGAGAGCATTGAGAAAGACTGGACGAATGAGATGAGCGATATCTGGATCACAACAAAGGGCGGCGATAAAGGAGAGACCAGCATTGGTAACGGCGAGAGAGTGCCCAAAGACCATGCTCGGGTAGAAACCTACGGGACTTTGGATGAATGCCAGGCGCATATAGGGATGGCGCGTTCCTTGTGCGAATATCCGGAAATACGTGAATACCTTTGCCTTCTTGAAAATGAGATGAGTCTTCTGATGGGGTATATTGCCCTGTATCCGGGGCTAACCTGCCCTGAAATCGCCAAACTTGAGGAGATTACGAATGTCGTTGGGGAAGTAACTGGAAAAACTTTCCGTTTTGTCCGACCGGGCGACTCAACTCCTGGAGCGGCCCTTCATGTTGCCCGAACCGTCGCCAGGAGAGCCGAACGTATTGCGGTGAAGCTCTTTCGCGCGGGTGAGCTGGCTGAAGATGCGTATCAGTACGTCAACAGGTTATCCGACGTCATCTATGCGCTTTCTCTCTGGTACGACCATCTGGAACGCGAGCGCAGAGAAGAAAATATTTCCTGCCTCTGAACCTAACACATGAAATGGGGTTTTGAAAGCACTTCCCATGCAGTATAATGGGTACATTGTTCTGCATGGGAGGTCGTTATCTGTGGAAAGCAACTCATTATCGCCGGCGATGAATCAAGGACTTCGACAGATTGTCTACGAAAAGTTGAAGGAGGCGATCGTTGGCGGCACGATCAAACCAGGATCGAAACTATCGGAAATTGAGCTTGCCGAGCGAATGGCTGTTTCGAGAACTCCGGTCAGGGAAGCAATTCGTCAGCTTGCACAGACGGGACTTGTCACTCTGACTCCCCGTCGGGGAGCTTTCGTCACGATGCCCACATTAAAAGATGCTACTGATCTTTATGAGCTCCGGACTGAACTTGAGACTCTTGCTGTCGCGAATCTCTGTTCCGTCGCACCTTCCAGTGAACTCAATAAAGAATTACATCGTTTCCGCGAGATATTCTCCGCTATGACGAACCAGACGAGCGCAGAGAAATATGTTAACGAGGATAAGGCGTTTCACGCAATGATCTATCAGGCGGTAACAAATAGATTTCTTGCAATGATGCTGCACAACATTTCCGACCTTATTCACCTCTGCAGACCCTTTTCTGTCGAGAACTCACCAATCACGAATTTTACATGGGGACACCTTGCAATCATTGATGCCATCCTGGAAGGAAATCTGGAAAAAGCAAAAGAGGAAACCCGAAAACATATTGTAGTAAGCAAAAAAGGTCTTCTAAGTTTCCTGAAAAATCGCGTGTCAAAAGACAGCGAAACTTTAGAGAATTGAACATGACGTGGTTCTACTTCATGTATAAAGCTCTGGGGGCCTTTGTTACTCCTCCCGGTTTCTTTATTTCAGCGTCTTTATGCGGCGCTTTCTATTTTCTGTGCAAGAAGCAGACTGACGGTTCAAGGCGCTCTGGCTCCTCTCTTTTTTTATTCATTCTGGCTTTTTCCCTGTACCTCTTCTCTATTCCCTGGAGTGTAACGAAACTTCTTTCACCGCTTGAGGATCCTTTTTCATTCGAACTCCCTCTCCCTCGGGGGAACAACGTGGTCTTGGTGCTCTCCGGAGGAGTATGGACAACCGGAGAAGAGTTTCAGATGAGCGCGGAAACATTGCAACGTTTTTTTGCCGGAGTACGAGCTGCAGGTGCATTGAGGTGTCCGCTGCTCTTCTCTGGAGGATTTCCCGGCAGAGCTACTGAAGGGCAAATTTACGAAATGGTTGTACGCACTGCAGCCGATATGAAGTTCAGCGGTCTCCTATTGGTAGAAGGCACTTCCAGGACAACGTGGGAAAATATGAAGTTTTCGGCGCCTTACCTTAAGGAATTAGAAGCAAAAGATATCGTTTTAGTTACGTCCGCATATCATATGAAGCGATCGATCTTCTTTGCGGAGCATTTTTTCAACGGATGCCGCATCCACCCCTATCCCTCCGGGCGTCTTTCGGAGCTTGGAAAGACAAGCGCAATGGACTTCCTTCCTTCCCCCGCTTCTTTTCAGTACTTTTCTTCTGCGGTTCGCGAGTTGGTAGGAATGGCGGTATACCGAATGCTCCCGCAACAATTGGAATGAAGAGAATTACTCCGAATGGGTGCTGAAACGCCTCCAAAACTTTCTAAGCCGCTCTCCAATACTTCTTTCGCTTCCAAGATCTCCAGGGAAATAAAAGCGTTTTTTCTCCGTCATGTACTGCTGCGGCACCCAATGGCGGGGATCATCGTGGGGATAGATGTATCCTGATCCGTCTGGACGAAGATGGAATGGAACCGATTGAAGTTCCCCTTTTTCGACAGCCTTCGTCGCTGCACTCACCGCAAGATAGGCGCTGTTACTCTTGGGAGCGGCAGCCAGGTAAAGAACCGCTTCGGAAAGGATGATACGCGCTTCCGGCATTCCGGTCATTTCCACAGCTTGCGTTGCGGCGGAGGCGACAACAAGTGCTTGAGGATCTGCAAGGCCGATATCCTCGGCGGCCGAGATGAGAAGGCGGCGGCAGATAAACCGAACGTCTTCACCACCTGCGAGAAGCCGCGCCAGCCAGTATATGGCCGCGTCGGGATCTGAACCGCGAATACTTTTAATAAGCGCTGAAATGATTGCGTAATGATCATCGGATGATTTGTCGTAACGGACTGCCGCCAGTGGCAGTGTTTCCAGAATAAACTCCCTGGTGAGCGTCGATCCCCCTCGCGCCGCCACTGCGGAACATATAAACTCAAGGCGTGTAAGCGCCTGACGCGCATCACCTCCGGCCATCGACGCGAGTGTGCGTAGAGCGTCATCATCCGCCTGAACGCCTAACTGCCCCAATCCCCTCTCTTCATCGGCAAGAGCCCGGCACAACAGCTCTGAAAGATCTGTTTCGGAAAGAAGATTTAATTGGAAGACAACCATCCTGGATAGAAGCGTCTTGTTTATTTCGAACCATGGGTTCTCGGTTGTTGTACCAACAAGAATGATATCTCCCCTCTCGACGGAGGGCAAAAGAGCGTTCTGCTGACTGCGGTTAAAATGATAGATTTCGTCCACGAAAGCAATGGCGCTTCTTCCTGACTGGAGTTTCTTGAGATTTTCCGCTTCCTTTACAAGGTCGCGAAGTTCCGAAACCTTTGCGGAAACTGCATTGATTTCGAGTATCTCACGTTCCGTTATCGACGCCATGAGGCGAACAAGAGTGGTCTTCCCTACACCCGGCGGTCCGTAGAGGATACAACTTGGAACAACAGAGGTCTCCAGGTTCTTTCGCAGCGGAGCTGTCTTGCCAAGCAAGTGCCCCTGCCCCGCGAACTCGTCGAGTATCCGCGGGCGCATCCTTTCAGCCAGAGGCGCTTCCCACCGTCTGGATGAGATCATTGCGCTCTCACCATTTTCGGCAGAAGAAGAAAACCGTCGGTATCATCGATCAAACGCGCTAGAGGATACCGGGTATGGAGCAAATGGCCCAGAACCTCCTTCACTGGCTGATCCAACCAAACAGGAGAGAGGCCAGCGAGATCAAACCACTGTTCTGAGGTAAGCGTGGTTTCTCCCTCGATGAAAAAGTTGAGCACTCCCATTGAAGCATGTTGCAGACAGAGAGACAAAAGATCCGTACGGGAACTGGATATGGAAAGTACATATTTACTTATTGCGTCAAGCTTATTCTCCCCGTCTTCTTGAGATGCAATATGATGATACTCCCATGGAACTAGAGGAGTCGGTGCTCGGAGATATTCTACAAATTCCGTCAATTTGTCGAAAGAAGCGTCTGCCCAGTGTTTCCACTCTGCTTGTGGACGTTGGACAAGCAGAGCTCTCATCCCCGCGCGTCTCGCGCATACAAGATCATAGAGAAAATCCCCTATCATGACACACTCAGCGACCGGGACATCAAGCGCTTCCGCTGCGCGCCACAATGCTTCGGGGGCAGGTTTTACAGGCGGAGTGTCTCTGCTGAAAAGAAACGGGGGGAGAGGAAGTTGCGCACGTTGGGCGGCGAGAAGAATGGAGTCGGTACAGTTCCGAGAAACAACACACCAAGGCACTTTGTTGTTCTCTAACCAATTCACTAGTTCCAATGCCCCTGGAACAGGTTTCGCTTCCGCAGCTCCACTCATTTCTACGTCGTAGATATCTTTACTCAATTCTTCAGCGAGCGACTGAGGCAACGTGGCGATAGCTTCAAAAAGAGGGACGAAACGACCCTGGAAAAATTTCTCTCGAATAGGTGAAAAGTTCAATTTCGTTTCAGCAAGCACGCCATCCCAGTCAAGCACAAATGCGCGGCAGGAGGCTGGATTCCAATGGTGTGAACGGTGTCGATGAAACAAGAGAGACCCCTCCTCATAAAAAAGACAGGGGCGCGGGCTTCCCCGTCCCCTGTTTCTGAACTTCCCCGCAATGTCGTGTCATGAACGTCTTGACCCGTTCCTATAGTATTGGGGCCTGCTGAACCTTAGTTTCGTCATCGCACAAAGCAATTCCTCTACCGGTCCAAACTGGCGGCCCCGCAAGGCGCGAGTGTTGGCTCAAGACAAAAATCATGATCACGGGCACCGCAGGGACTCTTTTTTCTTATTTTATATTATAGCACAAAAAAGGGAATCGCCCAGTTGTAGGCGATTCCCTGGAAATATAATAGAAAAATGATTACTCGATATCCGTCAGACCGTCTTTGAAGATGAAATAGTAGAAAACAGCGACAAAAAGAATCCCGCCGACCATATTCCCCAACGTAACGGGAATGATGTTGCTCATGAAACCGCCTACGCTAATGTTCGTAAGCGCCTGTTCGGAAAGCCCTGATGCCGTAACGGCAGCGGGGGTTCCTCTAAGGAAGATGCCAAGAGACATAAAATACATATTTGCGATGGAGTGTTCAAAACCAGCCGCGACGAAGGTCATGATCGGGAAGAAGATTGCCCAAACTTTTCCTACGATATCGGTTGCCGCCATCGCCATCCAGACAGCGAGCACAACAATCCAGTTGCAAAGGACACCGCGGAAAAATGCTTGTCCGAAAGGAAGTCCCATTTTCCCGGAAGCTACCTGGAGCGCCCGACCCCCTACCGCATTGTCAGCCAGACCGGAGTAATATATAAGCGCAGCGATAAGGATGCTGCCAATTAGGTTTGAAACGTATACCCAACCCCAGTTTCGAAGAATCTTCGGCAGAGGCGTGCAGCCAGCAAGATAACCAAGAGGCATCATGCAGTTCCCTGTGAAGAGCTCGGAACCGCTGATAACTACCATCATGAGTCCCACGCTGAAGACGGCGCCCGAGGCAAGCCGTGTTACCCCGCTTCCGAAATACTTTGCCATGTCGTGAGACACAACAGTCATGAGCCATCCGGCAAAGGCGATATACGCTCCGGCGAGTATGCCCATAAGGACCATCTGGCGCACAGAGAGATTTCCCTTTACCTTTGAAACAGTACATGCCAGTTTTGCCAGTTCTGCAGGGGTTTTCATTATTATCTTCCTCCTGTAATTTTTTTCTTTTTGAGATGTATTCAGAACTGCGATCAGACCAACGTTTGCGGTCCGATCGCAGTTCTCTTTATTTACTCTGTTTTTGCAAGTTTTACTGCGTTGACCTTGAATCCGGGCGTCTTGGAGTACGGATCGATCTTTGCTGATGTAAGAATATTCGCTGATGTTTCGCTGAAATGGAACGGTAGGAAAACCGTACCTGCCGGTACACGGTCGGTAATCTTCACGGCGCCGCTGACTTCTCCTCTGCGGGAAGTCACCTTGATCTGTTCTCCATCCTTGACGTTCAGCGCGGTGGCGTCGGTCGGATTTACCTCGATGTACATCTCCTTGATAAACTCGCCGGGGGAACTTCGGCGGGTCATACTCCCGGAGTGGTAGTGATAGAGGATCCTGCCGGTGGTCGCAATAAACGGATACTCTTCTGTCGGCCATTCATCAGGCTTTACCCAATCACATGGCGAGAAGTCGGCCTTGCCTCTGGGGAAACCCGTTGTGTACAGAATCGGTGTCCCGGGATGTTCGCACGTAGGGCATGGCCATGGAAGAGCGCCGCCTTCGAGACGGGCGTAGGTTATTCCAGCGTATGCAGGAGCTATACGACCGATGGCGTTGAAGATTGTCTCGGGTGAATTCATATCGTTCCATGGGGCGCCGAGCCGCTTACCTACCGCAAGCAGAATCTCCCAGTCGGGACGAGCTTCGCCGGGAGAGTCGACGGCTTTGCGAACTCTCTGTACTGCCCGTGAAGTGTTGGTAAACGTTCCATCTTTCTCGCCCCAACTTGCGGCCGGAAGAACAACGTGTGCGAACTCTGCCGTCTCCGTCAGGAAGATGTCCTGGACTACCAGAAAATCGAGCTTTTTCAGGGCATGCCTGACGTGGTCGGAGTCTGGTTCGGTCACCATTGAATTCTCGCCCATGATGTACATGCCTTTGATTTTCCCCTCGCCGGCAGCATGCATCATCTCAACAACGGAAAGACCGGGAGTCGCAGGGAGATCAGCTCCCCAGAGTTCCTTGACCTTCTGCTGCGTCGCAGGAAGGATGACTTTCTGGTATCCGGGGATAACATCCGGAAGGCACCCGGTATCGCAGGCTCCCTGCACATTGTTCTGTCCACGAAGCGGATTGACTCCTGTTCCGGGGCGCCCCAGCATCCCGCATAGAAGCGCAAGGTTCGCGACGGTTCGGACGTTATCCGTACCGTTGAGATGCTGCGTGATACCCATCGTATAGAAGATAGCGGAGTTCGGCCCTTTCGCGAACGCACGTGCGGCATCCTCAATCAACTCGGGGGATACGCCGGTAATTTCTGAAACGTACTGCGGGGTGTACTTGGACATGGTTTCCTTCAGCTTCTCAAAGTTATTTACGTTCTTTTCAATAAATTCGGAAGCGTAGAGATTCTCGCGAAGTATAACGTGCATCAAACCATTCAGGAGCACAACATCGGAGCCGCTCTTCTGGCGTATATAGATGTCTGCGTACTTTGCCATCTCTATCTTCCGGGGATCGCACACGATCAGAGTGCAATTCCCCTTTCTTTTGCGTTCCTTGATGAAAGAGCCGATGACAGGATGGTTTTCAGTCGTGTTCGAACCGATAATTAGGATTGTATCGGCGGATTTGATAGACTCGAAGTCGTTTGTCATAGCGCCGCTGCCCAAGGTCTCGCCGAGACCCGTCACGGTGGCGCTGTGTCACAGATGGGCACAATGGTCCACGTTATTGGTGCCCATGACCTCCCTTGCAAGGCGCTGCATAAGATAGTTCTCTTCGTTGGTGCAACGGGCCGAGGAGAAGAATCCAAGCGCATCCGATCCGTGTTTCGTTTTTACTTCCCCGAGCTTTTCAGCTACAAGAGAGAGCGCTTCGTCCCAGGAAGCTTTCCGGAAAGTATCTCCCTCGCGTATAAGCGGCGTGGTTAAACGATCTTCGCTATGGACAAACTGCCACGCAAAACGCCCCTTGACGCACGATCTTCCCTCGTTCAAGGCTGTCGGGCTGGAATAATTCGTGGTGATATTAGCAATTTTTCCAGTCTTTTTGTTTACATTAATTTCCAGCTCGCAGCCTACTCCGCAGTAAGAACAGACTGTCTTAACCTTCTCGAGATCCCACGGACGCCCCTGGCCTACCGCTGTCTTTTCGAAGAGGGCTCCTACAGGGCAGACTTGAACACACTGCCCGCAGAAGACGCAGTCGGACTCTTCTATGGGCGAACCCACAGGAGGCTGGATGGATGTATTGATACCGCGCCCCTGGAAATCGATGGCGTGGTAGAGGGCGTGCTCTTCGCAGACACGGACACAGCGTCCGCAGAGGATACATTTGTTCAAATCGCGAACGTAAAAAGGATTGGCATCCTCCAGCTTGTGAGAAGAATTTGTATCGCCGACGTCCGCAAAACGAGAGTCTTTTACGCCAAGTTCATACGCCACATCCTGAAGCTCGCACTTGCCGTTGCTGGAGCAAGAGAAACACTCCAGCGGGTGGCGGACGAGGATGAGTTCAAGCACAGCTTTTCGCGCCTCGATGACTCGTGGCGTGTTTGTGTGCACAATCATTCCCTCGGTGATGGGCGTGGTGCACGAGGTAAGCAGTTTAGGGTTTTTCTCGACTTCCACGAGACAAATGCGGCAGGCGCCGAAGGGACTTAGCGCAGGGTGATCACAAAGAGTCGGAATGTGGATACCGTTAGCCCGGGCAGCTTGCAAAATCGTCATGCCAGCCTCGGCGGTAATTGACTTTCCGTTGATGATCGCTTTTATGCGTGCCATTATCGAATTATCTCCTATCCTTTGACTACGGCGCCCACGGGGCAATTATCCATACAGGCGCCGCACTTGATGCACTTGTCCTGGTCTATGACATGGGGTTCTTTCACTTTGCCCGAAATACAGCTCACGGGACAATTCCGGGCGCACTTTGTACAGCCTATGCATTTCTCCGCGTCGATGGAGTAACTCAACAAGCTTTGGCAGACCCCAGCAGGACATTTTTTATCAAAAATATGCGCTTCGTACTCATGGCGGAAATACTTGAGCGTTGTGAGCACGGGGTTAGGAGCAGTTCCACCGAGAGCGCAAAGCGAAGCGTCCTTGATCTGGTTGCCAAGGTAAAGAAGCCTGTCGATATCTTCCGCTTCGCCCTTCCCTTCGGTTATGCGGGTCAGGATGTCGAGCATCTTCTTTGTTCCCTCGCGGCACGGAACGCACTTTCCGCATGATTCGCGCTGCGTGAATTCAAGGAAGAACTTCGCCGTGTCCACCATGCAGTTGCCTTCGTCGAGCACGACAAGTCCGCCCGAACCCATGATTGCGCCTGCTGCGGTTAGCGATTCATAGTCAACGGGAAGGTCTAAATGTTCGTCGACGAGACAGCCGCCCGAAGGACCGCCGATCTGCACGGCCTTGAACTTCTTGTCGCCGATAATGCCACCGCCGATTTCGAAAACGATCTCGCGGATTGTGATTCCCATGGGAACTTCAACAAGTCCCGTATTTTTCACCTTCCCGGTGAGTGCAAAGACCTTGGTCCCCTTTGACTTCTCGGTTCCCAAAGCAGCAAAGCACTCGGCTCCCTGAACGATGATCCTCGGAACGTTCGCCCACGTTTCGACGTTGTTGATATTAGTCGGTTTTCCCCAGAGTCCTTTGACGGCAGGGAACGGCGGCCGGGCGCGAGGCATGCCTCTTTGTCCTTCTATGGAGGCCATAAGCGCGGTTTCTTCACCGCAGACAAAGGCTCCGGCGCCTTCCTTGATGTGGAGGGTGAAGTTGAAGCCCGTCCCTAAGATGTCTTCGCCCAGCAGGCCATATTCGGTGGCATTCTGTATAGCGGTCTGCAGGCGTTTAATTGCCAAGGGATATTCAGCGCGGCAATAGATGTATCCTTCATCGGCGCCCATGGCGTAGCCGCCGATCATCATTCCTTCGATGACAGCATGGGGGTCGCCCTCGAGGATGGAGCGGTCCATGAATGCGCCGGGGTCTCCCTCGTCGGCATTGCAGATGACGTACTTCTTATCCCCCGGGGATGCAGCGCAGAAGCCCCATTTCATTCCTGTCGGGAAACCGCCGCCTCCGCGTCCTCGAAGACCTGACTTCTTAATTTCATCTATAACTGCCGCAGGGTTCATCTCAGTGAGACATTTCCCAAGAGCCTGGTATCCGTCCCTGGAGATATACTCGTCGATATTGTCCGGGTTGATGTAGCCGCAGTTGCTCAGCACGATTCTATGCTGCTTGCCGTAAAAGGGAATTTCTTTGTAATGACAGACTTTTTGCGCCGTTATCGGTTCTTTATAAAGAAGACGTGTGACGATGCGGCCCTTATACAGATGCTCTTCGACGATTTCTGCAACGTCTGAAGGCTTAACCTGCGAATAAAACGTCCCTTCCGGATAGACAACAACAATGGGCCCGAATTCGCACATGCCGTGACAGCCAGTGGCAATGACAAGTATTTCCTTTTCGAGACCTTTTTTCGCAAGCTCTTCCTTAAAAGCGTCAAGTACCTTAGGGGCGCCGCCGGAAGCGCATCCTGTCCCGTGACAGATGAGTACGTGTGCGCGGTACAATGCCATATCCTTATCCCTCCCTAGTCCGCTCTGCCGTACAGTTTATCCTGCACTATACGACCGTTTACAATGTGCTCGGAGACGATCCTGGAAACGTCGGAAGGGGTAACTGCGCAGTAGGTTATCCTCGGTTCGCCCGGGCGTATCACGTCCAGAAGCGGCTCGTTCTGGCACATGCCTATGCACCCTGTCGTCTCTACGGCGACATTGTGCAGATTGCGAACTTCAAGCTCTTTAAGCACCGCGTTCATTATTTCGCGGGCGCCGGCGGCGATACCGCACGTCCCCATACCGATGATGACCTTGACTTTGTCCACCTCGGAACGCGCGGATGTTAAATCGCCTGTTTTCTCTTTGATCTTTCGCAGATCGTCGAGACTCCGGATTTTCTTCTTTTCCTCGGTCATTTTATTTTCCTCCTGTCCGCATTATTTCCCATTTTTTTCACATATAAAGCTCGCCGATATTTTCCGCGATATACTCCTTTACTCCAACAGCAAGCGCGGGATCTGTGAAAGGGTTCCCGCCCCCGAGTGCATCCTTCAGTTCATCGCTGTCCAGAAGGAACTCCCTCTTGCCGACTCTGTGAACATATTTCCAGGAGATATGCCCGTGACCGACAAGAAGAGTAAGTAGAGTCGAGGGAATATCTCCGGGAGGAGGAGTATCTACGCTTTTTTTGCTGAATGACGCCGAAACAGTTGTCCCTTTTCCTAGCGCTGAAGAAAGAAGGAATTCACCACCGCATAACTCAGTAAGTTGTTTAAGGAAAGGAAGTCCAAGACCCACCCGGCGCTCCGTCCGCGTTGTGTAGAAAGGATCCACTACAGCGTGGGCTGTCGCTTCGCTCATTCCCCTGCCGTTATCGCGAACGGTCAAACGAATGAACTCACCGTCGTCGTCAAATGTAACACCGATCGAGTCAGCTCCGGCATTCACGCCATTCTCAGCGATATCGAGAATATGGTGGGAGAGATCCTCAAGCATGATCAGACGTACTGATCAAGGAATTCTTGCAAGGCCGCTTCGTCGTCGGTGAGTCTGCCGTGAGTATCCTCGTCGATCATCACTACAGGAGCAAGGCCGCAGCACCCGAGACATGCGACTGGTTCAAGCGTAAAACGCAAATCTTCTGTGGTCCCGTTTTCCTTTACCTTGAGCATGGACATGATTTTATCCATGATCTTTGCGCTGCCGCGAACATGACACGCTGTTCCGCGGCACACTCGGATAATATGGCGTCCCCTGGGTTTCAGATGGAACTGGGCATAAAAAGTCGCCACGCCGTAAAGTTCCGCCAAAGGAACGCCCAGTTCCTCGGACACAACCTCCATAGCCTCCCGGGACAAGAATCCTACTTGTTTCTGTGTCTCCTGGAGTACCGGTATAACGCCTCCGTGCTTCCCTTTCCACGGAGCGGTAATTGCCTCTACCATGGAACGCACGTCCTGCTTTGTTTCCACAACCATTGCCCGACCCCCTAAGCATAGTGAATTTTATAACATGCAGAATAACAAAAAACTATACTTTGTCTATTCTACACAAAAAGAACAACTTCGAGGAAAGAAACCATTTTGCCTGCAAACAGCGCCCGATGTAAATATTACCACAGAAAAAGAATTTTTTCTCTAAAAAAAGCAAGTTTTTGCTTTATCTCATACACCTTATCAACTCTCTGCAGAAAAGCTAAACACTTATTTCCGGAATGATCCTCGGTTCTCCTAAAAACCAAGACATCAAGATTTCAATGGAAGGTACTTCCCTTCTGAAAGAAGTTTTAATGACTCCTTCACTTTTTCCTGTCTTGAAAGTACATTCCAGTCTTGTCTGCTTTCAAGCTTTATCATTATCTCCTCGGCAGCGTCTGCAAGACCAAGAGCGTCCGCAAGCACCATCATCTTTTCGGTATTTTCTACCGGGAAGAGCGATGCGGCAAGACCAAGCAGAATTGTTCCTCCAGCAATCCAATTTGCCAACGGAGCGTCTCCTTCAGTCAGCCATGCATCTTCAAAGAGCATTGCGAGACTGTAGCTTTCCAACTCATCCTCTTCGGCCTCTTCTTCGGGTTCGTCATAGTAGCCGAGAATGTGGAAGGGAATGTCCGGATCCGCCGCGAAGGCCTCCCAAAGCGCCCGATAAGCAGGCAGGGTAGCTCCGGAGAGCCTGTAAGCAGCAATCGCTTTGCTGTGGAGCATAGCTGGAAAAGCTTCTCTTTCCTTCAGGCACTCCTCAAGAATGGCGGCGTATTCGTTCATGTCGACTAGGATACGATAGAAAAGAGTTCTTCCCAAAGTCTGCTGTTCAGGATCGAGCTCCATGATTTCTTGCGCAATTTTAAGCGCTTTCTCATTCTCGCCTTCAGAGAAGTAGGAAAACCCGAGCCGCTGAAGAACAGCGACATAGAGCATACCCAGTTCGTCATCCAGGAAGGGGGTTCCCTCCGGAACTGGCGACTCTTCCAGATCCTTCTCCAAAAGACAGCTTGCTTTCTGCAAAAGAACGATTTTCTCCTTCGAGTCCTCGGTTACATCAGCGAGAAGGATGATTGCCTCCACGTTATCTTGGTCGTAATTCAAAATTTTTCGAGCGAGGCGTTCCATTTCCTCCGGATCATCGGTAGTATATGCCTCGTCAAGAAGTCTTTCGATTTTCTGTGTAGTATTCATAGTTATTTCCCCCATCCGCTTTTTTAATCTCGTCCCTATCAATCGAAGTCTATCTCATGAATTTTTTCCAGTCAAATAGCGTGGTGTAAAATATAATAGTCATGGATCTTTTTTTAGGAGGAAAGAGAATGAGACGGATGCGTGTATCTATTTCTTTAGGTGTTATCTTCCTTTTGCTTTTCCTGCATTGGACGGAAAGTATATCGTTCGCTTCAACTCCCAAAGGTAGAATTGCCGATTCCGTGAAAATTCTTCGTGAAATGTCGAAGCAGGACGATGCGTCGACAATGGGAGAGCTTATTGCGCAGGCCAAGGGAGTCGCTATTTTCCCTTCAGTGGTCAAAGCCGGGATTGTGTTTGGAGGACAATATGGCGAGGGTCTTGTTCTTCGCCGTGATCCGGTAAAGAAAAGATGGTACGGTCCATCTTTTATAAGCGTTACCGGGGCTTCCTGGGGGTTGCAGATAGGAGCGCAGTCCATAGCTCTTGTGCTTGTGATCACCAATGACAGGGGGCTGGAAGGTTTTATGGGGAACAACGTCAAGCTGGGAGGAGACCTCGCGGTAGCCGCCGGACCTGTGGGGAGACGAGGGGAAGTGGGAACCGACTATAAGCTGAAAGCCGCCATTTACAGCTATTCGATGACAAAGGGCTTGTTTGCGGGCATTTCTCTTGAAGGAGCGGCTATCAATGTGGACAAGAATGCGAACCAAGTGTACTGGGGCAAGGCATTTTCAGCGGAAAATGCCTTGAATACCGCAGCAACAAAAACCGAGATAAAACAGCTAGTTTTGGAACTGGAACAAATCATGAAACAGGGGAAATAGCTCGTAATGATATGTTGCGGGCGCAGGCTTGAAGCGCCCGCAACATATCGCTCTGTTAAATAATGAGCTTCCCTCCGCCCTGCCCTTTTCCGCCCATTCTGTTCAGCTGTTGCAGAACAGCCGGAGAGGCGACGTCGATCTTCGGCTTCTGAGCCTGCTGCTTGGCCATAGCCTCCTGCACTTTGCGCTCGTACTCCTCCATCCCCTTCTTCAGAGAATCGACATCGCCCTTGATCCACTGAAGAATTCCTTCGGCGATGGTTTCTACAATATCATCGGAAGGTTCTTCGGCTATGGCGCCAAGTTCCTTCATCATGCGGTGCTCTTCCTTGATCGACTCCACAATATCCGCGTCTGTGAGAATCCCCTTTTTATACAAAACGCGAGCAACGATATTGAACTTGCTCTTTGAATTCTCATCGTTGATTGCAAGGCTATCCACCCTGGCGAGGAGCATTGAGAGAATTTCATCGAGACTTACCTGCATTGGCATGGCCATTGAAAAAGCGCCCCTTTCTAGGAAAATTAGAGTACTGATTGTATCACATCAGATATTGAAGCGGATTTCTATCATATCACCGTCAGTGACGACGTATTCTTTCCCCTCCAGGCGGAGCACTCCTTTTTCCCTGCATTTTGCTAAAGATTGCTCATGAGAAATAAAATCTTTGTAGGAGACGACCTGGGCTCGAATAAAACCTCGGGCAAGGTCCGAATGGATCGCCCCTGCGGCGTCCACCGCGTTGTCCCCATTAACGAGCGTCCAAGCCCTGACTTCGTCCTTTCCCGTCGTAAAAAACGAGATAAGTCCAAGCAGGGCGTAGGCCTCGGAGATAAGACGATTCCTTCCCGATTCTTCAATACCAAGCTCACCCATAAACTCCTTCTGTTCTTCCTCAGGAAGTTCCGTAAGCTCCATTTCCATTTTTCCGAAGATCTTGAGCAAACGGATGCCTTTTGTTTTCGCTAGCTCGCGGAGCGAGTTGAGAATAAGAAGCGAATCATCGGTCTGGGTTTCGTCGAGATTCGCGACGATGAGTTCCGGCTTCAGCGTCACAAAGGCGAAGCCGCTGAGAAGACGGAGTTCTTCGGACGAAAGCCCGAGCTCCCTCAGAGGACGCTCTTCAAGGAGACAGGCTTGACAGCGCTCCAACAGCGCTTTTTCTTCCGTTTCGGAAGGTATGTTTTTTTTCTTTGCCTGAAGGCGGGAAAGCCTGTTTTCAATAACGCCAAGATCACGGAAGATTAATTCCATCTCGACGATATTCCAATCCCTTACAGGATCGATGAAATTTTCCGGATGAGGGACGTCGGGATTCTCAAAAAGGCGAACGACGTGTACCAAGGCATCGGATTCCGAGACGAACGAAAGGAATGCATTCCCTACGCCTTCACCCTTGCTTGCGTTGCGTGAAAGACCTGCGAGGTCGACGAATTCCACGGTTGCCGGAGTAACTTTCTTGGGCTCGAACAAGCGCGCCAGGTAGTCGAAGCGTTCATCGGGGACGTTGACCATTGCTTTGTTGGGATCCGTCTTCCCGCTTGCATAAGGTTTAACTTCGGCGCCGGCACGTGTAACCACATTAAAAACCGTGCTCTTCCCGCTCAGCGGAAGGCCAATAATACCGCATTTGAGCATTTTTTCTTCCTCCTTTGTTGCGAGACTTTTTTTCAGTCTCATGATGCATTATACCTTTTCCACGTCGAAAGGGAAGAATCGCATGTACTTTAGAAAAGAGCCAATCCGGTTATTCAAATTTCTGTTATCATTGATCGTAAGCTTTTACACCTTGATCAAGGAGGTTTTTCTAGATGAAGATGGGCGTCATAAATGTGTCGCTTTTGCTTTTTCTGCTTATGTGCGTTATGAGCGTTCCCTCCGAGGCTGCCGTTGAGTATTCGATTCTCCGTACAGATATGTACCCTGCCGGCGCAAGGTTGGTCTTCTCTGTTCCGGCTTCGGAAAAGGTGCATTTCCAGCTGCCCGGAGCTTTCGACAGCGCTTCGGTTCGCCCGCTTCCTTCTGAAGGGGTGGAAGTTCTCTCTTTTGAAGCCGTCGACGTATCGCGTTCCGAATGGATCCCTCCTGTCCTGGAGAAACTCTTCACGTCTATTCGTGAAAAAGAACGACTACAGGCGATTCTGGAGGGCAAGATTTCGGCCATCGAGAACTCGTTGGCGCTTCTCTCCGGCCCTCTTCCAAAAGAATTGAAAGGCGCCGATGTATCGGAGTATATCGAATCAGTCCGCGCGGTCCGGGAAAAAATGGAATTGGAACGCGCTTCTCTAGCGGAGACTTTAGATGAACTCCAAAAGGAGCTCGCCGTTCTTCAAGCGGAATTTAAATCAAAAATGCCCCCGAACTCTCAAAAAGCGGTCGAAATTACAGCGGTTCTTTCCGGCAGCGGCGTTCTTCTCGTGGAGGCATTCACACGCCACGCGGAGTGGGCTCCTTTTTATAGAATGAACCTCTCCGTAAGCAGCGGCGATATTTCGGCCGGACTTTTCGCAAGAGCGCGGCAAAAGACAGGGCTTCTTGTCGAAGGGACAGTACACTTCCATACGTCGACACCATCTGTTTCCGTTACGCCTCCTGAACTGCGTCCGCTCGTCGCTGACCTGGCCCCGAAACAGAAAGATGTTCGCCGATTCGTCATGGACGAAGCTCTGCCGATGATGGCTCCAATGCTGCAGCCTCCCGCCTCCTCGGAACCATCTCCTCGACCGGTTATCCAGACGCTTACCGATCTTTCAACTCAGGCCGAGGGTCTGTTGACAGGTGATAACACTCAGGCAGACTTTAATTTGGGCGAATTTACGCTGCAGTCGGAGGCTTCCATTATTTCCGTCCCGTCTCTCTCCGAGCAGGCATGGCTCGTCGCAGAATCCAAAGGGCTTCCCTTCCCTATATTACCGGCATCGGCCGAGCTCTCCGTCGACGGACGTCCGTCCGGGAAAACAACGCTAAATGAGCACGGCTCCGGATCCGATATTCTCATTGCCTTCGGCAGAACGCCCCGAGTCAAAGCTTCCAAGGAGAAGCTCGTCTCAAAAGAAGGAAGTACGTGGACGGGAAGAGGACGCACCGAGGACGGGTATACGATTGAAGTCACAAACGGCATGCCCCATCCTGTCGTTGTGACGCTGAAAGACCGTATTCCAATTTCATCGCGAGAGAACATTTCTGTCGAGGTATTGCGTATTGAACCGAAGCCGGACGAACAGTCCGAACAAAATCTCCTTACCTGGAAGCTGTCTCTCGCCCCCGGGGAAAAATACACCATAACCACACTCTTCCGCTTGAGCTACCCATCGGATGAGACGGTGATTTTTCGTTGAAGTACTTCATCCTGCAGTGCTCGTCGTCCGTGAGAAGTAAACAGATAGTGAGGAGAATCTAAGCATGATTTTATGGCTTACAATACCTCCGCTGCTTTCTTTGCCCCTCTCTCTCATTCTTGTCGCTTTCGGAAACGAGAGCAACAAAGTGTCGGCGGGGGCGCCTTTATGGGTGCTCTTACTTCTTTTGTATTTTGCGCTCAGCCTGTTTTATGTTTTTTCAATAAGAAACAGCTTATTTTCCCAATTAACTCCGTTGCAGATGGCAGCTCAGGGAATAATCATATGCATCGTTTCCATGGAGGCGGGCGCTCATCCGATTCTCCCTTGGGTGGGTGTTCTCGCTGCTGTTTCTGGTTTTTTTATCTTATTGCACTCGTACTCCCGGTATGACAAACGAACGCCTCCTCCCGTACCGGTCCCGAACGTCGACTCCGCTTCTCCGAATTCGGCGGGCACGTCTTTGGAAAACTCTCCTTTCCCGTACGTTATTACGGATAACGAGGGGATAATCATCGATGCAAACTATGTATTCACATCCTATGCCGAAGGCGGTCCTGTGCAAGGGGAAAATGTGACAGCCTTTTTCGTTCCCGGTGAAACAGAAGCCGTCGTCGGAGGAAAGAAACATGCTATTTTCCAGAAGGTGAAGGATGGACAATTCCATTTTTTACTTGTTGACAACCCTCCTTCGCAAAAAAGTTCAAAAACGGCTGAAGCAAAGAAAGAATCAGATCTATTTGACCCAAAATATCGACTCTACTCCAGGAAATATGCCCAGTTACGCATCCCGGAAGAACTAGGACGAGCAAACAGGTACAGGCGCTGGCTCTGCGGCATTTTACTCAAGGTGATCTATACTTACCTTCCCGGACGAGGCCGCCAGCCTGCACTGGAGGAAACCTTCCTTGCAGCGTACGTTCACTACGTCAAGGAGTCTATCAGAGAGAGCGATATGGGTTTTTCCATGCAGGACGGGGAGTTTTTGCTCCTGCTCCCGGAAACTCCGCAGCAAGGCGCAAAAGACACGGCTCTCAAACTTATAGAGCTTCCTGAAACACTGAATGAGATGAAGAAGGACTATCCTTTCTCAGTCGATATAGAATACGGATTTCTTTATTACAGCGGAAACTATCCTCTTTCATATGATCAGTTTATCCAAAAGCTTTATGCTTCTTTAGGAGGGGGCGCCGAATGATTACTTTAAAAAAAGCTGTATGCACATTGCTCCTCGGTCTTTTTTTTCTCTTCTCCGTGCCTTTGCGATTCTCGGAAGCAAATACGCGAGATCTTTCCTCTATGACGCTTGAGGACAAAGTTGGACAGATTATGCTGGTTTTTTTCGAGGGGGGAACAGTGTCCGAAAACCTTAAGAAGTTTATCTCCGAGATCAAGGTCGGAGGTGTTATCCTGTACTCCAGCCGGAACAACATCGAGTCCGTCGCCCAGGTTGCGAACCTGAACGAGGAAATACAACGTATTGCTCTTTCTGTGGGTTCTCGTCCACTCTTCATAGCAATTGATCAGGAGGGGGGGCTGATTGCCCGTATTCGTGAGGGAGTCACACCTTTTCCGGGAAATATGGCCCTTGGAGCAGCAGGAGATCCGTCTTTGGCCGGTCGTGTCGCCTCCGTAATGGGGGAAGAGCTTGCAAGTATCGGTATCAACATGAATTTTGCTCCAGTGGTGGATGTGAACAACAATCCTTTGAATCCGATAATTGGGGTTCGCTCCTTTGGCTCCGACCCGCAAAAGGTCGCCCGTCTCGGGGCAGCAATGATTTCCGGCTTTTTAGAAAAGGGAGTATTCCCCTCTGCGAAACACTTCCCCGGCCATGGAGATACCGAAGTGGATTCTCATTCAGGTCTCCCTGTCATCAATGTCTCCAAGGATCGTCTAAATTCTGTTGAATTTCCTCCTTTCAAAGCTGCTGTCAATGCCGGCGTGCCGATGGTCATGACTGCGCACGTCCTTGTTCCGGCTCTCGACGAAAAAAAACCGGCGACTCTTTCTCCAGCCATACTCGGGATGCTTCGCACCGAACTCAACTTCAAAGGCTTGATAATCACAGACTCTATGGGAATGGCAGCGTTAAAAAAAGAAAGAAGCATGGAGGAGGCGGCAATAGAAGCACTAAACGCCGGCGCCGATATTTTACTCTTCGGAGCCGATAAAGGGCATGAAGAAACGGAGCACTTCGGAATATACGACGCGCTTTTGGAAGCCTGCCGTAAAGGGGAAATTCCTCTCGATCGACTGGACGACGCTGTGCGAAAAGTTCTGGAGGCGAAAGAAGCGCTAGGACTTCTTCAAGATGAATGGGAACCGCACTTCGATCCGCGCATCGCTCCCGATGGGGCTGCAACCGCACGCGAAGCGGCGCTGCGAAGCATTACCGTTGCTCGAAACAGGGCTGAAACTCTTCAGACTCTTCGGGATGGGAAAAAACGTCCACTTCTCTGGCCCAAGGAACGAATTGCTGCAGGAAAAATTTTTTGTAAATTCCTCTTCGATGTCGAACTGATAGAAGTCCCGGAACGGCCTGATGCACAAGATATCGCCGCTGTACTGCTACGCGTTTCGGATGCCGACAGAGTTCTGGTGGCAGAGTACGACAGCAAAAGGAACCCGGATTGGCTCAACCTTGTCCGACAAGTTGGAGAAGAAAGAAGTCTTATTATCTCTCTTCGGACACCGTACGCCCTTTTGTCGCTCCCTTCCGTATCGAGCGCTATCATTTCATATAGCGACAATACCCCTTCGCTTCAGGCCCTTGCCGATGTCCTTCGCGGCGAAGCCCCCGCAGAAGGAAGGCTGCCGGTAGAGCTTCCCGGTTTTGAAATACGCACTGGAGGATGCCGAGTAATCTCCGGTTTTTAAGCTACACTGCAAGAGACAGCTGGGTTTTTACGGGGAAAGAAGCTATCGCCCCGGAAATGGCGCTGGGTTCCGAAAGGAACCAGGCGCCATTTTCATTTTTATCCCATACGAGAGAAGGCGTACAGCAAGCGCTGCAAAGAGGGGCGTCACAGAACCAATTCCCGTTTGTATCTTTCATCCACATGTCGAAAACCTCCTCGTGATTTTGTTTGTTTGGCAGTGAGTGACACTGTTTCTTTCACGAGGATGTTATACCACGACTCTTTTCAAAAGTCAACATCTGTTTAGCCTGATCCTTCAATAAAACCCTAGTTCATTTTTCCGAAGAGAACCTTTTCTCCTTCGAGATCCCGGACAAGCGGAACAGGCAACAGACGAGTAGGAAAGGTCTGTTTTCCCGACAAGGCTTTCAAGAGAAGGCGTCCGACGGCAACTCCCATTTCAAAAGCCGGCCATTCGAGACGAAAAAAACCTGTACGCACCGGTTCCTCCGGGAAGGTGCAGACGCACCCGAAACGAACAGTATATTCCAGGTCTTCAGGCACACAATCATCCATGACCCAGAAGAGATCTTCCGGGTCCGCATCAAAATTTGCGATACACCGTGAGAGAAAGGGAAAAAGGGGGGAGGCTCCCGAAACAAATCGAAGCGGACGTCCCGAAGAGACAGCACGAAGTCTTGAAAGCGTCTCTTGCTCCGACACAAGAACAGAGGGTGTTTCGGCGATGGAAAAACCGGCAGTTACACACGGTATCTGAGCAAGCGGGAAGCGGGGAGGCGCAATCCTCTCCCCGCTTCCCGCGAGAAGAATACAGTCGACACGCCGTGATACAAGAGACGCTTCCAGCGCATCCTCATTGAAGCCGGGCATCTTGAGGAGGATATCCATTCCTGCGTTGCCGAGGACACGGTTCAATCCGGAAAAGAAAAGAGGGGTGAACCAGGGTTTAAGGCTTTCCAGAACGACTGCCGCGATCCCCGTCCTGCCTCCGGATAGACCGCTTGCGGTACGGTCAAGCCGATACCCGAGAGTCTTTGCAGCGTTCCACACTCTCTCACAGGTAACGGAAGAGATTCGAGGATCTCCTTTCAAAGCTCTGCTGACCGTGGCCTTGTTCACACCCGCGAAACGGGCCACATCCTCCATCGTCGCTCGAGTCACTTTTTCGAAGAGGGCGCTACACGTCGAAGCATGAGCCGCCGATGAACTCTCTGATGATCGAGTTGTTCGGTATGATCTCCGTGGGGATCATGGGAACGAATTTGATCATCGAGAGAATTCGCTGCGTTTCCCCATAGACAGGGGAGCTTTCCGGAACCGTATGAAGTATCGGGTCAACATAGGCCCTTAGGGCAGCCAGCTCATACGGCAGAGAGGAATTAAACATCACGTCGGCATGTTTTTGGTACGGGAAAACAAATTGCATGCTTCCTCTTATGACCTTCGGCCAGAGAGTCAATGTAGATTCGGCTGAGTGTCCTCTTGTCCTTGCGTCGCGTACGAGACGGCGAAGAAGGCGGTTGTCTGTGGTGCTCGTTCGGTTATGGTTGTCAAAGTTGACGCCGGTAAGCGGGGAGACAAAAATTCCGTACAGTTCATCTTTGGGAATCGCGCCGGTCACCCTGTCATTTAAACCGTGTATCCCTTCCATGATCAGAATATCACGGGGGCCAAGCTTTATTTTTTTTCCGGGTTTTTTCTTTCCCTCGATAAAACTAAACTGCGGGGTTATAACCTCTTCTCCAGCCAGAAGGCGGCGAAGATGATCCTCCAGGAGATCCAGTTCAAGGGCCTCCACCACTTCAAAATCGAGGTTGCCATCCTCGTCGCGCGGAGTATCCTCACGGTTCACAAAGTAGTTATCCATAGCCAGCGTCACAGGATTTCTGCCGCAGACGAGAAGCTGTATTTTCAGGCGTTCGGAAAAAGTTGTCTTTCCGGATCCTGAAGGACCAGCAATCGCTGCTACTTTTACCTTTTCCCTGGAGGTTATTTCGTCGGCGATCCTTCCCAGCTTCTGTGCATGAAAAGCCTCTGCTATGAGGATTACTTCTTGTGTTCTGCCCTCTGCGACTTTTTTATGCAAACTGTCCATAGTTCGAAGATCCAGCACTTCCAGCCATTTTGCATAGTCAAGAAAAACTCCTGAGAGGTTCTTTGAAGCGCGGAATGGAGGCAGAGAAGAAGGATAGCTTATCGTAGGAAATTGAAGCACCATCCCGGGACCGAGTTTTTTAAGATCGTAGAGTTTCAAATACCCGGTCGACGGAGCGAGCGGCGCATAGTAGTATCCGTACATGTCCGCACAACGATAGAGTTCCACAGGATCGACGGCCCCGGATTGAAAGAGTCGTGCAACTTCCCCGCTCCCCTGGCGGTCAAAAATCCTTCTGGCCTTATCAAGGGGCACAACTTTTCGAATAAACGGGAGATCTTTCCCTACCAGATCGGCCATTGTTGTCTTTATTACCAAAAGGTCTTCGTCCGAGACCTCTCCCTCGCCGAACTCCCAATAGTACCCTTCACTGATGGAGTGGCGAAGAACAATGTCTTTTGCCAGGCCTCGTTTACAGGCAAGAACGAGGAGAAAACTCAGGGAGCGACGATACACCTCCATACCTTCAAAGGAGGATGTATCAATGAACTCAACCCGTGCGTTGTCTTCAATAACCCAGTCGAGAGAACGAAGGTAGTTATTAACTCTCCACGCGACGATGGTCTTCTCTTCGCCGTACGGGCGGCTCTCGGAAAGAACAGATTTCCCCGTGACCGGTACGTCGCTGGAAAAAACAGGTCCGTTTGCAATTTCAATGGTGAATGCCATAGTACGTTCTCCTCCCTTCGAAAAACGAGTTGCACTGCATTTAAAACTAGATTATGCTTATATTACCATACGGAACACCGGAAGGAGACACACATGGAAAACGTAAAAGTGAAAACGAAAATATACGACCAGGTGGTCGATAGAATTAAACAGCGTATTTCCGAGGGGGAACTTCCCCAAGGTTCCGCTCTTCCGCCGGAACGCCAGCTTATCGACGAACTGAACGTGAGCCGCAGTTCGCTTCGGGAAGGGTTTCGCATTCTCGAAATGATGGGCATGATCGAGAGTATTCCCGGAAAAGGCCGTTTTGTGAGGACGTCGCGAAGCGACGGGGGGGCGACGGGGCGAGTTCCTCTACAAGACGAAGCTATCTTAGAGCTCGTCGAAGCTCGACTTGTTCTTGAGCCTGCGATAGCAGTCGAAGCGGCGAAACACGCATCTCCCTCCGACCTCACGAGAATACGCCGAATACTGACAAAAACAGGGAAAGACGTAGAATCTCTGGAGCATCGAGCCCAGTGCGACTTTGACTTTCATCTTGTTTTAGCGGAGTCCACCCATAATTTTATCTTTGTCAACATCGTTAAGATGACGTTCAATCTGATTATGGCGACGCACGAACGCATTTATACGCTCCTCGACGATAAAGAAATTTTTCTTCGCGAACACGAGGAAGTGTATGACGCCATTGTAGGGCGAGATATCGATCGAGCCGCGAACCTCATGGCCGACCATGTGCGAAGAGTCTACCGCACGCTTCAAAACGGTATTGCAATGGAGGGCGTTATCGCGGAAGTAAAATGACGGCGACGACACCCTCCGTCGTTCAGTACGTCCAGCTGAAATCGGGAAGTCCCTCCGCGAGAAGACGGCGTCGCACGTCGGCCGAAATCGTCTCCAAGTCCGCTTCGGTTCTTCCTTCACACCGGGTGACAATTACTGGCTGGGTATTCGACGCCCGGATCAGGCCCCAGCCTTCAGGGTAGAGAATCCGCACGCCGTCGACGGTTATGGCTTCGTACTCTTCAAGCGCTTTGTCGCGCAACGAAGCGACTACGTCGAATTTCTTCTCGTCGGGACAGTTGATCCGAACCTCGGCAGTGCTCGGATATCGGGGAATATCGGAGATCATTTCCGAGAGTGTTTTATTGCTCGACGAAAGAATTCGCAAAAGCCTCGCCGCCGCATAAAACGAGTCGTCGAATCCGAAGTATTCGTCGGCGAAGAAAAAATGCCCTGAAAGTTCACCGGCGAAAACAGCTTTGATCTCTTTCATCTTTGCCTTGATCACGGAATGCCCCGACTTCCAGAAGAGGGGTTTTCCGCCGAACCTCAAGGCGTCGTCAATGAGGGATTGGGAGCATTTTACCTCGACGATGACATCGGCTCCAGGATGTTTGGGAAGGATCTCACGCCAGAAGAGCGCCATAAGAATATCTCCCCAAATCATCTCGCCGCGTTCGTCGACCACGCCCAACCGGTCCGCATCGCCGTCGAATGCGAGACCGACATCCGCTTTCTCCCTCCGTACCGCATCCATCAGGGAGCCGAGGTTCTCACGTTGTTGCGGATCGGGATGATGATTCGGGAACGTCCCGTCGGGATTTTCAAAGAGCGAGACGACTTCGCACCCAAGCGCTTCCAGGTAGCGGCGTATCATGATACCCGCGGTCCCGTTGCCGCTGTCGGCGACGACCTTCAGTTTCTTTGGTCCAAGAGAGCATTTCGACAGCAGCATGCGAACGTACTCATCCCGAATATCCGCTTCGGACAGGAAACCTGTATGTGCAGCATACGCGATATTGTCGCCCTGTACCATACGGAGAATTTCCTGAATATCGTCTCCGTACAGGGTCGCTCCTTTGAAAGCAAGCTTCAGTCCGTTCATATCCTTGGGATTGTGGCTGCCTGTAATCATCACTCCACCGCCAACCTCGAAGTGGTGAAGACTCCAGTAGAGAACAGGTGTGGTGACCGTCCCAATGTCAAGAACATCCATCCCCGTACGCAGGAGTCCCTCGACAAGAGCGTGAGATATCCTCCGGGTCGAAAGGCGAACATCGCCTCCTATCACGATTTTTCCCACCCCCCGACGGGTTAACCATGTTCCGAAAGCCCTTCCGATAGCTGAGACTACCTGATCGGTAAGGTCGACATCCGCAATACCGCGAATGTCGTATTCCCGAAAAATAGTCGGTGAAATATGCATTGTACTTCCTCCTTTTGACACGCTCGCTCTTGTCGTTCGCAGCGTCTCGCTGTATCATCAAAACGAATGTGCGTTCGCCCCCATAATCAGGGTATACAAACCAAAAGTCAAGAATCTGTGCGCGTATTACAAAGAAAAGGATGTGCTCCTCGTGAATGGACTCTCCATAATAGCGCCTATCGCAGCAGTGATTCTCCTCGGCAGACTGCTCGGAGCGAGCGGCGTCGTTTCGCCGCAGACCTTCCGGGAAACGAACAAGATCCTCTACTGGATCTCGATACCGGCGCTTCTGCTTCGTTTAACGGCCCGCGCCGACCTTGCTGCTCTCGGGGGATGGAATCTTTTCTTCGCCGTGTACGGAACGTACTCGTTTCTTCCATTGATGGCCTGGGGAATCGGCAGACTCTTTAAAGAGGATAGGAAACGACTTGCAATATCCGCTTTGACATCCATGCGATCAAACCAAGTTTTCATGGGAATTCCCGCTGTATCAATAGCTATGGGAAATCCGGGGTTAGAAGCGTTGTCGCTCTTTTTGGCAATGAGCCTCGTGGGGTATCACGTGATTTCCATTGCTTCTTCCCAATTCGTTGTCTCCAGAGAACTCTCCGTACGCTCCATGCTAAGTACAGCATCCAACGTCGTGCGCAATCCCATGGTATGCGCCTGCATCATCGGAATACTCTGCTCATCTCTTGGCTTCCACCAGTTCCCCGGATGGATCGATACTACACTGAAAGTCCTGGGCGATATCGGAACCGGTCTTGCGCTGCTCGCGCTGGGAGCGAATACCAAGGTGGACTCCCTTCGAGGGACTTTTCGTTCTACATGGAGAGACTGCACGATCAAGCTCTTCCTTCATCCCATGATTCTCTTTCTCTTTTTTTCTCTCCTCCCCGTCGAAAAGATAATGATGCAGGTCGTTGTCTTTTGCTCCGCAATGCCGATTGCCGTCAATTCTCTGGTAGTTGCCCAAGGGATGGGAATGGACGAGCATTACGCCGCAGAGCTTATCGCAGTGTCGACTATGCTCTCTGTGTTCACACTTCCCTTGTGGATTCGTTTTTTGGGGATCTGAAGAACTACGCCTCGCTTCAGGAGGAACGCCTCCACAAGAGCAACCCGTCCTCAATAAACGGAGAAATAAGCGCTTTTTTTCGTAACCAGGTCAAGTGCGCCGATATGGCGGCGCTATAGAGAAGAAACTCAGTGATCGACATGGAAATGCCGAAGAGAGCGCCGACCCTCTTGACTACTTCGTCCTTCCCTATCGGTTCGGAGCAACAGTCAAGAACTGCCTGACTCACCCGCATCAAGCTCCGGCGGTTCGCTTCGGCCAGAGGTCGAATATTCTCAACGGCAGGGGCATGACTCGGAACAAACCAGTCAGCCTCCTGCTGTTCGAGGAGTTCAAGGGTCTCAAGCGCGGCCTGTACGTCGAGCACAAAAATAATGTGATACTTCTCAAGAAGCGTCTCGGAAAAAAGAGCATCCGCAACAAAGAACACACCGTCCGGGGTACGCACTCCGATCATCTCGAGAAAGTGTCCGGGAAGAGGAACTGCTTCCAGTCCACTTTCATCGAATACCCCGGGGGTTCGTATAAGTATATCCACCGAGGATGGCCTGGCTTGGAGAAACCTGTTCGATATCTCGGCGAAAGGGAATGCTGTCCACAGCAGCAGAGGCTCCATAAATGTATTTTCCATCACAGCCGCTTCCAATGGGGTAGCTGCTATCAAACAGCCGGTCCGCTTTTTGAGAAAGGCGTTTCCTCCGCAGTGATCCGCATTTGAGTGTGTTCCGACGATGCAACGAAGTTTTTTATTTTCGGACTCTAGGTAACGTGCTATCTTCCGCCCCGCTTCATCGTCCAAGCCAGTATCCACAAGCCAGACATCTTCTTCTCTCTGGAAATACCCCACATTCACTTTACCGGGGAACAAAAACGTCGAGCCTTTCAGGTGGCGTTTTTCCACGCGATCACTTCCTTTCGTCTTTTCTTTATTCTCTCGTGAAGAAGAAATGTTTGCAAGCCTCTTGCATCGTACGAAAAATACGCTATAATATAAAACAACTTTGGTACGGACCATAAATATATGATACAAAAAAATTGTGTTTCACTGTAAGGGAGGAATAGTCATGGAAACAGCACGCAAGGAAAATCAAGGAAAGAATGTTTTTGTGGAGAAAGGCGAAAAAGATGACCGGTTCGATGAAGTGATGGCCGATATGAACCAAGCAACGTACAGAGCTCTTCTGGGGCAGTAGTACTCACTCTTCGTTTCGGAAATATCTGCACGCCGGCATCCGCCGGCTTTTTTTTTGCCGACTCCTCCTCCGGTAGAGTATAATAACAGCAGCTTTCGGGAGGTGAGAGGTGTGTCCAACAACGGCAACGATAGTGTATCATCATCGTGTGTTCCCGCTCTTGAGGTGCGGGAACTTCGGAAATCATTCGGCAGTGTATCTGTTCTTGAGGGCATCTCGCTTTCCGTCCGTGAAGGAGAAGTCATCTCGGTGATAGGTCCGAGCGGTTCAGGGAAAAGTACGCTTGCACGGTGTATATGCCGCCTTGAGGAAATCGACGGGGGAGAGGTATTGCTCTATGGAGACAGGATAGACAACGGCAAACATTCAAATCGCGATATTGCCCGCCTCGTAGGGATGATCTTTCAGCAGTTCAATCTTTTCCCACATCTATCGGTTCTTGAAAATATCATTTTGAGCCCTGTGCGAATTTTAGGTCACTCGCCTAAAGCAGCCGAGGAAAAAGCGATGTCGCTTCTTCAGCGAGTAGGACTCTGCGAGAAAAAATCGGCGCGTCCTAACGAACTCTCCGGCGGGCAACGCCAACGCGTAGCGATCGCGAGAGCTCTTGCAATGAATCCCAAGATTATGCTTTTCGACGAACCGACCAGCGCCCTTGACCCGGAACTTGTGGGAGAGGTGCTTGATGTTATCGCCGATCTTGCACGGTCGGGAATGACTATGATGATCATCACACACGAGATGCTTTTTGCGAAGGAAGTGTCCGACCGGGTGCTCTTTATGGACGGGGGGAAAATTCTCGAGCAAGGACCTCCGGACTCGATTTTCACCTCGCCTAAGGTGCCAAGAACGCAGATTTTTCTTCAGCGAATGCTTGCTCACGTAGGTAAGGAACTTGTACAAGCGCATACCGATGAGAGGACGTGGATTCATGACGCTTGATTTTTCCGCAATCACTCCCTATCTTCATATGCTGCTCAGCGGAGCCGTTATCACTATTCAGGCTTCTTTTTGCTCTCTGCTTTGCGGATCGATTCTGGGGATACTCGTAGGCGCAATCAGGGTAGCTCCATTCGCTCCTCTGCGTGCTCTGGCGGCTGCATATATTTACGTAATCCGAGGAACGCCTCTGCTTATTCAACTCTTTCTCATTTACTTCGGACTTCCTTCGCTCGGCCTGAATCTCCCCGCTTTTACGGCAGGCATCATAGGCTTAACGATCAATTCGTCGGGATATGTCGGGGAAATCGTTCGGGGGGGCATCGAGGCTGTTCCCAAGGGGCAATGGGAGGCTTCAAAAGTCCTGGGGCTTTCTTATATACATACGATGCGTTACATAATCCTGCCTCAGGCTATCCGGAATATGCTTCCTGCAATAGGCAACGAGTTCGTCACACTCATAAAGGAATCATCCCTGCTCTCAACACTTGCAATCACAGAGCTCACAATGGTGGGGCAGCAAGTGCGAAGCGTTACCTACGCTTCTTTCGAAACATTTATCGTAGTCGGCATCATCTACCTGGTAATGACCAGCATCACGAGTTTCGCTCTTCAATATATTGAAAAGCGCTGGACCGTAGCTTAATATCTGTTTTCCAAAGAAAAAGGCTCTACCTCATCTTCCGGCAGAGCCTTTTCTTTTTTTCAGGAGAGGCCATGGGTTGCTTTCCCTACGCCCCCTCCCCCTGTCATTGAGGCCAAAAGACCGAAGGAAGACCGTTCGGTATCTGCGGCAAGTCCATCCAGATACCCCCACGTCGCCAAAACGATTTCCCGGATCGATAGCTTTCTTTTCTCCCGCATTTCATTCCACAAGGGGATAGGAAGATAGAGCCAGATACGGAATGCAGCATCGTCGCTGCCAAAATCCGAGAGTATGAGGTACCCCGCTTTGCTGTAGAGCACAACCGGCCTGGAAGACTGTGAATTCATTCTCTGAAGGTCATCCACGGAAAAAGCAAGGCTTTCCATATCCTCTATATCTTTCCTTCCGGGCAAGTCCATCAGTGAAAACCAAATGCGCGGAGTCTGCAGCGTTCCCTCGAAAACATCCGGGGCTATTTTTAGCCATGTCTTAATCCTGGAAACGCCTTCGTAATCGTTTCGGGAAAGAGCGAATCGGATGGCCCAGTAGGCCATCCGCGCTGGAGCATCTTTTTCAAGCGACTCCTGCATAGCCTTCTCGTTCTTTAAAAAATCCTCATCTTGAAAAAGAGCGTCCTCCCTGAGCAGTCCGCGAAGAATAAGCATGGCGGGCAGATGCTCCCCGGGAGGAGTCATCTGACTGCGAAGACAGCTTTTTAACCGGTCCACAACCTCTTTCGCAATTGTTATCGTTTCGACTTCGCCGAGCGTGATTGTCTTCGGCTTTTCATCATAGAGGTATATTTCCTCCGACTCCTCTGTACCAAGTTTCCCGAGCCTCCAATGTTCGTAGGTTTTTAAAGAAACCGTACCAAGGAGATAGCGGTTATAGGGAAGGAGGAGGAGAACCCTCGGGGAAGGCGTTTCGGGCAAGCCGACCACGCGCATTTCATCCGGCAGCTGCGCCAGATTTCCTTTCGACATAAGCTCGAATATCATATACATCCCCCCCTTTGTAAGTAGAGTAACATTATTTCCGAAAAGCATCAAGTGAGGAATACCTTCTCTCCTCTTTTGTTTCAGAAATTTCTTTTTTCAGCATTCCATAACTACCGTTTTGTTCTATTTCCAGCGGCGATGTAGCCAAAGCCACTGTTCAGGAACACGAAGAATCATCTCTTCTAAAATTTTATTCATTCGTTCTGTATTTTCTTGAATGGACTCGTTTCTGTCGAGCCCCTCCGCCATGGGCACAGGAGGTGAGATAATAACCTTGTGGCGAAAAGGAGCGATTCTGTAAGAAACAACGGGCACAACAGATACCCGGGCAAGATGCGCCATCGCCGCCGGTCCTCCGGCCGTGTAGCAGTTATGTCCCAGAAAGCGCGTGAGCACTCCGGTTGTGTTCCACGCCTGGTCGGGCAGCAATCCTAAAAACCCCCCTCTTTTTGCAAACCGTACGGCTTCTTTCATAACAAAGTGTTTTTCAAAAGAGCCAACCCCCATACGAGTGCGGTACGCTGTGATCATCTTCGAAAGATTAGGATCATCGGGGTTGCGGACAATCGCGGTAAGCGGATACCCTGATTGGGCGAGCCATGCTGCGAGGAGTTCCCAGTTTCCGACATGGCCGGTCAGTATAATTGCTCCCCTCCCGGCCTGCTTCAGCTCATCGAGAACTGCTTTTCCCTCGACGTATTCGCACCATCCAAGCACCTGTTTCGGATCCCGAAGGAGGGCAAGGTACTCCGCCACCATCCACGCCAAATGCTCGTACAGTTTTTTTACAATATCGCGAATCCACTCCGCCGAAGCTTCCGGAAACACCATACGGAGATTCTCTCCGGCCACAGCGCTTCGAGGGCGTATACATTTCAATCCGCCCGAAAAGAAACAGGCGACGGCGCGAGCGCGCCACCCCGGACGGCTAAACGCAGCAAAGGCGTTGAGGACAGCCGCCTTTCCTCTCACTGTTCTCCACCAAGAGAGATATATAAGGTCTTTAGTTTTTTTGCTCCTTTTTCGGGGGGGAAAGCGTCCGTGACGTTGCGTCGTGCAAAAGCGGAAGCGCTTCTGCCGCCTTCACCCAAAGCCGATTGAAGAGCCTGTGAGGCTTCTGCCGGATTCTCCGACGGAAGATAAACATAACCCTCTTTCCCAAGCGTTTCGTCCATCAATGCGGAACGAACTGCTACGGACGGGACCCCCATCAATGCAGCGAAAGCGGCAAGCAGAGCGAGAGAAGGTGTGGGACAAGGAAACAGCAAAATACAGTTGCCGGAGGAAAGAAGTTTCATCGCTTCATCAGGCGACTCGTCAAAGTTTCGGAGAATACTGGACGCTTCCGCCGCTCCTTCCGCAAAAACATCATACTCGTCGCTGCGACCTCCCGTGAGAAGAAAAACCGGTGGCTTGGTTTCATCAAAAGGATCTTTTCCCTCTTCTGCGCTCCAGTTCATCTTCATTTCGAAAGCAGGCGGAATATAGCTTTCTCCTGAAGAACATGCAGTGGCCGAGAGGACAGTGGGATGCCCTTTCCACTCTTTCGTCGGATTTTCGAAAAGGGTATGTATTGTCCTTGAGCGGAACCTGATGAATTTCCACCAAGAGGGCGGAGTCCCCCAAAGGTGCCACAGTTTTCCCTTTGTGGCTACAATGAGCGAACGTTCCGCCGTGTTCAAAGAATGCCACGAAAGTAGACCGGGAATAGCGAGAGACTCCGTTCCTCCTCCGCAGAAAGAATGGAGATTAACGCCTTCCCTAATCAACGCTCTCGCGAGAGTTCCGACAACGGCGGCTTCCCACGGGCGAAGAGAGTCGCTTATGTACCAGTAGCAATCCATCAGTTTTCCCCTCCTCTTTTTCCCGGCTCCTATTCGAAAAGTATCATAAAAAAGCGTTTCTTTCCAAGGCGAACGAAGAGATACTTCCCGGCGAGAATATCATCCTCGGATACAGACGCGTCTTCCGCCGTCACTTTTATTCCATTGACGGAGAGTCCTCCGCCTTTGAGGAGACGCCGTACTTCGCTCTTTGATGAACAGGCGCCCGTCTCGGCGAGAATATCGGTCAACAGTGAGGGGAATACACGGGACACGGCCCCTGAAGGGACTTCGGCCGCAAGTGTATCGAGCATGGAGATGGAAAGCTCACGGGGTTCAAAAGACTCTCCGAAGAGAATGCCGCTTGCTTTTTTCGTCATTGTGGCGTTATCCTGCCCATGTACGATGCAGGTTACTTCCCATGCCAGTCTTCGCTGCGCTTCACGACGTTCCGGAGCGCTTCGGTGCACTTCCATTATCTCTCCTATTTCTTCGAGAGAAAGAAATGTAAAGAGCTTCAGAAGCTTTTCGACAGCCTGATCTTCTGTGTTCATCCAGAATTGGTAAAACTTGTACGGAGATGTTTTTTGAGGATCAAGCCAGACTGCGCCCTCTTCAGTTTTTCCGAATTTCGTTCCCGATGAAGTAAGAAGTAGCGGCTGCGTCGCTCCGAATGCTTCTCCTCCTGTTTTCTTGCGGATGAGGTCAATTCCGGAGATGATGTTTCCCTGCTGGTCGTTCCCCCCCATCTGCAAACGGCACCCATAGCTCTGGAACAGGTGCAGAAAGTCGTAGGCTTGCAGAAGAACATACGAAAACTCGGTATAGGAAATGCTCTTTTCCGGATCATCGAGCCTGCTCTTGACATACTCCCTGGAGATCATGGAATTGACGGAGAAGTGTTTGCCTACTTCCCTCAAGACATCCAAAAACGTCAACTTCCCGAGCCAATCATAGTTGTTGATTATCTGAGCGGAGGAATCTCCGCAATCGAAATCAAGGAAGCGTGCAAACTGTTTTTTCACGCCAATCACGTTTTCCTGCACCTTTTCGATAGTGAGCAGATTCCGTTCTTTACTCTTGCCCGAAGGATCTCCGATCAACCCTGTACCAACCCCTGCAAGAGGTATCGGCCGATGGCCGCACCGCTGAATCCATGCAAGAGCCATGATAGGGATGAGGTGACCAACGTGCAGACTATCGGCCGTAGGGTCAAACCCCACATATACCGTTACCATTTCTCTTGTGAAAAGAGAGCTCAATTCATCTTCGTTGCTGCACCATTCCACATGTCCTCGTTCTTTGAGAACATGAAGCGCATCTGAAAACATGTACTTCCCCTCCCGCTTTTCTGTATGAACCACGATCCGCCGATAGTGAATTCTACTCCAATTCTTCCACTTTTACAGCGTCTTTGGATTTCCTCCATTCGAGACACCCTTCTTCGGGTGAAGGCATAACAATTTTCACGACTCCTATTTCTTTCAAGGCGTCTGCAGCCCGAAAAAGTGCATTCGGGCTCACCTGCAAGTTCTTGCCCATTTTTGTAGCTACTTGACCTATTTTTGCAAGATCCTGAAACGCCGAAGCTATTTTCGGTATATCTAAATAAGACCAGAAGAAAGCATTTTCAATATCTAAAGGCATCGGTTCAAAGTCTTCGAACGGCCGGAATCGCTCGCGCCGCAACGCATCTCTATCAATCAGTCCAAGCTGGAGCATATGAAAATTCGCAGCGGCCACTATGGAAAAAGGGATGGCTGTTGTGCCTCCTACCGGGAATCCATCCAATTTTTCTACCCCGGGAACGAGAGCACTCCATTCTTTCTTCCAAAAGGCCTCTACAAAGAGTTCGCCTGCCTTTCCTCGTTCCGGCAGCTGTAAAAGGATTCCTGGCAGGGAATAAACAAGAAATTTACTGCTACCGCACAAAGAAAGAATACAAGGCCCCGCAAGCAGTCGTTTGATCAGCTCGTCCTCGTTTTCCCACCGGCCGAAAACCTCGCTCAGAGCGGCCTCGAGAAAGTCCGAAAACCGTTCAGGAATAGTGAATCCAGCTACGGCAACAAGGGGCTCGGGAAAAGTATATCGTCCTCTCCAGTGAGCTTCCCGTAACTCTTTTAGAGACGAGAACGGAAAAATAGCATCAAGCCCTTCCAGATTCCATTTCATTCGGCCGCCGTTGCCTTCATTTCTCCATGCCACCGTTACGAGCAGATTCTCTTTCGCAGTAGGCAGCCCCTCCATCGACGCAACCCCGGAAAACAAGCCTCCATCGGAAAAGAAAAGGTGATTGGGCCACCGTTGTTCTAATTGCCAGGCACTTTCTATTGATTCTGCCTGTCGTTCAAGTGTCAGCGCCATTCTATTCATTTTTTCAGGAGATGAAGCAAACAGCGCGATGCCTCCGTTTATGCTGATATAAAGAGGCAATTCCTCATCACCCCTGCGCAGAACATAAATACCGGGAGAAATTTCCCGCAACACCACTCCGGTGAGAGTTGGCTGAATATCCTTAGGGATGAGTCCTTCAAAGATCGCTCGGGTATTTTCTGTTGGCAATCTTGTCGCTATGTAGAAGTGCAGTGCATTCTCTTCCCAGGCGAGTAAAGCGGCAGTTTCACCGCTGTTTTCAAAAAGCGGCGCGACAACGGATAAAGCGTCTAAGGCAGGAGAACGCTTCCCCCCTATTTTCGCCGTTGCTTTGAGCAACGGCGAAAATTCTGAGGCGCTTATCCCTTCATAATACAGGAAGAGCGTGCCTTCGGCAGGTTCCGGTAGTGCTTCCGTGGGGTGACGCCCTTCGGGGCCCCGCCCTGCATACAGGACCGTAATAAAGATCAAAACGAGACCGGCGATGAGAGCTCCGGGGGATACTATACCTTTGCGCATAACTCCACCTCCGGCGCCGCGGAAATACGGAATAAATAGGTCCTAGGACAGTCTATTCCGTTCGTAACCACTCGTTCATTTTCTCATTCGCCGTTTCAAGCAGCACCTTGCTTGACCTTAGGAGCGAGAGGATTGACTCTTCCTGAACAGGTACCGTTCGATTCTGAAGACCGGATGCAAGTGCAAGAATTTCGGTAAGCAGTGTTGAAACCTCTTCTCTTTTAAGGACAACCGGCTGTTCAGTTATGTGGACAGCTTTGCCAGCTCCGTTAGGTTCGAGCTCTATTTCTTGCCCTGCAACAGGCACAACACCCTTCATGCCTGCCGCCGCGAGAGTTTCTGAAAGCGCAAGAGAAGATTTCGGTTCACCGTGGGTAATCAAAAAGAGAGGCGTCGTCGTAAAATTACCGGCCCATGCGAGCAGATCATCACGATCCGCATGCGCAGAAAAACCGTTGATCGTATGAATGTTTGCTTTTACCGAGACATCTTCTCCGGCGATCCGTAGATTCTTCTCTCCTTCTACGATTCTGCGGCCCAGCGTCCCCTGAGCCTGGTAGCCAACGAAAACAACATGATTCTTTGGATTCCAGATCCCATGCTTCAGATGGTGGACGATTCGCCCTCCGTTTGCCATCCCGCTTCCGGCCACCACCACGGCATGTCCTACATCATTGATCGCCTGAGACTCTTCAACGCTCGATACGTACTTCAGTTTCCCAGGAGCAAACGGATCTTTCCCTTGGCTTATGTACTGCTGGATTTCCGACGAAAGAAGATTCATGTGTTTCTTATAGATTTCAGTGGCTTTGACGCCCATCGGAGAGTCAAAGAAAATGGGTACGTTGCCGGCCAGAATGCCTTCATCCTTTAACAGGGCCAGCTCGTAGAGAATTCTCTGAGCCCGATCCACAACAAAACTCGGGATAAAGACTTTGGCCTTGTCTTTAAGAGCGGTTACAAGGACGTCACGAAATTCATCCCTACTCTCGGCATTGCTCTTGTGCAAGCGATCCCCGTATGTGGATTCCATGATTACATAATCAGCGGATGTGATGATCGCCGGGTTTCTTTCCATGACAGTCAGCTGCGGTCCGAGATCGCCGCTGAAAACAACCTTGACCTGTTTTCCCTCTTCCTCCAACCAAACCTCGAGGATTGCACTCCCGAGGATATGACCGGCATCTCTGAATCTAACGGAAATACCCGGGGCAACAGTTATTTTGTCGTCATAACTCGCTGCCGAAAGCATCTTAATTGCATCGTCAACGTCGTCACGCGTGTAAATCGGCTCAACTGGGTCGAGTCCTTTTCTGGAGTTCTTTTTCGTCCGCCAGTCGGTCTCTTCTTTCATAAGGTGTGCGGAGTCGTACCAAAGCACCTTTACGAGCTCCAGTGTCGGGAGAGTAGCCCATACTTTTCCTTTAAAACCTTCCTTGACGAGAAGAGGGATTCTACCCGAATGATCCATGTGCGCGTGGGTCAGAAGAACCGCATCTACAGAGGCGGAAGAAAAAGGAAACGGTTCGCGGTTTTTTCTTTCATCATCTTTTCCCTGAAAAATACCGCAATCAACAAGTACGCGACTTGCTCCGCACTCCAAAAGATAGCTTGACCCGGTTACTTCACCGGCGGCTCCGATAATTTTAAGTCTCATGGTGATTCCCTTGCGGGATCCCTCCTTCCGATATAGGAACAGAATTCTCGTGCTCAACCTCTTCAGAGAGTGTGTTCGGGAAAATGCAGCGTATAAGAGTCCCTTCGCCCTTTTGTGAGCTGACTTCCAGCTTTCCTCCGACGAGCGTCATACGTTCAAGCATATTTGCAAGTCCCCGGTGTCCCTCCACCCTGAGACTTTCATAATTAAAACGTGTATCAAAACCGATACCGTCATCTTTCATCTCGAAGATGGTATTGTCTGCGCTCCGGAAGATATTCACACGCATCTCTTTCGCCATCCCGTGCCGAACTGCATTCGACACGGCTTCCTGGAAGATACGGAACAGCGAGAGAAGTTTTTCACGGTCCAGTTCCAATGAATCGTCTATCTCCATCACAAAATTGATATTATAATGACGTGCGAGTCGTTCGCTTAGTTCCGTCATAGCTTGTTCAAGCCCGAGATCAATCCAAGGAGGCGAGAGTTCATCGCACATTTCCCTCAGTTCTCGAACAACAAGATGCGCAGTTTCTTCTGCAAGAAAGAGTCGTTCATTGACAACATTCTCATCTTTGCTCATTCTTGAGAGACGAACCTGCTGAATCATGGCTGTAATATTCTGAAGGGGCCCGTCGTGCAGTTCCCGCGCAATCCTGGACCTTTCCCCTTCCTGGACGCGAACGATATCATTTACGTATCGGTTGCGGAGGTGAGTCCGCTCAACAGCTGCGCTTGCAAGCTTATAAAGAACCTCCCGAAGACTGCCAATCTCGCCAACCGATCTCGGATCCGACGCGCCGGGAAGGTCTCGTCCCCAACTAAGCCCTTCGAGTTCGGCGACAAGACTTCGGAGCGGACGGATAAGCCATCGCCACAATGCCCAAAGCGCCAGCAGAATACATATCGCCATAATGACAATAAGAACAGACCAAAGCATACCCCCTCGCGCAAGAGGGCCAAGGAGCTGTTCCCAGGCGACGGCTGCGATGACGAAACGCTCTCCTCCACGGACAGGATACACGGCAAGAGTATATAAATCCCCGTCTTTATCCTTGATTTCGACAGCCCTTCCGATTGGTATGTTCGGACGCCATACTGCAGCAATGTCTGCTCCCGGCGATGAAAACAGCAACCTTCCATCTGCGTGGAGTACGGCTACCCAGCCCGGGATGGACGGTCCCCATGTAAAAACACGGAATCCTTGTATTCCGAGCATGCTCAGCTCCATTCCCCATCCGAGAGGCTCGCTCGTGGCAACTCTTGACGCAACATTTTCCGCTATCTCCTGTACGTAGGAACGGGCTACCGAACGAATTGCCCATTCGTGCTGGAGTATGCCGATACCTGAAACGAAGAGCACCGCAAACGAGGGAAGCATAAGAGCGAAAATGATGAAGAGAAGGAGGTGCCTTCTCATTCAAGCAGTTCCTCCAGGGTCACCACCCCGTATTTCAGCGCCAGCAGGAGCGCTTCGGTCTTGTTCTTCGCCCCCAGTTTGTCGTATATCGAGGCAAGATGCGTCTGGACTGTTCGCTCGCTTATGAAGAGACGAGCGGCGACCTCCTTGCTGGAAAAACCTTTCGACGCCAGAATGAGAACCTCTCTTTCCCTCGCCGAAAGCTGTTCCGGAGTAAATTCTCCGTCGCCCATAGCGGAAGCGACCTCTGAATCGAGGTAAAACCCGCCTTTTGCCACTGTATTGATCGCCCTGGTAATTTCCTCCGGCGTAGCGGTCTTGAGAATAAATCCTCTGGCCCCCGCCCGAAGAGACGCAAGAACATATTGCTGAGCGTCGTAGGAAGTAAGCATGACGACAGCGACAGGAAGTCCCGATTCCTTCACTCTCCGAGCTACGGAAACTCCGTCTTCACCGGGCATCCGAATATCTAAAAGCGCTACGTCGGGACGTATCTCCGAAATGAGCTTCCACGCGGTCTCGCCGTCTTCAGCCTCCCCCACCAGCTCCACAGAGGTTTCCTGTGCAAGATAGGCCGATATGCCGGCTCGCGTCAGCGGATGATCGTCAGCAAGAAAGACTCGTACAGGCATACTATCCACTCCTTTTCCCGGTCAAGGGAGTTTTTATTGTCCGTAAAGCATGGTATCAGGACAAAAAGAGGAAAACATCGGCAAAGACGCCGAAAAAACAGTTTCTCAGGCCCCCTCCGCTGATCCGAGACCCAAATCCGGTTCGATGCGTCTCATGGCCAGGATGACCCATTCTATGACAGTGTCCAAAGGCATTGGAATCATCTCAGCTCCTTTTACTATCAGTTCACGATCCACACCTTTCGCAAAGGCTTTATCCTTCCACTTTTTCTTCACTGACTTCACTTCAAGATCCTGTACTGAACGGCTTGGGCGAACCAATGCCGCGGTCATTACGAGACCGGTGAGTTCGTCGATCGTGAAAAGAACTTTTTCCATATCGCTTTCAGGTTTCACATCCGAGCAAATGCCCCATCCATGAGCAAGAACAGCTCTCACGATATCCTCGGGATACCCTTCTTCCGAAAGCCAGCGCGCCCCTTCGATCGTATGGCGTTCCGGCGTTTCCTGCATCTCCTCCCAATCGATATCATGCAGCAGACCAGCCATACCCCATTTATCGACATCTCCGCCCATCTTCTCCGCGAAGAATTTCATGGAGGCTTCCACGGCAAGAGCATGCTTGATGTGCCCTTCATCCTTGTTGTGCTTTTTCAATAGCTCCAGTGCGTTTTCCCGTGTAAAATTCATTCCGATTCGTTCCTCCTCGTATTTTCCGCCGGTGAAAAAAGATCCTCAAGAAGAGCCCCGGCTGTAGCAAAAAATTCCCGGGAAAGGGATGTCGTTTCCATAGACGCCTGCGAACGCATTTCTCTTGCAAGAGGATCGGGGTACGGGTGAAGAAAAATTACCCGATCAATACCGGCGTTTATTATCGCTTTCGTACAAAAGGAGCAGGGTTCATGCGTGCAGTAAATCTGTCCGCCCGCAGTACACACGCCCGATGCTGCGGCCTGAGCGATAGCGTTCATCTCCGCGTGGGATCCTCTGCACATTTCATGGCGTTCTCCTGACGGAATAGACAACACGGTGCGGAGACACCCCACGTCGGCGCAGTGCGGCAGCCCTTTCGGCGCTCCGTTGTACCCTGTGCTGACGATCTGCTTGTCTCTGACGATGACTGCGCCAACTTTACGGCGGAGACAGGTGCTCCTCGTTGCGGCAACGTTCGCCATCATCATGAAATAGACGTCCCACTCCGGTCTTGAAAAGCTCATAGCCCGCCCCCTTGAACTGTTTTTTCGATTATAACACTCTCAGAACATCTCTATGGGGTGAAAGAGATGGACTTGAGCTGAAGAAAAGCATGATATGATACTCCCCACGGAGTAGAATCCGCATCTCATCCATGGAGAGGAGTCCCATATGTTCTCTTCTTTCCGTACACTCGAAAAAAAGGTGTGGTCGTGGTGCGCATACGATGTCGGAAACTCGGCGTTTGCCACGACGATAATGGCGGCTATCTATCCGGTCTATTTCCGTGAAGTCGCTTCACAGGGGCTTGCCTCGAATATTTCGACCGCCTATTGGGCATACACGGCTTCCGCGGCGCTTTTTCTCAGCGCGTTTTCTTCTCCCCTGCTCGGAGCTCTTGCCGATATCCAGGGTTCAAAAAAACGTCTGCTCGCACTTTTTACAGGAATAGGCGTTCTCTCCACCGGATGCATGGCGTTCATCGGTCCGGGCGACTGGCTATTTGCACTTTTTCTCATGGCGGGCGGAACAATAGGGTTCACGATCTCGATTATTTTTTACGACGCGCTTCTTCCGTCGCTTGTTCCCCCTGAACGCGTCGATAGAGTGTCGGCGCAAGGGTATGCATTCGGATATCTCGGAGGAGGCGTACTGCTCGCTATTAACTTTTTGTTTATTGCGCTTTTACCCGGTACAATGGGTGCTCGTCTTTCCTTCTTCTCCGTCGCCATCTGGTGGGGCGGGTTCACTCTTCCCGTTCTGTTCAATGTAGCCGAGCCTCCTGTGGACGGAGAGAGAGTCGACACGAATACGGCGTTGCGGGGCGGTGTGAGAAGGTTGCAAAACACCTTCAGGGAAATTCGCTCGTACCGTAATCTTTTTCTCTTTCTCGTGGCCTTCTGGTTCTATAACGACGGGATCGGAACGATTATTCGTATGGCTGCGATTTACGGCTCTCAGCTTGGTGTTTCAATGAATCATCTTGTTGGAGCGCTGCTTCTTACCCAGTTCGTCGGTATTCCGTTTTCGCTGGCTTTCGGTACGCTGGCCTCTCGCATAGGAAGCAAGAAAACAATTCTTATCGGACTTTATTTCTATCTCTGTCTTATTGTAGCCGCTGTTTTCATCAGCAAACCCTGGCACTTTTGGGCGCTCGCTTTCTCGGTGGGGATGGTTCAGGGAGGCACGCAGGCCATCAGCAGAAGTTTTTTCGCATCGATGATACCTGCGGGACGCACAGCCGAGTTCTTTGGTTTCTATGATATTTCCAGTAAGTTTTCCGGTATTCTCGGTCCGGCAATCTTCGGCTTCGTTACCCAGGTCACAGGCTCAAGTCCGCTGGCGATCGTCATTCTTTCGTACACCTTTATTCTCGGTATTGTGATCCTTCGGAAGGTACAAGGGTGATTTCCGATATGTGCACTTTTTTTCTACGTACTGCCTGCCTCATTCTCATTCTTCTTGTTTCGTTGAATCAAAACCGGGCCGAAGCCACCCCCCCTGTCTACTCAGGAAGCAGGATGGTCCATACAATCGCAATCACGTTCGACGACGGACCGCACCAGCTGCTGACCCCGGCGCTTCTTGACACGCTTGACGCAATTGAAGTCAAAGCAAGTTTTTTTCTTGTAGGCAAGATGGTCGACCGATACCCGGCGCTCGTGCGGGAGATATTTGCTCGGGGGCATACCGTTGCAAATCACTCCTATTGGCACAAAAATTCCTCTCTTCTCTCACCGGAGGAATTTTTGGATGACATCCGACGCTGCAGCGAGTCGATCGAACGAAATATTCCGGTTCGAGTGCGTTTTTTCCGCCCTCCGGGAGGCAACTACACAAAAAATGTTCTCTCCTTGGTCGAAGAAACCGGAATGCGTACAGTGCTCTGGGACATCAACAGCCGGGACTACACCGGCGTTTCAGGCGCCAGGATGACGGCAAGAATCCTCTCGAAGGCAACTTCGGGTTCCATTCTTCTCTTCCATTCCGGAGTCTCCTCGACGATCTATGCGCTTCCCGGGATCGTCTCCTCGCTCCGCGCTAAAGGCTTTGAATTTGTCACCCTTGATGAGATGCTTTCTGAATACTCCGCGCGGCTTCCTGCGGACACTGAAAATGTTTCTTTCAGCCCTTGCAGGCAGATAATGTAAACGGCATTCAAAGGAGATGAGAAAATGGCATCGTTTCTCGTGATTTCTACTGGCGGTACAATAGCATCACGCGCAGGCTCCAACGGTCTGGTTCCTTCGCTGCCGGGGGAGGAACTTCTCTCGTTTGTTCCGGGGGTTGAACATTTTGGGGAAATCACGATTCTCGATCTTCTTTCAAAGGATAGTTCAAACATGTCCCCTGAAGACTGGAAGATGATAGCGGCATGTCTCAGGGCGGAGGAGCACAATTATAATGGATTTCTTGTTCTCCACGGAACGGACACGATGGCGTACTCTGCCTCGGCTCTCTCTTTTATGCTTCCCGGCTTTAAAAAGCCCGTTGTATTGACAGGGTCCATGGAACCCATCGGGGTTCCGGGCTCGGATGCCGAAGACAATATCGAAGGAGCTTTTTCTTTTCTCTCCGCTCTCATGGAACAACAACAAAGGGGAATCTCCATAGCCTTCCACAACAGGCTGATCCACGGCCCCCGATCTCAGAAGATTCTCAGTCATGAATCCACTGCATTTTCAAGCATCAACTACCCTCAGCTCGGATACCGAAAAAACGGAGCGATTGTTTTGGAACACTCCCCTATTCTGCATGAGGAATACCCGGTAAACGTGCACTCCCTTGAACTGGAGACTTCGATTTTCCTTGTAACGCTCTTTCCCGGTTTTCGTTCCAGGTATCTCTCTCATCTTGCCGACGCAGAGCCTAGGGCAATAGTACTCGAAGCACTCGGCCTGGGAGGAGTTCCGTATCTGGGTGAAAACCTGCTCCCGGCGATCGCTATGTGCCGCGAGCGAAACATACCTGTCATTATAACGACGCAGTGCGTTTACGGAGGAGTCGATCTCAGTGTGTACGAGGTCGGAAGAAAAACGCTCGAACTAGGCGCTATCTCAGGGAAGGATATGACCCGAGAGGCAATCATCGCTAAACTGATGGCAGTTCTTCCCGGAACCGACAACAAGCTTATCGGGGATATCCTTCACTGTAATTTTTGCGATGAAATAGAAGAGCCGGAACGCCCGGCGGATGCGTAAATTACCGCTCCCTGGCATTTCTCAAGGAAGGAGGATTCGCTCAGCTCCTTCCGTATACCGAACCTTGTAAGGACGAAGTCGAATTTTACGGGATCCTCCGGGAGAATTTCTCGAAAAAGGGCGGTTACTTCAACTGCAGTTTTCAAATCCGGCTGTTTGCGTTGTGTCAACCCAAGAATCGAGCAAATCCGGAACATATGCACGTCCATTGGAATCAGGAGATCCCGAGGTTTCAGAACAGTCCATCCTCCGGGGTCGACGTCATCCCTTCGTACCATCCATTTGAGAAAAAGAAAGAATCTTTTACACGCGCTCCCGTCACTCGGAGAAGGCAAAAGAAAGCGGCTTTCAAGCGAACTCATGCTTCTAACGTTCTCCACAAAATCTGAAATTGCTTCGAGAAAATTTCCCTTTCTGCTCAAAGAAACTGAAAGAAACTTCTCTACACTTCCGTATTCTCGCAGAATATGCCCTATCCCGCTCATAAGCGCCGCAATCTCTGCTCCGGAGGTGAATCGATGGCGAAACGATTCTGTTTCACGAGCAAGAACAACAGGCGAAACGGTCTTAAGGAATTCCGCCGGCGAATGACCGAGGACTTCAAGAAGACGACGAGCACTCCGAAGTATCATCGCGACACGACCGTACGCTATACTTGAGACGAGGAGCGCCGCAACCTCCCTATCCTCGGTACGAGAGTAAGGGTAGATAGTCTCCAAAGGATCGGGAGAAACAAATTCGCGCCGGTTGTATCGGACGTATGCCTCCTCGAAACAGGGCCATATCCGATGGAGGGCGCTCACTTCTTTATTCTTTTCCATCATCGCACTCCCCGTAAAAAACAAGGAACCGTGAGATAGCTGTACCGACCTCCTCTACCCCACAGCTCCGTAACAAAAAATAGCCGCTCTCTTTCTACCTTCCGCCGTCACTTCACTTCGTTGAATATTGCAGATGGTGCGTTTGATGGTGATTTCCCTTTTTTCACTCTATGGTAGTTGGCGTAGGTTAGAGGGGTTCCTTCTTTAAAAAGCTGCGCCTTCTCCACCTGACCGATGAAGACCTTATGTGTGAAGACGTCCTGTACGGAGAGAACTTTCAGTTCTATACCCGCCAGAGAATACTCCGTTACAAGCGGAAGACCGCCTTCTTTCACTTGGTACCTGCATTCCCCGAATTTGTCGAAATCACGTCCGCAACGAAAACCGAAAACTCCAATGAACTTCAGAGGGACTGATTCTTCGAGCACAGAAACGGAAAAGCGCCCGCTCTTCTCCACGAGTTCCGTTGTGTAGTTATCTTTGTGAAGGCAGGCAGCCATGCAGATTGGATCAGCAGTAAGCTGCATGAGCGCGTTGATAATCTGTCCGTTGTATTTTCCCTCATACCCGGTACTGAGAATGTACACTCCATAATTCAATGTAAAAAGAGCTCGAGGGTCGATCCCGTTTTCCATTGAGTATCCTCCCTTCTTCTTCCTGCACTGCGGGCAGGAGCATGATGCTCCTGCCCGCAAATTATCTTCACTAAAAGAGATGCTACAACGACTCCTAGTCGTCCTTTCTGCCTCCCAATTCCCTATCGATCATCAGTAGTCCGTGCTTCCCTTCGCCGATCATCTCAAGCTTGCTCACTATTTCGTCCGCGTTCGCCTCTTCTTCAACCTGCTCCGTGACAAACCACTGGAGAAGCGCCTGACTTGCATAATCCTTTTCGGCTACGGCGAGATCCATGAGGTCATTGATGCGGCGGGTCACATACTTCTCGTGTTCGTAGGCAACCTTGAAGGCTTCCAAAGGAGAAGACCACTCGGTTTTCGGTCCATCCACAGCCTTGTATAGAACTCTTCCGCCGCGCTCCATGACATAGCCGGCGAATTTCATCGCATGCTCTACTTCTTCCTTTGCCTGGATTCCCATCCAGTGAGACATCCCCTTCAAATTCACTGAATCAAACCAAGACGATATCGAAAGGTAGATATACGCAGAGTAGAGTTCAGCATTGATCTGATCGTTAATCGCGTCCTCAAGTTTTTTGCTGATCATGTTTACTTTTCCACCTTCCACAAACCGTGTACATTGCAGTATTCCCTGCTCTTCTCAGGAGCAAATGCCTCAAAAACAGCCTCTGCGGCTTCACCCGGGTTCAGGAACTTTCTGCATATCTTGTCTCCTGCCATAATTTCAATAAACTCGATATAGTGCTGCTCAGTCATTGGATGAGGAACGCTGCCGACTTTCACCTTGTTACCTTCGATGACCGGCACGTGCTTTTCCGTTGCAGAATCCGCCGATTGCTCATCAAGGAGCTTCATGGGCTGACCACAACACACAAGGTCGCCCCCTCCGACGTGAAGCAGTTCCACAACATTACCGCACAGCTCACACTTAAAGATGTCCAGCTTTTTCATTCAGCATTTTTCCTCCTTTGAAATCGATTTTTTTCTTGAAAACAGATTTATTATATCACCTTCCGAATCAATTCTCATCCTCTCCATCCTTGAATTAGAATATGCTCTATAATAGGAAACGGGAAGAAGACGTTGAGCCTTTCTCTTCGAATTCCTCCCTTTTTGGCTGTCCCTTAACCGGCAGTATCTTCTGCCGATACAATATTGAGAGCAGCCTGGACTTCATTTGAAAAGAGGATGAGAATCAATGCAATTTCAATCATCGATAATAGACCGGATTATCTTCGTTTTTCTTCTGATGATCGCAGCGTACGCATCTCCATCCGAAGCCGCTTCGTCCCGTCATATTGTGTTACTTCCCACGTTGAATTACACGGAGTATGAAATTTGGGAGAGTAAATACTATCCAGTGAATGTGCTTGAACAGAAGATGACTGAGTATCTGGCCTCTCTGCTTCGGCAAAACCCTTTTACGGATGTTTCGATACTGGACGACTCGCAAGCGCAACGCTGGATGGAAGATCCTTATTCCAGGCAAGGAGCTTTTGCAGTTCAAATGGAACTCTACTCGGTACTTGCAAAGGAGCGCGAGGTTCTCGGCTCTTTTGAAAAAGGTGATGTTTCCTTGCGAGTCAGAATTTACAGTGCTGTTGATGCGGAGCTGGAAACTTCGTATATCTCCTCGGGGAAAGACCAAAGATACACGTTCAATCCTGGCGACGATAGACTGTATTTGCTGAACACACGAACGAGCATTATCGATATTTTCTATAGAAACGGTCTTGACTTTCTTCGTCTGGCGCCGCCGGATAAGGGACAGAAAATGAGTCGTCTCACATGGAAGCAGTTTTCCGGTACCCCCTACTGGCAGGCGTTTAAGAACGCTATTAAGGGAGTGGCTGCCGGAATAGCCGATATGGGAGACGGCGAACTCGCAGTCATTGGGCGCATTATTGCCCCTACGGCAAACTCGACACGGCGCAACAGAGAGTACATAATAACTCTCGGTCGTCAGGACGCTCTCGCTGTCGGCGACATACTCCAGGTAGTCAGAGGCGATACATATGTAACGGTCGACCCTGAAAATCCCGTTGTGGTTTTACAAAGAGTTGTCGGCAACGTCAAGGTTATCAAAATTATGAATGAACAGGCCATTGTTCACCTGCTCAATGAAAAATCACAAGATCCCGTTCAGCTGAATGATCTGGTAACAGCTCCTCCATACGGGACAAAAAAGGTGGCGCCTTTGCGATGAACAAAAGAATACTACTCCACGTATTTTTACTCTTTGTTTTATTTTTTCCGAAACCTCTTTCTTGCATGCGACTGCAGCCCGCGCATGCAAACGGAGTGATTGTCACCGCGCCTGAAAACGCACCCCCCAAAATCGCTCCCAAGAAGAAACCTCCTGTAAAAAAACAGGTACAACCAACTCCTCCGCTACTCCAGGAAGAAAAAGAGGTTTTAGCGGTCCCAACGCCTTTGGATCAGGCGTTGGTTCTTATGGAACAGCGGTTCTTTACACGAGCGACTGCTCTTCTGGAACAGATTGTAGAACGCGAACCGTTGAATGCCCATGCTTGGTACACTCTCGGTAGAGCATATGAAGCGCGGGGATTATTCCCGAAGGCCCAGAAAGCCCTTCGCAGGGCACTGGAAATCGATCCATCTTTCAATGATTTATCTCGTTATTTGGAGTATCCTGCAGAAGGTAACAGACAGCCTTTGTGGGATCCTAAACGTCCAGCGAGAATAGAAGAGATCCCAGTTGCTATCGACGGTTTTACAATCATGCCCCCTTCGGAATCTCTTCTTTCTCCGGCGAGTTCCCCACAACAGCCGCTTCAATACGCGCCTCCGGCTCCGGTACAGCAGAAAGTACAGTACACTCCTCCGGCTCCGCCGATGCATGCTGAGCATCAGGCGCCGTTGCACAATTCCATTTCACCAGCCTCCGGAGTCCCCGTACGTGTGGTGCAACCAGGCACGCCTCACGATCTCTCTCCTGGCATATCAATGAAAAGTCCTTCACCTGCGCTCCAGCCGAGCAGCGATTCTCTACTACCTTCTTCGCCTGCATCACCGGAGAATGCGGAGCCGCTGTATATTCCCCCGGCTCCCTATAGTCCTGAGAGTATCGTCGCATCTCCTGATATTCTCAGCGAAGAAAGCAACCCGGTATACACTCCCCCGCCTCCGGGAGCGCAACTTCCTAAGTAGCTAGCAATTTGTTTCATTTAAATCTATAATATTACGGCGCAGTTGAATATAAAGGGAACCATTTTGTGCATGCTGATCTAAAACCTGTTCCGAGTTTTTTATCCTGAGAAAAATCCCAAAGGAGGATGGTTTATCGTGAGAAGAAGAATACTCATGTTACTCAGCTTGACAGTCCTACTCTCTCTACTGTCATCAACTACAACAGCGACAACATACGTCGTCGAACCAGTTCTCGTGGCGCAACCCGTGTATGCAGGAATGTCCTTTTATGTCTACCGGCCATATAATATGCCTTCCGGCTGGTTTGTCACGTTTGACGGGTATCCAATCACACGCACTCCGGCGGGAGTATGGGTTTACGGATCGTACAACGGAACGCTACTTGTTCCGACGTCGTTTGTAGTCGGTTCAATCTCTCCGCAATCGCTTCCTATTGTTCAGTATGTACCTTCAGCGCGCGTTTCCAGCATGCAGAGCCTCCCGGTTACACCGCTTCCACCGCTCCCCGCCCCCCCAATCCAACCCGCCCCGGGTGCATACATTTTCGCTGAAGCCGTGACAGTCGCTCCGACATATGTCCCGGAGTGGACAACCCAATCAAGTTTTACATCAATAGGTACTTGGAATAAACTCGTCGATAGAATGGGCATTCTTGAGAAACCAAGAGTGCCCATTGCATGGAAGGGAGAACGCCCTGAAGCCCTTTTTGTCTGGACGGGAAAGAGCTGGTACCAGATTCAAGCCCGCTCCGGCGTTTCTGAAAAACCATCCGAAATGATAAAAGATCATCTTTATGCGCTCACTCGGATGGTTAAAAACAACGCGTACCAATGGAAAGACGCTGACACCGCAATTCTTGCCAATCAGGCCGCAGTCTGGGGATACCTTTGGATGGGTAGAATCGCTCCTTCAAACTTATAGGAAACCATCCCTTGCTCAAAAGATATACACTGTTCGTTGGTTTGAGAAAAGAAGGGGGTATTCAGATGAAGTATATTTTCAGGAATCTTTTTTTCTTGTTCTCTTACGCTTTCGCGCTTCTTTTCGTCTTTTCAGGTACGTCGGCAGCGAATTATATCTTCATTCCTGCACAAGCACCGGCAATTATTACAACTCCTGACTATGTTGATTCCTTTCAAGCACCTTCGCCCTCTGCTCTTCCCGGACAAATTTTTCGCTCAAAGGAAGGGTATCTTTTCTCATTCGACGGTTCAGGACGCCGCGTTTATCACATGCACGCTTCGTATATACTTTCCGCTCAGGGCAACCCAGTTCCGGTACATTTCATTGCTGCTCCGATGATTGCAGTACATCAGGGAGCTGTGCTCACCCCAGCTCCCTATACATATCCGCCGCAGCAATATGTGCTCGTACCGTAAATCACGCTTTTTTATCTGATTTCATCGTCACAACGAAGAGCCGCCCGGAGGGAAATTTTCACGGGGCGGCTCTTCGTTGTGACTGTCCCGGTTGAATGTCCCGGTACGCGCGGATAATCAGCCAAGGAGTCTACGCAATATACACAGGAAGCCGTCCGGGGGATTTCCCCTGGACGGCTTCGTTGTTTTTTCAAAAGGATTTCCGGCGGCGACCTGCTCTCCCACGGATAGCCTCCGCAGTACCATCGGCGCTGGAGGGCTTGACTGCCGGGTTCGGCATGGAACCGGGTATGACACCTCCGCTTTGACCACCGAAAATCCAATCTATGCACCCGACGGATTTTTCAGCTTCATATCAGAAAGAATCTCCGAAAAAGAGAGGAAAAGGCCTCGGCGTATTAGTACCGGTCAGCTCAACCCCTCGCAGGGCTTACACCTCCGGCCTATCTATCCCGTAGTCTCCGGGACGCCTTACTTCCTTTACGAAACGGGGTATCTCATCTTGAAGTCGGCTTCCCGCTTAGATGCCTTCAGCGGTTATCCGGTCCGAACATAGCTACCCGGCTTATGCAACTGGCGTCACAACCGGTACACCAGCGGTTCGTCCACTTCGGTCCTCTCGTACTAGAAGCAGATCTTCTCAAATACCCTACGCCCGTGGTGGATAGGGACCGAACTGTCTCACGACGTTCTAAACCCAGCTCACGTACCGCTTTAATGGGCGAACAGACCAACCCTTGGGACCTGCTTCAGCCCCAGGATGCGACGAGCCGACATCGAGGTGCCAAACCTTGCCGTCGATGGGAACTCTCGGGCAAGATCAGCCTGTTATCCCCAGGGTAGCTTTTATCCGTTGAGCGACGGCCGTTCCATTCCGCACCGCCGGATCACTAGCACCGACTTTCGTCCCTGATCGACCCGTCGGTCTCTCAGTCAGGCCACCTTATACGCTTGCGCTCTCTTAGGGCGGTTTCCATTCGCCCCGAGGTGACCTTCGCGCGCCTCCGTTACTCTTTGGGAGGCGACCGCCCCAGTCAAACTGCCCACCTGGCAGTGTCCCCCCCGTCGATTCAGACGCCGGGGGTTAGAATTCCGTCATCCCAAGGGTGGTATCCCAACAGCGACTCCACGTATACCAAAGTACACGCTTCAAAGTCTCCCACCTATCCTGTGCATGACATGACAAAATCCAGTACCAGGCTACAGTAAAGCTCCATGGGGTCTTTCCGTCCCACCACAGGTACCTGGTGTCTTTACCAGGACCACAATTTCACCGGGTCTCCCGTCGAGACAGCGCTCAGATCGTTACACCATTCGTGCAGGTCGGAACTTACCCGACAAGGAATTTCGCTACCTTAGGACCGTTATAGTTACGGCCGCCGTTTACCGGGGCTTCATCTCAAAGCTTCGCACGTCGCCGCACTAACCTCTCCATTTAACCTTCCGGCACCGGGCAGGTGTCAGTCCCTATACTTCGGCTTGCGCCTTATGCAGAGACCTGTGTTTTTAGTAAACAGTCGCCTGAGCCTGGTTTCTGCGACCGCTCCGCGCTTTCGTCAGCATTGACGTCACGCGTGCGGCACCCCTTCTCCCGAAGTTACGGGGTCAACTTGCAGAGTTCCTTAACGAGAGTTATCCCGCTCACCTTAGCCTGCTCGGCCAGCCCACCTGTGTCGGTTTCGGGTACGGGCGCGATGCTCCCTCCCTAGAGGCTTTTCTTGACAGTCGAGCGTCAACGGCTTCGCCTTCATTACGAAGACTCCCCATCGGGTCTCGGCTCATCGCGGCGGTTTTCCCTGCCGCGCACGCCTACCCCCTTGGTCCGGGACTTCCATCACCCGGATCCGCCTAGCTTCCTGCGTCACCCCTTCGGTCCAATCGGTCGCTCCGCGGGGCAGGAATCTCAACCTGCTGTCCATCGACTACGCCTTTCGGCCTCGCCTTAGGTCCCGCCTTACCCTGGGTGGATTAGCCTTCCCCAGGAATCCTTGGGCTTACGGTGAGTGTGTTTCTCACACACTTTGCGCTACTCATGCCGACATTCTCACTTCCCTGCAGTCCACCGAACCTTACGGTTCGACTTCTCCCCGCAGGGAACGCTCCCCTACCGATGAACGACTTGATCGTCCATCCCGCGGCTTCGGCGATATGCTTAGCCCCCTGTATTTTCGGCGCGGAAATCCTCGACCAGTGAGCTGTTACGCACTCTTTAAAGGGTGGCTGCTTCTAAGCCAACCTCCTGGCTGTTTGGGCATTTCCACATCCTTGCCACACTGAGCATATCCTTGGGGGCCTTAGCCGACGGTCTGGGCTCTTTCCCTCACGACTACGAAACTTCTCTCCCGCAGTCTCACTCCCATGATTCAACAGACCGGTATTCGCAGTTTGGTTGAATTTGGCAGGACCCCAGTCCCCCGCGTCCATCCAGAGCTCTACCCCCGGCTGTCATTCTATGAGGCTGCACCTAAATGCATATCGGGGAGAACCAGCTATTACCGCACTCGATTAGCTTTTCACTCCTATCCACAAGTCATCCGAGACTTTTTCAACAGGCACCGGTTCGGTCCTCCACCCCGTTTCACCGGGGCTTCAACCTGCTCATGGATAGATCGTGCGGCTTCGGGTTCATCACTGGAAACTACTCGCCCTCTTCAGACTCGGTTTCCCTGCGGCTCCAGTCCTTATACGGACCTTAACCTCGCTACCAACGATGACTCGCCGGCTCATTTTACAAAAGGCACACCGTCACCTTCCACGTCCTCGCGAACGCTTCCGGCTCCGATTGCTTGTAGGCACACGGGTTCAGGTCTTTTCACTCCCCGCCAGGGGTGCTTTTCACCTTTCCCTCTCGGTACTGTTTCTCTATCGGTCGCCTGCAGTATTTAGCCTTGGACCATGGTCGGCCCTGTTTCAACCGGAATTTCACGTGCTCCGGCCTACTCGGGTTCCATAAACAGGGAGTCTTCCCGCTTTCGCCTACGGGGCTTTCACCCTCTGCGGCATGCTTTCCCAATACACTTCGACTAGCGGGTCGGTTTCTCACTCCCCGAGAAGTCTGCGGACCTCTCCTCTATGTACCCTCAACCCCACGTCAGCAACGACCGCAGTCTTGACACTGACCTGGTTTAGGCTCTTCCCGTTTCGCTCACCACTACTCGGGGAATCTCTTCGATTTCTTTTCCTCGGGTTACTGAGATGTTTCACTTCACCCGGTTCCCCCCTCTTACGAGGGTGACTGGACTGCTCCAGTCGGGTTGCCCCATTCGGAGATCTCCGGATCAAAGACCGCTTGCGTCTCCCCGGAGCTTTTCGTAGCTTGCCACGTCCTTCTTCGGCTGCAGGCGCCAAGGCATCCACCGTGTGCCCTTTATACCTTTTCCTCATTCTTTTTCGGTTACTCTTTCCTCTATTCTGCTGTCAAGGTCCGTCGGGATAACTTATAAGAGCGATGAAGAAGAGGGCGCGTTCCATCATGGTCCGAGGTCTGCCTGTTGTTGCACAGATCTCCTTAGAAAGGAGGTGATCCAGCCGCACCTTCCGGTACGGCTACCTTGTTACGACTTCACCCCCCTTACCGGACACACCTTCGACGGCTCCTTCCATTGCTGGTTAGGCCGCCGGCTTCGGGTGCACCCGACTCGGGTGGTGTGACGGGCGGTGTGTACAAGGCCCGGGAACGTATTCACCGCGGCTTGGCTGATCCACGATTACTAGCGATTCCAGCTTCATGAAGTCGAGTTGCAGACTTCAATCCGAACTGCGACCGGCTTTAAGGGATCCGCTCGTCCTCGCGAACTCGCTTCCCGTTGTGCCGGCCATTGTAGCACGTGTGTCGCCCTGGACATAAGGGCCATGATGACTTGACGTCATCCCCACCTTCCTCCATCTTGTCGATGGCAGTCCTTCCAGAGTGCCCGGCTTCACCCGATGGCAACTGAATGCAGGGGTTGCGCTCGTTGCGGGACTTAACCCAACATCTCACGACACGAGCTGACGACAGCCATGCAGCACCTGTGTACGCTCTCCACCCGAAGGCGGAGTCCTTCAACTTTCATATCCGTACCACGTACATGTCAAACCCAGGTAAGGTTCTTCGGTTTGCATCGAATTAAACCACGTGCTCCACCGCTTGTGCGGGCCCCCGTCAATTCCTTTGAGTTTCAATCTTGCGACCGTACTCCCCAGGCGGAATGCTTATCGCGTTAACTCCGGCACGTATGTATCTCTACACGCACACCTAGCATTCATCGTTTACGGCCAGGACTACCGGGGTATCTAATCCCGTTCGCTCCCCTGGCTTTCGCGCCTCAGCGTCAGTTGCTGCCCAGCAAGTCGCCTTCGCCACCGGTGTTCTTCCCGATATCTACGCATTTCACCGCTACACCGGGAATTCCACTTGCCTCTGCAGCACTCCAGCTCGTCGGTCTCGACCGCTTCACCGGGTTAAGCCCGGATCTTTAACAGCCGACTCGACGCGCAGCCTGCGCGCCCTTTACGCCCAGTAATTCCGGACAACGCTCGTCCCCTACGTATTACCGCGGCTGCTGGCACGTAGTTAGCCGGGACTTCTTCGTACGGTACCGTCATCTGCTTCTTCCCGTACAAAAGAGGTTTACGACCCGAAGGCCTTCTTCCCTCACGCGGCGTCGCTGGGTCAGGGTTTCCCCCATTGCCCAATATTCCCCACTGCTGCCTCCCGTAGGAGTCTGGACCGTCTCTCAGTTCCAGTGTGGCCGTTCGCCCTCTCAGGCCGGCTACCCGTCGTCGCCTTGGTGAGCCGTTACCTCACCAACTAGCTGATAGGACATGAGTCCCTCTCCCGGCGGTATGTCTCCATACCTTTCACCTCTCGGCTTACGGGGTATTAGCAGCCGTTTCCAACTGTTGTCCCCCTCCGGAAGGCAGGTCCTCATGCATTACTCACCCGTCCGCTACTAACGATATCTTCAGCAAGCTTCCAATATCGCCCGTTCAACTTGCATGTGTTAAGCACGCCGCCAGCGTTCGTCCTGAGCCAGGATCAAACTCTCGAATATCAACTCGGAACGCCTCTTTACCTCTTCTTCTCGCTCTTATAAATCTGTCAAGGTTCTCTTCGTTACACATCCGAAACACTTAGCTAGCGCCAAAGTGCTTGAGTATATTACCTGAAGCACCGGAAGTTGTCAATGCAAACATATTGTAATTACAATGAGAAAAAATGTAATCCATTAGAGATTTTAAGCAAAGAATAAACAATAACCAAAGCGTAATTTAAACCATATAGCCAACTATAAGGATGACACCTCATTATTTATAAAGAAATTTCCCTCGTCTTTATTTTTCCTCTTCTTCTTCTCCACTTCCTACCTCCTCGTCGAGTTCCAGAATCCCGTCTTCGATGGAAAGGGACGGAATAGAATCCTCATCATCCTCAAGAGGAAGAGGAGATTCGTGTTCCGAAAGTGCAAGAGAGAGCCCTTCGGATGTGACGGCGAGAACTTCTGTAGAAATTTCTTTCATCAGATCAGGATGTTCCTCTATGTATTGCGCAACAGTATCTTTCCCTTGACCTAATGTTTCTCCTTTGTATGCAAGCCATGAGCCCTTTCTTTTTACTATGTTGAAGTCGATTGCCATGTCGAGGATGGACATGCCTTTGGGAAGCCCCTTTCCATAGAGCAGGGTACAGTGGCCGGTCTTGAAGGGGGGGGCTTGCTTGTTTTTAACAACCTTCATCCATAGTTCGTGTCCGATTGTATCGTCTCCCTTACTGACGCCTTTTCCCCGTTTTACTTCTATTCGCACTGAGCTATAGAACTTCAGTGCGCGACCTCCGGTTGTCGTTTCCTGGGGCCCTTGAGAATAGCCCGTGCTGATCTTTGCACGCAACTGGTTAATAAAAACCACAACACAGTTGCTTTTTGAAATAGCGGAAGTCAGCCGTCTGAGAGCATAGGACATAAGACGAGCCTGAAGGCCTACCTGGCTATCTCCAATTTTACCGTCTATTTCCGCCTGAGGTGTCAGCGCAGCGACTGAATCGATAACCACAATATCAACGGCGCTGCTGCGAACCAACGTGTCTAAGACGTAAAGGGCCTGTTCTCCACTGTCGGGCTGTGCGACGTATAATGATCGCACGTCGACACCGAGGTTATGCGCAAGTTTAGGGTCAAGAGCGTGTTCGGCGTCGATAAAGGCGGCAACTCCTCCGGCTTTCTGCGCTTCGGCAACGGCATGCAAAGCAACGGTTGTTTTTCCGGAGCCTTCAGGGCCAAAAATTTCAACAATACGTCCGCGCGGAAGGCCTCCGATACCCAGAGCCACATCCAAGGGAAGAATGCCTGTCGGAATGACCTCCACAGCCGCTTTAAAGGATTCACCGAGACGCATAATAGAACCTTCACCAAACTTGCTTCTGATATCGTCGATGGCAAGTTCGAGAACGTCGTCACGAGTCTGCGGGGTTTTCTTTTTCGCCAAACAAATTCCTCCTTCCAGAGTATGAACAGTTGTATTCTACAGGAAAGCTATGTTCCGATCAAAAAACTTTCGTCGGGAATTCCCGGATTTTCAGCGGAGTATAGAGCGGCCCCACAGGAGTGAGGACACTTTTCATCAGCGTGACCGATGTTGCATGCCATTCTATCTTATTGAAAAGCTGAGTTTCTTTTTGGGGTATCATGACCGTTTCCGTGCGGCGCGTTCTCGCAAGTGTTATATGAGGCTTGAAAGGCCTTGTTTCTCTTGGAATCCCGTGTTCTGCGCTCACATCTTCAATCATTGAGGCAATAGCTTGCAGGGATACAAGATCGCCGCGAAGTTCGAAAAAAAGCGTTCGGGCCGCTCGCATACTCGGGAAAGCCCCGAGAGCGGAAGAGCAAAGAGCTATGGTATCTTGTCCGGAAGAAGCAAGCCGTTCCTCAAATGATCGCATGAGATCCTCGAGTAGGAGCTGTTGTTGTTCGCCAAGAAACTTGAGCGTTATGTGGAGCCCATTGCCTGATACCCATTTTAAATCCTGAAAAACTGTACGAAGGGTATCCACCGTATGCCAAAGTTTCTTTTGTACTTCGGGAGGCAACTCAATGCAGAAAAAGGAGCGCAGTGTTCCACTCATAGCATGGTCAACTCCATTAGCGTTTTTCGGAGCACCAAAAGCCCTGTATTCATTGCTCTTCTACGTATCTGGAGTCTGTCTCCGGGGAAATGATGCAAGAAAGCGCGTTCGCCGCAAAGACCTGCAAGAGCAAACCAGACGGCGCCTACCGGTTTTTCTTCAGAGCCTCCTCCTGGTCCCGCAACTCCCGTTACAGAAAGCGTTATATCGGAGTCAAACTGATTTAGAGCGCCCTTTGCCATGGCGATCGCGCACTCGGAACTGACAGCCCCAAAACGCTCAAGCAGGTCGCCTGAAACAGAAAGAATGTGTTTCTTCGCACTGTTACCGTAACAGACAGCGCTTCCTAAAAAAACATCCGAACTCCCAGGAATATCTGTGAGTGCAGCCCCAAGAAGACCTCCAGTGCACGATTCCGCAAAGGAAAGTGTGACGTTTCTTTTCCGAGCCTCTCGAAGCAGATCCTCAGCTATTGAAAAACATCCTTCCGGCAGGCAGTCCCCAGGAAGGAGTTCTCGTAAAGTACGAGCTCCGGATTCGATCCGAACAGGATCCCCTCTGAGAATGAGTTCCACTGTCCCGGAAGAAGGAAGAATTGAAATATGGAGGGAGGAATCATCAATCACAGGCGCAATTCGATCTTTCAAAAGACTCTCAGGCCATCCGACGACAACGACAGAACGCATTCGGCTGTCATTCACAGATATTTCGCAGGCCAGTTCCTGCTCCGCCATTGCTTTGAACTCATCGGGAACACCAGGGAAGGCACAGATCTTTGTCCCTTGCATGAGGAAGGATATACCGAGAGCAGATCCGCGCGGGTTATGAACAGGTTGCGCCCCCTCGGGAACGGAGCCCTGAGAAAACCTGCATAATTCGAGGTTTTCTCTTATATCGGATGGATAACGGGCTAGAATCTTATTATATGCTTCGTCGTTCACCTGAAGCGGGGTATTCAAGAAGCGAGCGAGCGCCTTCCTTGTGCAGTCATCATGTGTCGGCCCGAGGCCTCCGGAAAGAACAACAAGGTCCGTTTTCCCAGTCCAAAGAGCAAGAGTGTCCTCCAGGACTCCAAGCCCGTCGGGGATGATTTCCATTCGGAGAACTTTCCACCCTGCAAGAGCAAGACGATTCGCGAGCCATCCGCAATTACCTTCACGACGCACGCCGCTGAGCAGTTCGTCTCCAAGAGCAATGAGGACTGCCTGTTTCATGGTACGCCTCCTTATTTTGAAAAGACTCGTTTCTTTTTACAAGATATGACTCCAGCCGCCTCCAAAGTAGAGCCACCGAATAAACGTCAGGAGAAGATTGACGATAATTCCTCCGACGATGTCGTCCGCCATTATTCCCCACCCTCCGGGAAGTTTTTCCGAAGCGTTTACAGGAAATGGTTTCAAAATATCCACTACCCGGAAAAGAAAGAGCGCCGGAAGGAAAAAACCGGAGGGCATTCCATACATCGCTATCCAGACACCAACGACTTCATCTATAATTACTTCCTTCGGGTCCTCAACGCCTATTCTTCTCGAATAGATCTGTGACACATAGACTCCTAAAAAGCAGGTAACAAGTATCAAATACCACGGAACAGGGAAAATTACGTAAAAAAGAAATGCAGCAACCGACCCGAGCGTTCCGGGCATCGCGGAGATAAAACCCAATCCACAAAGAGTGCTGATACACCATGCGATATCTTTAGTTCCCTGATATTTCCGCGAAGAGATCATGTTCTTCAGCATCTGTTATCAACACCTCCACAAAAGAGCCTTCTGACAGATCGGCGCCTCCGGCAACGCCTACGAGACCGTCTACCTCGGGAGCATCTCTGTAGGAACGCCCCCATGCGTACCCGTCGCCCTGGTCGATCTCATCGACAAGGATTGAAAGCGTGCGTCCTAAAAAACACCGCTGTCTCTCCTTGGATATCTCTGCCTGAAGCGTCATCAAACGGTTATAGCGATTATTTTTGACCGACGTTTCGACTTGTTCCTCCATTCGAGCCGCCGGGGTTCCCTCTTCAGGAGAGTAGATAAACGCGCCAACGCGATCTATTTCGGCCTCTTCAAGAAAATCAAGCACTTTGTTAAATTGCCGCTCGGTTTCCCCCGGGAAACCGGTAATAATCGTCGTACGAAGGGCAAAGAGCGGATCAACTCTCCTGGCGTAGTTGAAAATACGGCGAATATGTCCCTCTTTGTCCGGACGGTTCATTCTGCGTAAAATATCATCGTCAATATGTTGTATCGGTATGTCCAGGTAGGACAGAATTCGTGGATTCTCCGCAACCATATCAATAAAAGATTCATTTATTCTTGAAGGATGGAGATACAGCAGGCGAATCCACACATCCTCAGGAAGTTCAGTATCAAGAGCTCGTAAGAGCGTACGCAGTCCCTGATCCCCGTAAAGATCCCTTCCATAAATTGTAAGGTCTTGTCCTACGAGGCAGAGTTCTTTCGCCCCGTTCTGGACGAGACTGTGCGCTTCTTCGAGAAGGTCGGGAAGAGGAATGCTGCGGGCTTTTCCTCGAATGGAAGGGATCGTACAGTAAGAACAAAAAGTATCGCATCCTTCACCAACTTTTAGATAGCGTGACCAAGGATGTGTTTCCTGCAAAATACCCCTTTTCCCTACAGTCGTCATACTTCCTCCGAAAAAGGAGGCAACTCTTCCCCACTCTTCAGCTTTTGCCCACAAATCGACCGTTGGAAGCTCTTTCTTCATCTCGTCGCCATATCTGTTGACCAAACAGCCGACAATACCTATTTTTTTGAGAAGTCCTTTTTCTTTCATAGCTTCAAGATCGAGGATAACGTTGATGTTCTCCTCGACGGCGGACTGTATGAAACCGCAGGTGTTGACAATGGCTGTATCGGCTTCGGTAATGTCGTGCACAACAGACACTCCTAACGTTTGAAGAACTCCGAGGAGCTTTTCGCTGTCCACGGAGTTCTTAGCACATCCCAGGCTGATAAGATGGACTTTCACTAATCGAACCTTCCAGTCGATCCGTCCGGATCATAAAAAATCCTTTCTACGCCCCTTCCGGGGATCCCTAGATCCTTACCATTCCATGTCACTTTTACGACGCTTCCACGCCCATAAGTAACATTGAATCGTTCAGTCACTTTAAAATCAGCGGTGTCACCAGAACGCATGGTCCGCTCAAACACGGTTTTGGTCCCCTGACGAACACGTACCCAGCAATCGCCGTTGGCCGTAATTACCAATTTATTTACCTTCTTTTCTTCTATTTTCGGCGTCGGAGCAGCGATAGGAGTTTCTGTAACACCGACAAGTTCCGCGGCCGTTGGAGGGGGCACAATCGTTGGCTGCAGCTTGAGATCGGTTTCAGTAGCCCCGCTTGCCTCTGAGGAATTAACAACGATTTCTCCTGTCCGAGGTTCAGACGTATCAACGGGTGTTTCAGGCGTTACGCTCTGTTCTGAAGGGCGTCCGTTCTCTTCGTTTTCGGGGCGTTCTCCATCAGGTGCGGATTCCCGTTCGTTGTTCAGCGAAAAGAGCGAAACCCCGCTCTGTTCCCAGGAATACCAGACATACCATCCTGACCCCGTAACGATCATCAATAGAAGAACGAAAACCCAGAATTTGGATGCTGGTTTAAAACCCTTTGTTGGAGGGGTACATGTTCCCACAACAGGTTCCTCTGTCCGTTTTTTTTCAACTCCTTCTGAAAGCATCGGAAGGAATTCGCTCCATAATTCTTCCGCTCCGAGGAATTGCAGGTATGTCCGGATGAATCCCCGAACGTATACAGTTCCAGGGAAACCTGAGTAGTCTCCTTGTTCAATTCCCTGTAAAAAGTTTATTCTTATCTTGGTTCCCTCGTGGACATCCTCAAGGCTGAGTCCCAACTCTTCTCTTTTTCGTTGAATTTGTCTTCCTGCTTCCTGGAGCATGTTTTCTCTTTCTTCAGGCACGATCTGTTGCCTCCTTAACAAGTGTTCTTATTTCTCGCAGTGTTCGGGCAGGTTCCGGGGTACCAAAGATCGCGCTTCCCATCACAAGAACGTCGGTTCCTCCCAGAGCCACCATAGCCGCATTCTGTTTCCCGATGCCGCCATCCATTTCGATGAGAAATGAATACTGGCCTGCGGTCCTCCATCTGGAAAGCATGGTTACTTTTTCCATTACGGATTCGATAAAGGATTGTCCCCCAAAACCAGGATTAACCGACATGACAAGAACAAGATCAACAAATGGAAGCAGCGGACGGAGAATCTCCTCCGATGTTCCCGGGTTGATGGAAATACCAGCCTTGCCCCCCCTTTCTCGAATCCGCGCCAAGGTCCTGTGAATATGATGATCCACTTCTGCATGAATTGTCAGATAATCGGCGCCTGCAGCTAAAAAATCGTCAAGAAGCCGTTCTGGATGCTCGATCATAAGATGGACGTCAAGAGTTTCCCGCGGGAACTTCTTCCGCAGTGCAGAAACAAATCCCGGGCCAAAAGTTATGTTCGGTACGAAACACCCGTCCATAACATCCACATGGAGCCAATCATTCTCTCCTTCTAACGAACAGATTGAACGCTCCATATTGAGGATATCCGCAGCGAGGAGAGAAGGTGCAAAGAATAAGTTTTTGTTCATTTATATCGTTCCTGCCAGACGAATTCGCCCCCAAGATACACAGTAACAACTGCTTCTGTTACAAAAGGAGCGTCGAGAGAAATAAATTCTCCGCCTTTTACATCACGTCCATGCAGTGCCTTTGTTCCCGTTGCATCGACCATTTCAATCTTAAGAGAAAGCGGCTTCGTCAACGGTGGGACCTGATACCGTATTCTTGCCGTACCTGTCGAAGCAGGTCCCGGACGGACAACAGGAGTTGATGGAGTCGGAGTAGACGGTGCAAGAGGTCTGTCAACAGGTAAACCAATGGCCCCGGCAAGTTCCTGCTGCTCCGGTGTCAGTGGTTGCACCGGCCCTGCCGGTCCAATTTGGCGAACAGGTGTTTGTGGCTGTTCTACGACAACGGCTTCACCCGGCGATGAAGGAGTCGGGGTGGCCGTGCGAGGTTCCGGAGCCGATTCAGGTTCCTTTCGTCGGCTTGTCGCAACCTGCATAACAACTGAATCTCCCTGGCGTACCATGGCCCCTGCCTTTGGTCTGGTCGCCATGACCATGCCGTCCGGAGTGTGCTGTGTATTTACATATTCTACGCCTCCGACACGAAGACCGCTTTGCAGCAAGAGCTCTCTTGCGGTTTTCTCATCACGCTGCGCTATATCCGGAACGGGAATGCGCCCATCCTTGGGTAGAGGTCCCATGCTGACAAGAAGCTCAATTTTCCTTCCTCCTTCAATCATAGCAGGAGAGGCAGGGTTCTGAGCGATCACGCTACCCGCAGGCCGAGAGCCGTCGTGGACGCGGAGGATCTCGCCAACGCTGAATCCCTGTTCTTCAATCATCCGTAACGCTTGTCCCTGTTCGAGGCCGCGCAAATCAGGAATTGCCTGTCTGTTCCCGCCCTTGCTGACTTTAAGAATAACGGTTTTATCTTTTCGCACTTTTGTTCCGGGATCCGGCCACTGTGCAAGCACCATACCGACCGGAACAGATGAATCGACCTGTTCTATCCTGACTTCCAATCCCATACGTTCAGCGCTTTCTACCGCATCAAGCACCGACATCTCCCGCAAAGGCGGGATCACCAGATCTTTTCCTCCAAAAAAAACAGTATAAAAGGCGACGCTTCCGGAAATAAGAATGACCAACAACGCCAGTACTATGGCCCAGCGTAATATTTTTCCTATCAACAGTCTTTCCCTCCCGATCTCTTCATGATCACTGCCATGTAAAAACCATCGAGCCAAGGCAGTTCAGGCCAGATATAGACCCCCCATGGACGCCCTCTGTGAAAGTGTTTCGAGAAAAAAGGAAAAGAAAGTTCGACTAGAGAAGCATCTTCCGAGAGAATTCCGGCAACCACGTTTTCATTTTCAGTCTTCAACAGACTACAAGTAGAGTAGACCACAATCCCTCCCGGCGCAAGAAGAGAAACAGCTCTTTTTAAAAGTTTCCGCTGAAGCAGGGCAAAAGACTCCAGTTTTTCCGAGGAAAGACGCCACTTCCCCTCAGGATGTCGGTTCCATGTGCCGCTCCCCGAACATGGAGCATCAAGCGAAATAAGAGCCGGGGAACGCACCGGTTCCGCATGAAGAGCGTCCGTCGCCGAAAAAACAGGGAGCCGTTTGATATTAAGACGCTTCATCTCCCTAATTGCGGCTGCTACACGTCCCTTGGAGAGTTCTACGCACTCAAGGGGTGCATCGGGGAGAAGCCGTGCGATGTGTCCGGTTTTCACACCGCGCCCAGAACACATCTCCAAAACAGGTCCCCCCTTGTATACTTTTTTCATCACCTCGCCGACAAGCAGTGACGACTCCGACTGAGGCGTAGACCACCCCTCGGAATACCCTGGAAAATTGCCAGGGTATATGGTGGAGCTGAGGCGAATCGAATACGGAAGAAGAGGTGAACGCCAACAGCAAATACCGTTTTTTTTAGCTTGATCCAAGATAGCGTCTATCTTAATCTCCGGCAGAATGCGAAACGAAGAATACGGACGAACACGTGCCATTCTCAGGAGTTTTTTTGCATCATCGCCAATGGTGTTTCTCCATAGAGACATCACCCACGGAGGAATACCTGCCACAAGTGCCTGTTCTTTGCTGTTTCCGGAAGATTCGAGACGGGCAAGCTCTTTCCTCCCCTCTTCAGACACCCTTCGAAGAACGGCGTTCACCAAACGAGCTCCTCTTTCGTCTTTTTTTTCCTTAATATGCTGCACGAGAGCATTGACAAGAACACGAGGAGCGAAGTTCCTGAGCTCAAGCAAACCTGCGGTACCAATACACAGCGCATCGTCCACAAGACGAGGTATACCGTATGGAGATGTTTTTAGAAAACGGCCGTAAATTTCTTTCCAGAGGAACTGTCTCCTGAGAGCTGTATACACAAGGGTCGACGCCAACGTAAGATCTCCAGGCGTCATTGAGTCTGCCAAGCGCCTGATAACCTCGGAAGCAAACTTACCTTCTCTCACTTGAGACCAGACATGAAGAGCTGCTTCTACCCCTCTCAAGGAGAGACCACCTCGGCGATCACAGGCCCGCCAGCCTGTCTGGTCCGAATAAAAATACTCGATGGAGTAAGAAGGGAGAGCCCTCCCAACGCAAATTGCTCGTTACGTACATCCACTCCTGAAATCTCCATATCATCCAGACCAGGGGAAACCGTTCCGTAGAGTTGCGCAAGGTAACTGAGGCGAGATCCAGCAAAGTAAACAGCCACAAGGCAAAGGATAGCGGAAAGAAAACTGAACAGCCCGAGTATGCGCAACACAAAAAAAAGGATGAAAGCAAAAAGTGTATTTGCCATTACAACCGTTATCCCGCAGCGATGATAAAACGCCAGTGATCGATCGCCCCTTCGGATACGTCCCAACGCAGTTCTCGCAGCAGCGAGCGCTGTTTCCGGGTCAATTCCTCCTCTGAGAGAAAAACCATCCTCGGAGGGCATTCCTTCTCCGTTCAATTGTCCGTACTCCTCTTCAAGAATATGAAGCGTTCCGTGAGCGAGGGCATGGTTTTTGCGTACCTGACGGCTAGTCAAAATACGCAAAAGTTGCGCAGGCCGTGTAAGAATCCAGAGAAACGACTGGATCGAAAAGCCAAGAGGAATAAGCACAAAAAAAATGAGGACGAGCAGCAGAAAAAACCAAGGGAAAATAAAAATAAAAATCAAGAAAAAGAGCAAAGGCATGGGTTTTTTGATCCTTTCTCCCCGAGGAAATAAAATGGAGCGACCGGGAAAGCCGCCCCATTTCCCAGATCATCGCCTTGAGGCGAAGTTGATTTGTTCTCAGTCTCTGCTTCCAAACATACCCCGAAGGAAGAGAAGCCGAATAAGCTGGGCGAACGCCATAACGGTCGCCGCAACATAGGTCCACGATGCAGCCCGCAAGACCGCCCCGGCTCCTCCGATTTCGTCGGTCGACAACATTCCTGTATCGGCAAGCACACGAAGCGCGCGGTTACTCGCGTCGAACTCCACCGGCAAGGTAACCAGATGGAAGAGAATCACCCCGAGGAAGAGAATGATTCCAAGATCCATCATCATCTGCCCCCGAAGAAGAATTCCTATGAAGAACAGGGGAAAGGCAAGAGTCGAGCCGATCCCGACAACCGGTACAATAGCATTCCTGATCTTCAAAGGTGAGTAATTCACACTGTCCTGGATCGCATGCCCGACTTCGTGTGCGGCGACTCCAATAGCAGCGATGCTTGAACTCCCGTATACTGAATCCGAGAGACTCAGGCTCCTATCTCTTGGATCGTAATGATCAGTCAGGCTGCCGCCTACTCGTTGAACAGGAACATCTCTCAAACCAAAACGATCCAGCAAAGCTCTCGCAACAGCTGACGCAGTAACTCCCTGCCGGGAGCCGACCCGACTGTAATTTGCAAAGACGCTCTTTACTCTCATTTGCGCCCACATAGCGAGTAAAAGCGCTGGAATCAGCAGTATCATCGTCGGATCAAAGAAAAAGGGAAACATAGTTTCTCACCTCCGCTAAATGCTCTCATTCTATATTGAAAGGGTACACTCCGTATCCCTTTCCTCCATCGGTATTTTACACGGTTGTATGTTAAAGAGCAATATTGGTCAGACTATTTTCCGTAAAATTTTCCTATCGCTGAAACTATATACTGCTGCTCTTCTAGAGAGAGTTCAGGGAAGACAGGAAGAGCAAGCGTTTCCCGGCTAAGGCGTTCCGAGACAGGGAAATCGCCTTGTTTATAACCAAGGAAAGAGAAACATCTTTGCAGATGAAGGCTCAGCGGATAGTAGACCCTGCTTACTACGCCCTCTTCCTCGAGAAAACGCTGAAGGTCATCTCTTTGCGGAACCCGTACGACATACTGATGATAGATATGATGATTGCCCTCGAGTTCTGTTGGCGGCTGAACTGTTTCCAGAAGCCCTTTTTCCGCAAAAAGAGCATAGTACCTTCCGGCGACGGTACGGCGTTCTTCGTTCCATTCCTCAAGGTGACGGAGTTTTACACGCAGGATAGCAGCCTGGAGCGAATCAAGTCGGCTGTTTAAACCAACCTCATCATGAAAATAAGTGGTTCCGCCCCCGTGAACCCTCAGCTTACGAAGTCGATCCGCCAGTTGCGCATCAGTCGAGACAACCATTCCGCCGTCCCCGTATCCTCCTAGATTTTTAGTGGGGAAGAATGAAAAACACCCGATGCGCCCGACTGCTCCGGCGCGAAGAATATCGCTTCCAACCGAACGCCAGGCCCCAAAAGCCTGTGCGGCGTCTTCGACCACGGGAATCCCTCTGCCGGTAAGCTCTTTCATGCCCTCTTCGAGAGGCGCCATCTGGCCGAAGATATGCACGGGAAGAAAAGCTTTTGTTTTCGTCGTTGTCGCATCAAGAACCTTGTTCATGTCGATATTGAACGTCACAGGATCGACGTCGACAAAAACAGGTACAGCCCCGAGGCGCGTGATACAGCTTGCCGTTGCAAAGAAACTGTACGGCGTCGTAATAACCTCGTCTCCCTCTTTGATATCGAGCGACATGAGCGCAAGAACCAGCGCATCCGTTCCAGAAGCGCACGAAACTGCCGAAACGCCACCAAGATACCGCTCACACTCTTTCTCAAAAAGAGAAACATCCGGTCCAAGAATGAAGTGCTGCGTTTCAAACACTCCGTTTACAGCTTCAAAAATTTCGTTTTTAATTCTTGAATAGTTTCGCACAAGATTGAGCGTGGGTATTTTCTTTACCATGGAATAAAGTACCTCCCCTTAAAGTGAACGAAACACTGTTTCGCTCTCGTAAGAACTCCATTGAATATCATCACTTCATTCTACGATTATTGGCATCGAGAAAAAAGAAGCGAACGCTCCTGGAGGGGCGATCGCCTGAAAAAAACGAAATTCATGTACGAGATCTACTCGTCGACGACAATCTTCCCCAGGCCGGCAACAGCCTCTTCCAAGTGGGCTTTCATCAAAGCAACGCTCTTCTCTTTGTCATGGGCTCTGAGGCTGACAAGAATATCTCTGTGATCGTCAGGTCTCGGTGAGGTCTCCACATGATAAAAGGGATCGTAAAACACGACGTAGGCGTTCGTCCGTGCAAGGATATTTTCTACGTACTCCGCGAGGACCCTGTTCCCGCTTGCATCCGCTACTGTTTTATGGAACGCTTCGTTGACCTCCAGGTACGTTTCAAGATCTTTGTCTTCGATCGCTCTGGCCTCTTCAACCAAAGCCTCTTCTATGCGGCGAAGGTGACGTTCTCCAATGCGTTCGGCAGCAAGCGCAATGGCAAGGCATTCCAACTGTTCCCGCACCAGGAATGTATCCTCGATCTCGCGAATAGTAGGAGCCGCAAGCCGGGCGCCGCTGTTCGGTATGATAAGGACGAGTCCTTCGCTTGCAAGACGACGAAGAGCTTCTCTTACCGGGGTTCTGCTAACCCCCATCTGTACTGCTATATTTACTTCGGGCAAACGCTGTCCCGGTTTTAGTTGTTTTGTGATGATACGATGGCGAAGCTCCTGGTATGCATAATCAGCAGACGTTGTGTACAAACGCGGCTCTCTCATGGAAGGACCTCCCTGTAATTTTCTTAATTGATCGAGAGTATTACAATCATTGTATAACAGTCTGTATTATATATCTTGGACCACTTTATCACATTCAAAGAAAAACCACAAGATGCGGCTGTTTTTTTCATGATGCTATAATACTTTTTTGGGGAAAAAAGGAGGGGACGAGTGTGCGGTTTCTTGTGTTGTTGCTTTCTATGTCTGCTATAGTTTTTTTTGGGTACGCGGTGGCCGGCCTTGCCGGATTTCTTCTTGGAAGAGGAAGAGCTGACTATATCGTTTTCGGACTGTTCCTCGGATTCGCATCTACCGCAGCATCGCTATTGCTTTGGAGACATTGGCTCTCTCTTCTTGAAAAAGAGGCGCTGCATATCGCAGAGAAAACGGGAGAAAAAACGTCCTGACGGCATACGCGCTTTCAGAGAATTTTTCCCCATGCTTTTTTTAGACGTGCAACAGCTTCATTCAACAATTCATCAGGAACACCGGTGATAGAAAAACGGACAGCGGCTATTTTTCTTTTTCGTAGAGAAAACCGGCTCCCGGGAGCGACGCGAACGCCATGTCTTTCGGCAAGTAATGCAGCCTCGGATCCGTCTGTTCTCCCTGTAGGGAACCAGAGAAAAACCCCTCCCTCAGGTTTCTGGAGAGGAATCTCACTGAAATGACTTTTTAAAAGGCTGGAAAGCGTTTCCATGCGGACTGAAAGAATTTTTCTGGCTCTTTCAACAGCGGCTGCCAGCTCTCCATCCTCAAGAAAACGTGCGACTACCAGCTGAACGAGAGATGAGACGTAGCCCTGTCTAAAAGAGCTTATCCGCAAATACACATCCTTGAGAAAATGAGGAAGCAGCGTGTATCCCAGCCGCATTCCCGGGAAGAGCGCCTGGCTGAAGGAACCTACATAAACGACGCCTTCCCCTTCCCCCATCGCCTTCAAAGCCGGGATGGATTTTTCTCCGTACCGGAGCTCTCCGTAACTGTCGTCCTCAAGAATGAAAAAACCTTTTTTTCTCCTGACAGAGAGTATCTCCTGACGCAGCGAATGCGACAACGTCCGGCCCGTTGGATTCTGGAAGCTCGGCACAAGATACAGTACGTCTTTTGAGGAGAGGGCGTCAAGGCGGGACGCCGTACTCTCTTCAAGAAGCGGAAGGGTACGCAACTGAATCTTTTCATTTTCTGCTATCGAGCGTATTTCACCGTAGGACAGCTCTTCCACCCATAGTTTGGAGCACCCGTGCTCACGAAAAGAACGAAGAGCAGTGGAAAGAGCGTCCTTCCCGCCCGCAGTGACAACTACTTCCTCCGGATGCGCCGGAATGCCTCTCAGGACTGCATGGTGCATTAGGAGGCGTCTCAATGAGGGCAATCCTTCGGTCGGACTCCCTTCAAGAGCGTCACCCAGCAATGAGAGAGAAAGCCCGCGACAGAGTTCTGAAAGCTCTCTCAGAGGAAGCAGATCTCTAGTGGGGCATTCCGTATCAAAACGGAGAATATCCCCTTTTCCTTTATAAGAAGCCCCCCCTCAAGAAGAGGAGAGGCCGCAAAAGTCCCGCTTCTCGCCGTCCTCTTCACCAGACCGCTTTTCTTCGAGAACATCGTAGGCGGCAACAACAGTGCAACGGCTTACCCGAAGCATTCTGGCAAGCTCCCGTGTCCCCGGAAGACGCTCTCCGGAGGAGATACTTCCGGTTCGTATCATCTTCTCCAGATGTTCAGCAAGCTGACGGTAGAGTACACCTTCAGAGTAATTCAACGGTATTTCCAGCAGCAAAAACACCCTCTCCCTTTCCATCTGCGCCGGTTCATCTGATACAATACGTTGGGAGAAAAAACTTGATGAAAAGGAGCGTTTGCGATGGAACGCCCGAACTGTTCAACGACACACGATATTATAGTCTTTGATGTCGACGGAGTACTTGTCGATGACATCCCGGTCATATTTCGAGGTGATCGTCCAGGCTCTCGACTGGGCATGGGCATCGCTCGTTAACGGAATCGTTGACTGCGAAGGCTTTTCCGAACGTCACTTTGCAACAACGAAGACGCACCCAGCATTCAATGACGACTACGATATCGCCTGGGCAATCATCAACTGTGCTGCAAAGGCGCACAATCCCTCTCTTGTACAGAGTCTCCCCGCACCTGAAGAATGGAGACGCTTGCTCGAGGGATGCAAAGAGTCCGACGTGCCTTCCTGGGTACGGCGTACGTTCGGGGAGCATATTCCGAGAGACACTGTACGCAGAGCATGCGAAGAACTCTATTTCGGCGTCACGGAAAACGAAAAGCACTCTGCGTTGCTCTCTCCCCGTAAAGGACTATGGGAAAACGAGCGTCCGATGATAACAATTTCGTGGAGCACGCTTCCTGTTCCCGCAGGAATCTATACAGGACGAACCGCCAAAGAGCTGAAACTTGCCCTCAAGCGTCTTCAATGGGAGGATTTCCCGGATTCCATGATAATCACTTCCGACTCCGGAGTTACAAAACCATCTCCTCGAGGGCTTGAGATTCTGTGCCAGACCGCACGTGCGTCGAAGCCGCTCTTTCTTGGAGATACGGAAAGCGACCGGCAGACTCTGCACGCTTTCGGTAAAGGAACATTCGCCGCCATCGGGGGATTTCTCTCCGATGCGAAATTTGCATTTCCGGACCCTGAAGAAGCTTTGGAATATTTCGGACTTTTCTCTCCAAGAGCAGTGTGAACTTATGAAGGGCGTCACTGCTTCCGCATCATCAGCCACCGATAGACGCCTTCAATGCTGCTCCACAGCTCGACGCACACGTCGGTGGCTAAAGAGGCTCCTCTGCTCCATCCCGAGAGTCCGATCTCCATATTTTTGACCGTGTCCTGGAGACTCCACACTGCTCCGGCAACATTCCCTGGATTCAACACAGATATGTAGGGCGGGATGTATCCCCGGATCTTATCTCCTTGGTGGAGCATAATATCTCCGTCGATAGAAACAGCCTCGACCCTGCGGACATCAACAGATAAAGGAATATCGAACTTTCCCTTGAAACGGAAGAACTTGAGGCCTTCGTACTCCTTCTTGTTCGGCAAAGAAAACGACTCCCCCAACAGCGGCGTTATGCCTCCATTGACCAGAACCGCCTTTCTAGCGTGCATAAACGATGTAAACCATTCACGAACCCCGGACTTGCCTAATAATCGTTCTGCACAAAGAAACCCGGGGCCGTGTGGAACGTAAAGGGCGTCCAAGTCCCGGCGCAGAAGCGCGCTTTCAAGCGGAATCGGGCAGACCGTGCAACCAAGGTGCTTGAAAAGCAATTCAGCGTTATTACCTTCAAGTTCGAAAGAGGGGAAGGAAAGAATTCCAACGCTCATTCCGCTGGCTTTCCCCTTGAAAGGGTCATCGATTGGAAGGCACTCTTTACACTGTTTCGCTATCCCCCACAGGACGTTCCAGTCAACCTGGTCGACCATACCCAGCAGTTGCGCAGTCGCGGCTTTTACCGGGAACACCGCTCGCTGCGCCATATCTGGAAGACACAGCTCCATGAGCGGCGGATTGTTCTTTTCAAGCGTTTTTGGAATAAACCCCAGGCAGAGAAGAGGAACGCGACGTCCAGCTTCTGTCTCCAGAAGCTGATACTCTCGAGGATTTAGGACGGAGGAGAAGATGACGGCAGAAGTAAGCACTCCTTGTGTCGAAATCTGATTGAAAACATTTTCGAGAATTCTTGAGGTTACTGCGGCCGAACTATCTGCATAGAGCATTGTCACCAGTGGGCATTCAAGCATACGTGCGATCTCACCGGGAAGTGGGTTTACAGGAAAGGTGTTTTCATCCCGGCGTTCCCCGATTGAGCCGAAGATGATGTTCAAGGCATCCGGCGACGCAGCCCGTTGGAAGAGAAGCTTAAAATTCCGCATGGTTCCACATGAAAAAGGATCGAGTACCGTTACATCCTGCTCGGTGACAAGTTTTAAAAAACGAACAAGATGCTCGTCTACTCCTGCGCAAAAAAAACGAAGAGGGTATCCGAGACTTTTCAATACAGACGCAACAATAATACTCTGGGCAACTTTACCCTCTCTTCTTTCTTCTGCGAGGACAAGACGTGGAATATTCACTGGTTCCTCTCCTTTTTTTTAAAGTATAGTGTATCATATACCGCATGGATTTTGATAATCACTTATCGTCCAAGACGTCTGGAGGTTGATGACGCATGACAGCATTATGGGTTTCCATCAAAGATCTTCCTTCTCATGTGGAGGAGACTGTCGTTATCCGCGGATGGCTTTACAACCTGAGGAGTTCAGGGAAGATTCACTTTCTTCAGCTACGCGACGGATCAGGCACGGTACAGGGAGTCATGGTAAAACAAGAAGTTTCGGAAGATCTCTTCGCTGCAGCGAAGAGCTTGTGGCTTGAGGCATCCATCGAGGTTACGGGGACTGTTCGAAAGGACGAACGTGCTCCTTCCGGGGTTGAGCTTTCGGTAACGGATCTGCGTATTTTCCAGAATCCTTCGGAGGAATACCCTATTGGAAAGAAAGACCACGGTATCGATTTCCTTCTCGACCATCGTCACCTCTGGCTCAGAAGCAGCCGCCAGCAGGCGATCATGCGGATTAGGGACCGGGTTATCCGTTCGGCAAGGGGATATCTTCAGGAAAACAGTTTTCTGCTAATAGACAGTCCGATCATCAGCGGCGCAGCCGGAGAAGGCGTTTCCGGCCTTTTCGAGATCGACTACTTCGACTCGAAGGCCTACCTGGCCCAAACCGGCCAGCTCTATGCAGAAGCCGCCGCAGCCGCGTTCGGGAAGGTCTACTGCTTCGGCCCCACGTTCAGGGCCGAAAAATCAAAGACGCGACGCCATCTCACCGAGTTCTGGATGCTCGAACCGGAAGTTGCCTTCTATGACCACAAAGACAACATGGCGCTTCAAGAAGGGCTGATATGCCATATTGTGGCAAAGGTACTCGAACATTGCAAAACTGAGCTCGCTACGCTCGAACGCGACGTCTCCAAGCTCGAAAACATCAAGGCGCCTTTCTATCACCTGCAATACGGCGAAGCTATCGAAATGTTACGCAAACTCGGGAGCGACACTCCTTACGGCGACGATCTCGGCAACGAAGACGAGACCATTCTCACTCAGCAGTTCGACCGTCCTGTGTTCATAGAGTGCTATCCGAAAACAGTAAAGGCGTTTTACATGAAAGAACACCCTGAAAACCCTGATCTCGTCCTCTGCGACGACCTTCTTGCCCCCGAGGGGTACGGCGAGATCATCGGCGGTTCTCAAAGAGAGGACGATTATGATAGACTTGTCGCAAGAATCAGGGAACAAGGGCTTCCTGAAGAACCTTATGAATGGTATCTTGATCTCAGGAAATTCGGCACGTTCGTTCACAGCGGATTCGGAATGGGAATAGAGCGCGTCGTGGCGTGGATTAGCGGATTGCAGCATATCCGTGAGGCTATTCCATGGCCTCGGACTATTTACCGTTTGAAGCCCTGACGTTCGTTATTTTCCCATTTCGGGGAGGCATACTCAGGTGATTTACTCGGATTTTGATCCAAAACCGACGTTCCGTCAGTTCAAACGTCTGATCGGCGGAGGCGAAGTGGGGGGGAAGGCGAGAGGCATTGCTTTCGCTTTTAACGCTGTTATGGGAAGCCCTTTAGAGTCAGTAGTGGATTTCCCGGATGTGAATTACGTAGTAACCACGGAAGGATTCGACGAGTTTGTCAGCGATAACGGAATTGAAGCCCTTTTACGCGAGAACGTTGAATCAAACGAAGAGAGCTCTGATGAAGACAACTCCCAGGAGCTTTTCGATAAGCTTTCCGTAGCCTTCCAAGCAGGCTGGATACGTTCTTCATTATTGCAGGATCTCGAAGGCGCGCTCGAAGCAATCGGCGATTTCCCGCTTGCAATCCGCTCGAGCTCCATTCTGGAGGACTCGCGCAAGCTCTCCTTCGCCGGAAAGTACGGCACCCGTTTTTCGGCGAACATCGGCGGCATAGAGAATCGCAGAGATCTTCTCGCCAACGCGCTCAAGGATGTTTGGGCTTCATTGTACAATCCAGCCGCGCGAGCCTATAGGAAGAAACACGGACTCGTAGATTCCGACGAATCCATGGCTGTCGTTATTCAGCCTGTGATAGGACGCCGGCATAATGGGATGTACTATCCGGAAATCGCCGGAACCGCCTTTTCTAAAGTCTACCGGCGTCCTTCAACAAGGATCAAGAAGGAAAACGGTGTCATGCGTTTCTGCTTCGGGCTCGGCACACGGACCGTGGATCGCCTGAAGGCAAATATCTCCTATCTCTCCCACCCGATGCTCCGCCCGCAGGGAAACCAGCCGGCGGATATTGCGATGACAAGTCAGAGCGAGTTCGATTACATCGACAGAACGTCCGGAACCTTTATGACCGGTCTTCTCTCTGAGCATATTTCTTTCATCCTGAAAGAACACAAGCTCGCTTCTTCCTTCATTGAGATCTTCTCCGACAATCGTACTCTACTGGGCAGGTTCGGACCAGTTGAGTAACGGCAAAGCCTATCTTCTCTTTTTCAAATTTTCCAAGAAGGCACCCGAAATTCTTCAATATCGTGAAAGACCTTTCCGCCTTCCTCGAAGAAAAGATGGGCATGCCCGCCGACATGGAATTTACCTACGATACAGAAAGCGAAAAGCTGACGCTTCTCCAGCTCCGGCCCCTTGCCTCTTACGAAGAGATGGCTCGTGTGGAGATACCCGAAGTCCGCGAAGAAAAGATTATTCTTATGGGGAACAAAATGGTGAGCAACGGGAAAATGCAAAATATCCATCATTTAGTTTTCGTGGATCCTGAACTCTATGGGAAGGACGCCACCTTCCACGAAGTGGCGCGTGAGATCGGGCGCATCAATCACAAGCTTTCCGGACCGACTATATTCTCGTCGGGCCAGGAAGATGGGGAAGTACCAACCCCAAATTGGGCGTTCCGGTACGCTATAACGAAATCTGTCACTGCGGTTGTCTTGTGGAGGTCGGTATCCTGGAGAGCGATTACACCCCGGAACTTTCTTACGGAACGCATTTTTTCCTGGATCTCGATGTAGACGGGACGCTCTATCTTCCTGTATTCGACGGCATGAAAGGGAATCTCTTCAACCGGGACTGGCTGGATTCGTCGTTCTACGAGCGTAAACGCCATCCTGCGGTGCGTCATTATACAGGGAACTTCTCCGTCTTCCTCGACGGGGAAAAGGAGATCGGCGCAGTTATTTCCAACGATTGACGTAACCGGCCGCTCCACCGTTTTTTGCGGAGCGGCCGTACCTTCCGCTTTGTTCTCTCGTCTTCCAAAGAATGCACTGATGCCTTATGTAGAGGAGCCGCTTCCAAATGAAACTTTTTTGCATCAGAATCGCCGTTCTCCTGCTTTTATTGCTCCGTTCCGTCGCCACGTCCGACGGATGCACGGGGATACTCGTCGGCCGCGAAGCGAGCGAAGACGGTTCAGTTCTCAACTCTCAAACAGCAGACGGATGGTACGATTCAAATCTTCGCGTTGTTCCGGGGGATACCTTTCCCGAAGAGGAGGAAATACCGGTGTACTTCGGACTCCTCGGCGACGAGCCTATTCCCCCGTTTGAACTGGGGCGCATACCCCAGGTATCCGAAACGTACACCTACTTCAGGACAGCTTATTCCTGTTTCAATGAACACCAGCTCTCAATAGGAGAATCCACCATCGGTCAGAAGGACATGCTCAAAGCCTTTCCCGGAGAAGGAGGGGCGCTTCTGACAGTCGAACAGCTCATGATACTGGCCCTTCAGCGGTGTAAAACAGCACGCGAGGCCATCCTCCTCATAGGGGAGCTTGCCGAGCGGTACGGTTTTCTCGGTTCATGCGCAAATGAAGGCGAGTCGCTTTCCGTCGCGGATCCGCATGAAGCGTGGATTATGGAACTGCTGAGCGTCGGGTTCGACTGGAAACCGGGATCCGGTCCGGGTGCAATCTGGGTCGCCAGAAGAGTGCCGGATTCTCATGTGGCTATTCTTTGCAATGCGAGCCGCATCACCCTTGTTGATGAAGGCAGCGAGGATTTTCTTTTTTCCAAAGGGTACAAAGAACCTGCTCTCCGTCACGGCTGGTATGATTCGGAATCCGGCGCCCCCTTCAACTGGCGAAAGACCTATGCGCCGGAATCAGGTCCCTGGTCGCCGTCGTCGATGTGGGTCCGTGGACGTATGCACGCTATTCATAAGCGTCTTCTGCCCTCAAGGAGTTGGACCCCTACGCCGAGACCGACTCATACCCGTTTTCTTTCGCTCCTGAAAAACCGCTCTCCGTCAAGAGAATAATAGAGATATTTCGTTCGACTCTGGACGGGACTCCATTCTGTATGGAGAACAATCCTGCATGGTATGTTCCCGGAGAGAACCGGGAACTTGTCCGCAGTGCCAAAGCTACTCCTTTTCCCGACAGGTTCATGCGCGACCTCTTAAACATCCCTTATACCCGGCCGGTTGCGGCAAAAACATCCTATAGCTTTATCACGCAATCCCGTTCATGGCTTCCTTCTCCGCTCGGAGGAGTTCTCTGGTTTTCTCTCGACACGCCGCATTTCAGCACATACGCTCCTGTCTACGCGGGAGTGCGCCGCTTACCGAAAACTTGGTCGAACTTCAAGAAGGATAGATTCACGCTTGATTCCGCACGATGGACTGTGCTTCTTTCTTCATCCTTCGCCAACAGCAACTACCAAAGATTGATGCCGACGTTAAAAACAATGCGCGATCCTTTGGAACAAAAGACGTTCCACGACTTTCTCCAATGGGAAAAGGAAGGCTCCCGTCTGCTCCTTCACAACTCACCGGGACTACAGGAATGGATGAATACCATTGCTGCGAAAAAGATGGAAGAAATACATCAAACGTACCGTAATATTGCAGAGGCTCTTATTATGGAGGCAACTATTATTGATCTCTGGTAAAAGAACGACCTTTTGTTCTCTCTTGATTTTCGGACTTTTTCTGCTGCTCTCCATTCATCCAGTATACGGCGAACACGCTATGCTGGTTGGAAGCAGAGCAGGGCGAACGTATCATGTGTTGTGTCTGGATACAGGCGCCCCCTATATCTTCAGGGCGGAGAACGGAGATCTACAGGGAGTCTATGTGGACATCCTCTCTACTCTGGGGGAGAGAGAAGGCTTGAAGCTCTCCCTTTCCCTCGGCGACACACACGATGCGCGTCGGGGAATCCATCTTTCCGAATAGATTTCATCGTAGGAACTCCCTACCCTGTCCCTCCCGACTCGGAACTCTTTACTTTTTTTTCGGTGAAGAACATGGATACGGCGGATACTCGCCTTATTGAGGA
>CAXXRY010000036.1:0-20797 GCA_963668335.2 Aminobacteriaceae bacterium | reverse complement strand
CTCTCCTTGCGCCGCTGCTTGTGCTGATGGCGCGTAAGTAAGAAGCGCGCAGGACGCGCCCGGACTCTTCCCGTGCGCGTCCGATACAAACGAAGGATAAGATAGAGGCCGAAGCTCCGACGCGGGCTTCGGCCTCTATAACATCGCATCGTTCGATGCGCTTCCGCCCTTTGAGTGAACGGCATTCCGTTTCTATGCCGCCATGCCCGATCACACGTCTTGTCTCCCCGAAGAAAGAAGCTGCTTTCAGACCTTCAGCTCCCTCGCGACCAGCGAGCCGTCCTCCACGGAAAAAAGTACGCTCTTTCCTTTCCAGCGCGGATTGTCCCCCAGCGAGGAGCATATCTTGTCCCCCAAACGTACCTGCGTGGCCTCGAAGCTCCCCGCCGAGACGCAGTGCTCGCCTCCGTCGACTCCGGCATGCACTACTCCTTTCAGACGTCCTCTGACGAAAACATTCCCCGAGGCATAGACTTCGGCGCCCTCGTTCATGTGCCCCAGAATCATCACGTCGCCGTCGTACTCGACCCTCTGGCCGCATCGCAGCGACTGCGCCAGCACTAAGGAGCCGGGAGCCTCGCGACCGCTTTTGGCATGTCCGGAACCGGGCTCTTCGATGGAGAAGCCTGCGGCGCGGAGAAGCGTGCGCGTTTCCAGATCGTACGACAGCCACGCAAGTATGCGGATGCCGTTCGGCCAGACGAACTCCGATAGCATGCGAAGCAAGAATTCCTTGGAGAGGTTGCGTCCCTGGAAATCGAAGACCGCATCCAAGTCGCCCGACAGATGCGAGGTTTCCAAGGGAAAACGACGCATCTGGTCGAAAAGCTCTTCCTCGGACGCAGTCTCCGGAAACGTCATGCGGACGCCGTACCCCGTTCCTTTGAGCAGAATCGCGGATTTTCTGTCGTCTTCGACGATCTCCTTCGTCCCTTGCAGCTGTTCAAAAGCACTATCCATAAATGACTCCCCCTTCGACGCCGCCAGTTCTCGTCTCTCTCGAAAAAAGCAAGCACTCACGAATTCGTTGATTCTTTCAGAGTGTCCTCTCTGATTCTCAAGTAGTATATCATCGGGACTTTCAGCTTGTGAAGAAGGAGATGTCATTCCTTTTGCGGATGAACTCGGAGTACTTGTGCGCACTCTTTAACAAAGGAAACGAGGGCCGAAGCTCCCTTTCCAGGGAGTCGGTCCTCGTTTCCTTGCAGGCGTTGTTCAGTCGCTCCCGTCTACCGCGATTTCTCCGGAAGCGCGGGGAGGGCGGATGCTTTCCGCTCACCTTTTCCCCGCCCGCGGCAGATTTCAGCCACGCGGAGCAGCGATGCCGAAAGACGCTCACTGAGTGCAACCGTCTCCTTCAGAACTTCCCGTGCCTTGCCGCTCTCGCCGCGCCGCATCGCGTCATGGACAGTGTGTCCCAGCCCGTGCAGTTTTTCGTGCATCGAGAGGATACCGCTCCACAGCTCTTCCGAAGCTCCTTCGGGGCGTTCGATGAAGGAGAGGAAAATGCCGAAGCGGCAGCGCTTCGGATTCGTCTCCAGGTCCCACTGCCCGCCTTCGACGAACTTCTTCAGATTGGCCACCCAGCCTCGATGCGCCTTGATCGCGTCCTCCGCGATGTCGGCGAAGTCGTCGGCCTTCATCGCCTTGAGGACGGAGAGTCTTTGGATCAGTGCGGCGGCGTCGACGGAGCCCTCCTTCGAGGTATCGTTCAAGCTTTCGGTGGTGAACGAAAGAGAAGATATCTTCCCCTCGATGTTGCCGAAGATGGAGCTCATCTTTTCCGTCTCGCGGGTGACTGTTTCCGCGGAGGCCGCCAGCTCCTCGGAGGACGCGCCGAGTTCCTGCGCGCTCGCCGCGACGCGCTCAGACGAGTCGGAGATCCCCGAAATGCCTTCGAGCAGCGCGGAAATTTCCGAGAGGACGGCGCGGACGTTCTCGTTGGCCTCGTTCATCTTCCCGGCCATCGTTTCGACGCCTCCTGAAGTAGTCCGGACTCCGGAGACGAGCTCCTGCAGGTTCTTCGAGATCGTCGCGGCGGCCGTCTTGCTCTCTTCGGCCAGCTTGCGCACTTCGTCGGCGACCACGGCGAACCCCCGTCCGGCATCTCCGGCGCGGGCGGCCTCGATCGAGGCGTTGAGTGCAAGCAGGTTGGTTTGTTCCGCTATCCCGGTAATCGTATGCACCACGCCTTGAATGACGTCCACCTTGCCCGAGAGGATACGCGCTTCTTCTGAAAGTGTCTTTGTTTCCTCGACGACGGAGGCGAAGGTGCGTTCCATATCGCGGAGGCGTCTGTTTCCTGCGTCCGCCCTGTCGCCCGCGGAGGCGACGGCGTTGTTCAATTCCGCCGCCAGCTGCGCCAGACCCTGCGCCGTGGCCGAAATCTCCTCGGACGATGCGTACTGCGCCTCGGTGGCGTGCGAGACGTTCTGCCCCGAGGCGATCCCCTCCTTCACGCCCGAGGACATGGCGGAGAAGGCCTCGAAGAACTCGCCGAGCTGCCGCTCCAGTCGGTAGAAGTTGAATGTGAACTTGTGCAGCCCCTGCATGATGCGCAGGAAGTGGACTCGCATGACCTGAACGAATGCGTTGAGGGCGTTCGCCACGGAACTCAGTTTCGAGCCCTGCGGCACGTCGACGCTCTTCCTCAGGTCGACCGATTCGTCCCGCGAAAGCCGCCCGATCCACTCGGAAACGGTTGCCGCCGGGCCGGAGCAGCCGAGGACGCTCTTGAGAAACATAAGGGCGAAGAGCAGGAGAAAAGCGGCTACATACCACGACGCGCTCCCTTCCGTTCCGTACAGAAAATAGCCGCCCGCGAGGAGCGCCGCCGCAAGAAAAAGGACGATATCAACCGAATTTTCTCTGAATACACTTCGTAGCTTCATATATAAACCTACCTCCGTCGCATTATTTCTGAAAGAACAATAGCACACCTAGCCTCGAAAAAGAAGCGAGTATCCGGCGATTCGGAAAGAAACAAGGCGTCTGAAACGCTGCCGGCACATTGTCGTCGACCTCTTTCTCCTCCGATCCCGGCTTATTTCACCCGCATCGAGTTCAATATCACCGAGATCGAGCTGAACGCCATCGCGCCCTCCGCGATGACGGGGTGGAGCAGCGCCCCCATCGCGAGCGGGATGGCGATTACGTTGTAGGCGAAGGCCCAGAAGAGATTCTGCCGGATGACCGTGAAGGTCTTGCGCGAGATGGCCACCGCGTCGGCCAGGCGCGAGATGCCGCCCTTGACGATGACGATGTCCGCGCTGTCGATGGCGAGGTCGGTCCCGGAACCGATCGCCACGCCGATGTCGGCTCCCTTGAGCGCCGCGGCGTCGTTCATGCCGTCGCCGGTCATCAGCACCTTGCCGCCCCTCGCCTGGAGGTTCCGCACCAGATCGAGCTTTCCGTCCGGGCGGACGCCGGCCCGCACTTCGGCGATGCCGACGCGCGCGGCTACTGCGCGGGCCGTCTTCTCGTTGTCGCCGGTGGCCATGACGCAGGAGATGCCCATCTCCGAGAGGCGGCGTATTCCTTCTACGGCGTCCTCGCGCAGCGGGTCCTCGACCGCGAGGAAACCTGTTAAGGCATCGTCGCGCCGGACCTCGACCACCGTCTGTCCGAGCGCGAGGTGGGCGTCGTACTTCGAGGCGTCCTCGGGACGCCCGACGAACCAGGTCGTGCCCGCAACTTTTCCGCGCACGCCCTCGCCTGTGATCTCCTCAAGGTCGCTCACAGGGAGGCGTTCGTCGGAGGCCGCGGCGATGGCCTTGGCGAGCGGGTGGTTCGAGAAGGCCTCCAGCGAGGCCACCGACGCCAGCGCCTCCGGAGAGAGATCCGTCTCGACGACCGTCGGCTTCCCTTCGGTGATGGTGCCGGTCTTGTCCAGCACGGCCACCGTCACGTCGCGAGCCGTCTGGATGGCCTCGGCGTTGCGGATGATGAGCCCCTTCTTCGAGGCGGCGCCCGTGCCGGTGATCAGGGCCATCGGCGTTGCCAGCCCGAGCGCGCACGGGCACGCGATGACGATGGTCGTGATGAAGGCGAAGATGGAAAGCGAGAACGGGTCGCGCAGCGAAGTCACCCACGGCAGGAAACGCGCCGCGCCGTCGAGGAAGGGCGCGAGCCGTCCGGCCTGGAAGTACCAGAAGACGGCGCTGATGATCGCGAGCGTCGCCACGCCCGGCACGAAGTAGTTGGTCACGCGGTCGGCGAAGGCCTGTATCGGCACCTTCGCTCCCTGGGCCTCCTGGATCAGCGAGACCATCTGCGCGAGGAAGCTGTCCTCGCCGATGCGGGTGGCCCGGATGCGCACGGCTCCGGTGAGGTTCAACGAGCCGCCCGTCACGCCGTCGCCCGCGTTCTTTACTACGGGGAGGGATTCGCCGGTGATCATGGATTCGTCCACGGATGTGGTCCCGTCGAGCAGTTCGCCGTCGCTCGGGAGGCGCTCGCCCGGCTTGACCAGCAGCGTCATCCCCTCCTTGACGGCCTCGATGGGAATCATGATCTCCTTCCCCTCTCCGTCGAGCACGCGGGCCTCCCGCGCCTGGATGGAGAGCAGCGCGCGGATCTCCTTCGACGCCTTGTCCCGCAGGCGCGACTCGATGTACCGGCCTGTGATGTGGAGCGCCATGATCATCGCGCCCACCGCGCCGAACGACACCACCGGAAGCCCCGCGAACGCGAGGGCCGCTGTCGCCCACGCCGCGACGGAGCCGGAGACCACCAGCACGTCCATGTTGGCGTGGAAGTGGGAGAGCGCGATCCATGCGCCCTTGATGGAGTCGCGCCCCGCCCGGAAGATTGCGAGCGCGCCGCCGAAAAATTCCAGCGGATAATAGAGCGGAACGTGCCGACCGAGCATGTGAAAGGCCATCAGCGTCATCAGCGGGCCTGTAACAAGCCATGAGATCGCGAGGTTCTTTTTGATCCTCAGGTAGCGGTTCTTCTCCAGATCCTCGGCGCGCTCCTCCGAGACCGAGTAGCCGGCCTTCTCGACGGCCTTGACAAGCTCGTCCTTCGGGATCTCCCTGTCGGAAACCACGAAGGCCGTCTCCGTTGCCAGGTTCACCGCCGCGAAGACTACGCCCTCCACCTTGCCGAGCGAACGTTCGACCATCCGGGAACACGTCGCGCACGTCATTCCCGTGACGACGATGCTCGTCTTGAATTGCTGCTGTTCTGTATCGTTCATGGTTTTTCCTCCAAATACATAATTGTGTCCGGAATCGGGTGTTCGCGGACGGGAGGTCTTACGGGAAAAGAATCCTCCCGTCCGCTATGTGCGGCTTTATTTCGATGCGCTACGCTTCGAGAGTCGCGTCGTACCCGGCATCCTCGATAACCGCCTGCACGGCGGCCGCATCCTGCGCCTCCGCAGTCACCTTCTTCGACTCGACGGAAACATCGAATTCCTGCACTCCGGCGGCCTCCAGAGCCTTGGTTATGCGCATCTTGCAGTGGTTGCAGGAGATATCGGGAACGGAAAAAACGAACTTCGCCATTGGAATGCCCTCCTTTTGATCACATGTTCGACATCATAAACTCTATTTTTTTGTAGTATATACTAATGCGGGTATTTTCGCCAGAGGCAGGAAAAGAAATCTGTGCTTAATGAGGGGAATGTTCAGAAAACGGACGCGAAGAAAAAAGAAGAAGCCCGGCGAGATGGACGAGGACGATCTGAACGTCGTTTGAAGAACGGAAAGCGCTACTGAATGAACGTATTGTCGCCCCCGACGCCGAACACGGCGCTGTATCCGGCTCCCTCGATAAGCTCGCGGATCGTCTCCGCATCGTCGCCTTCGACGGTTACGGTCTTCGAGTCCAGCGAGATATCGAATTCCCTCAGCGCCGCGGCTTCCAGGGCGTTTGAGATCGTATTCCGACAGTGTTCGCACGACATATCCGGGACGGAAAACACAAACCTCGCCATAGCGCGCCACCTCCTTGCGGTCTTTGAACTTTTGCATTCCATGATACCATAGTATCATAACGAAGATATTCTCCGAGAGCTTTTTTGAATTACTCTTGTGGTGGAGAGTGTGCGGAAAGGAGAGCCGCGATGAAAGAGAAAGAGGTCCGCTACTATTTCGCGGAGCGGCAGGGGCTGGAAGTTGTGCGACTCAGAGGATCGCGCGTTTCCTACCCCGAACACAGCCATGTATCGACCTACACAGCGAGTCTGGTCGTATCGGGGGTGGTGTGCCTCGAAACGGAAAGCGCAACGACTGTCCACGGGGCCGATTCTTTTTTCGTGATTCCCCCCTACCAACCGCACGCCCTCTCCTCCTCCGGAGACTGCGAAACGCTCACCCTCTGCGTCGGCGGCGATCTGCTGCAGACTCTCTCCGGCGGAGCGCACTCTCCGACCGACTGCCTGCGTGCTCTTTCCGGCGCGTTTCCCGTCTCTCCGGAACTTTTCTCCGCAGGGTTCCTGTGTATGCTCGACCGTCTTCTCTCGTCGGTCTCGGAGCCTGCCCGTAGAGAGCGTGAATTTGTCTGCGCGATGGAGCAACGGCTGCTCCTTCATCCGGAGGAGCCCCTCGATCTTGAAACCTTCGCGGAATCGCTGCACGTCAGCAGGTTTCATCTGCTCAGGGAGTTCAAAAGAAGCGTCGGCCTTCCTCCTCACAAATTCCAGATGCAGAACAGGATACGAAAAGCGCGGAAGATGATGCTCGATACGCGCCTCCCCCTGACGGAAGTGGCCCTGGCCGCCGGGTTCTACGACCAGAGCCATTTCATCAGATGCTTCCGGAAGCTCGCAGGAATGACCCCCTCGGAGTTCCGGGAGGCGTGCGTTGTTGGGACGTCCTCAGCAGAGCGCTGGGAAAAACTTGGCGAAGAGGGAGAGCCCCTCGGCGCCCGCGCGGACTTCGTGCGGAACCCCTGCCGGGAAGAATGAGACAGTCCCGGCGTCGTACTGGATCTCCGTTCCGTCGTTCAGGCACATTCCTCGTCCTGCGATCACCTCGTGCGTCTCAAGCTGCGTGTCGTGAATGTGCAGCCCGATCGCTTTCCCGGGGGCGATGCGCACGAGATGAAAACTGAACGCTCCTCCCGTCTGCTCCCCCGTCACCAGATGCTTGAGCTCCACGCCGTCGAATGCCGGGTGCTTTTTCCATTCAAGGGCGTCGAACGCCCTTTCTCCGCCCGGTATGCGCATCCTGCCTGCACTGAATATCGTAAACGCGTTCATGCCGCTCATGAGATCCGCCTCTTTTCTTTTTCATGAAGAGTCGTCGGAAGTCTCTCTTTCCGACATACAGCATTCTAACGAGGGCGTTTCCGAATGAATTGTACAAAAGTGCTCTTTCCCTTCAAGCGTTCCGTTGTTTTTTTCTATTATAAGGAAGTTAAAGAGGATTTTGTTGCGGAACATGTTTATTTGCCCGATAATAGAAATGCATGTGAAGCGCGTGATCGGAGAGTGCGTCCCCTCCGAAATTTTCGCGGGGAGAAAAAACCATGCTTCTACGTAAAAAATTTTTCTTGTCCGTTGTGCTGACGCTGACGATGGTGTTGCTTATGGCGGCGTTCACGTCGAACTACACCACGATGCAGGCGTTCCGCAACGTAGAGCGCCGCTTCTTTCAACAGGACATGGCGCGTGTCCAGAACCGCCTGGACACCGAGCTTCAGATGCTGCGTCATTTCGCCGCCGACTGGGGCGCCTGGGACAACATGTACTTTTTCCTGGACCGGAAGGACCGGACCCGTTTCGACGAGATGATCGACAGCGCGAGTCTTCGCGCGCTCGACGTCGATCTGCTGGCGCTTTTCGACAAGGATCTTCTTCCGGTGGTCGCCTTTACGGTTGGTCCGGAGGGAGAGGAAGAGGCGCTTTCGCCGGCGTTGCTCGACGATCTTCGGGTGCGCCTCCCCGGTTTGACGGAGCGTTCCTCCGGGGGAGCGTTCGACGATATATTCATTACCGGGGACGATGTCTTTCTTGCCGGAGTCAGTTCCGTGCTCACGACGTACAGGACCGGCCCCTCGCGCGGATTGCTGATTGTGGGCGCGCTGCTGCGCAACCGTATCTCCGGAATGCGGGAGAGCCTCGGCACGCAGTTCTATATCCTTCCTCCGGCCGGGGACGAACCTCCCGAAAGGTCTTCGGGAGATATCCGCATCGAGCCGAACGAAAACGGCGGGGCGTCGGTCTGGCAGGGGAGAGGGAGCGCCGTAATCCGTATCGATTCTCCGCGGACCATCTACGAAAAGGGAAGAGACGCGGTGATGGCCTCCTACCTGTGGATTCTGCTCGCCGGCATGGGCATCCTCGTCGTGGTGACGCTGTTGCTGGAGAACTTTGTTCTTGCCCGGCTGAAACGGCTTCAAAAAACAACCGATAAAATCGCCGCCGAAGGGATGATCGAAACGCGCGTTCCCGTGGAAGGCAAGGACGAGATCACTTCGCTTTCCCGTTCGTACAACACGCTGCTGCATACCCTGGAAAACCTGTTGATGGATATCCCGGACGCGCTCTTTCTTGTCGATGCGGAAGGGACTATCGTCATGACCAACGAAGCGGCCCGTTCCGCGCTGGACCAGGTCGACGGCGCGGACCTGAGGGGGTGGGATATCGTCACATTCCTCGGAAGAGAAAAACACGAGTTCTACAGAAAATACGACGAACCGACGGAGATTGAAGGCGGAGAACGCGCCGTTTTCGAGGCGTCGCTTCTCCGTTTGGACGGCGCGCTCGTCCCCGTCGAGGTGCATCGACGGCGCATCGAGTACGGCGACCGGACGCTTTCTCTGCTCCTTGCACGCGACATCACCGAGCGGAAGCAGTTCGAAGAGCGGTTGGCCCAAAAAGCCTATTTCGACGACATGACCGGACTCCCGAACCGTCACTCTTTCGTCAAGGCGCTGAACCAGGCGGTGAACGCGCAGGATCCGCTTACCGTTGCGGTGCTGAACATGGATCATTTCAAGCTGGTGAACGCGCAGGTGGGAAATTTGAACGGCGACAGGGTGCTCATGATGACCGCCGAGAGAATCCTCGCGCTCCTTGAGCCCCCGGCGCAGCTCTACAGGACGGGGGGCGACGAGTTCGCCGCGCTGATCCCGCTCGCGGGCGGAGCGGATGAGATCGCCTCGTTGATGGAACGTATCAGGAGGGCGATCGTTGTGCCGTGCCCCGTGGGGGACGATTCGGTTTTTCCGAGCGCGAGTATCGGCGTCGTGCTCGATATTGCGAACGGAAGGACGTCGGCGGAGGTTATGGACGCCGCGCTCCATGCGATGGCCCGGGCCAGAAAAAACGGCATTGGGCGGATCGGGTATTCTCAGACGGGGGATATGACGATCAACGGTGCAGGAGGCGAAAACATCCTTACCTTGCAGGCGGAACTGCATGCCGCTCTTGACAGGGACGAGTTCGTCCCCTTCTTTCAGCCCGTGTACATCATCGAGTCCGGGAAACTCTCCGGTTTCGAAACCCTCTCCCGCTGGAGGCATCCGCAGAAGGGCGTCCTCCCCCCTTCGGCGTTCATTCCGCAGGCCGAGCAGACAGGATTCGTCGCCAACCTGGACACCCGCATGCTGGAGCACGCTCTTGAAGCGATCAACACGGTGCGCGGGCTGCGCCCGCACCTTCAACTCTTCTTCTCGTCGAATGCCTCTTCGGTCTTTCTGAGGAGCGCTTCCGTCGTGGAGAGTGTGAAGTTTTTCCTGGAAAGCACCGGGGCCGATCCGACGCGTTTCACTCTTGAGGTCACGGAGAGCGCGCTGATCGAAAACCTGGAGGACGTGCACGTCAAACTTGATCTTCTCAAGGAGAGCGGGATCAGAATCGCCCTCGACGACTTCGGAACGGGGTACTCGTCCCTCCAGTATATCAACAATCTGCCGCTCGACGTGATCAAGCTGGACAGGGCGTTCGTCAGCCAACTTTTCGTTTCCGAGAAGACGGAGCGGATGATGCGGTCGATCATCACCATGGGAAGAGACCTGGGGCTCGACATTATCGCCGAAGGCGTAGAGACGGAGGAGCAGCTCGCATGGCTGAAGAACGCGGGGTGCCCGAAAGCGCAGGGATACTTTTTTTCCCCGCCCGTTCCCTGGGACGAGGCGCAACTGATGATACGGGAGGTGTGAGGCCATGAAGCATCGGATTATGCGTGCGTTGCGGTCGGTTTTTATTGTTTTCATATCGACGTCGCTTCTCGCCGCCTCCGAGGCGTCGGGAAGCGACGGACGAGTCGTCGTTTTTGCGCTCAACGACATGCATAGCCAGCTTCTTCCTGTGACCACCAAGGTGAAGACGACCACGGTCCTCTTCGGAGGGCTCGCCCATGGAGGCGGCGTCATCGCGGAACAGCGCGCCGTCGAGAAAGACCCCGTGCTTGTGCTTCAGGCCGGGGATATGGTTGCCGGGCTCATGTGGCGTCTTTTCTCCGGGGAGCCCGAGTTCGCGGCGCTGGAGCGCGCGGGCGTACAGGCGGGAACTCTCGGCAACCATGAGTTCGATTACGGCGTGGAGCACCTGAAGAAGCTGCTTTTGTTCACTTCCATGCCGATGGTTGTCTCCAACCTGGAGTTCGACGACGGTTTTTTGAAACAGCGGGTTGCAAAACGCCTCATGCTTCAGGTGGGCGCGATGAAGGTGGGCGTCTTCGGACTGGCTTCGCCGAATCTCTTCGCCCTGGCGGGAGCGGGAGATTCCGTGAAAGTAAACGCCGCGCTGCGGGAAGTCTCCGAAAAGACGGTCGCCGAGCTCCGGAATGAAGGAGCGGACGCCATTCTGCTGTTGAGCCGCCTCTCCGACGAGGAGAACGAAGCATTGGCTGCCGAGGTGGAGGGGATCCACGCCATACTGGGGGGATCTTCCCACAACGAGCTGCACGAGACGCGCATCGTCGAGGGGCCGAACGGCTGGAAGACGGTGCTCGGATATTCGGGGGCCTACTGCGCCTTCGTGGGCAGGCTCCAGCTCGCCGTCAAGAGTGGAAAGCTGGACGAAAAAGAGACGGAATGGAGTCTGCTCCGCGTGACGCCGCGCGCCAGAACCGACGCCGACGTGCTGGCGATTGCGCTCGAATACGAGCGCAAGTTGAACGAGGCGATGCTCTTCACCATCGGGACATTCTCCGATGCCGCGGACGCGCGCGCCCAGACGGTACGCGCCAAGGAGTCCGCTCTCGGCAACCTGATCGCCGACTCGCTCCGTTGGAGAATGAAGACCGACGTCGCCGTCATCAACGGCGGGGGTGTCAGGGGGGGACAAAATATTCCCCGCGGGAAGCGTCTCGCGGAAAGTGCTGGCGGAGATTCTCCCCTTCGACAACGAGATCCACATCGTCGTCCTGACGGGCGAACAGCTCCGGAAGGTCTTTGAAATCGCAGCCTCCTCTCTTGTGGGAAAGAACGACAGGTACGAATCCTCCGTTCGCACGTACGCGGGGGGTTTCCTTCAGATCTCCGGAGCTCGTGTGGTCTACTCTATTTCCGGCCGTCCGACGCTGATCGATCCCGACGGAAAGGTACTCGAGTGGGGAAACAGGGTGAAGAGCCTTCATGTCGAACGCAACGGGGCGTGGCTCCCCGTCGAGGACGACGCCTCGTACACGCTCGCCGCGAATTCGTGGACGGCGACCGGGGGCGACAGGTTCTCGGTGCTCCGCGACGCGCCGCAACAGAAAACGGATTTCAAGGATCTCGATGTCCTCGCCGACTATATCGCCGATCACCCGGACGGACGGGTTCGCCTCGAACTGGATGGACGGATCACTGTGGAGGAGTAGCGGCGAACGATATCCTGGAGTATGCCGGTCTTGTTTGGAAGTACTCATTCGATTGGAGCTAACGTGCATATTATATCTCTGCATCTTTTTCAACAACTTTCGGTAATTTCTGTTTCTATACTTTTATTGAGTCGATTTTCCCCTTTTCAGGAAATTCTTTCAGGACGGAGGGGAGCGCGTGTTCGTGTTTTTTTTCTGATCTCATTTTTTGGTGTTGTCAGCATCATTGGTACTTACAGCGGTTACCCCGTCAAAAACGCGATCGCGAATTCACGAGCGGTCGGTATTGTTGTTGCCGGTCTTCTGGGAGGTCCTCTCGCGGGGATGGGGACGGGACTGGTTTCGGGTATACATCGTTACTTGCTCGGAGGCCTGACGATCAACGCGGCCTTCCTTTCCTGCGTCCTGCAGGGAGGGATTGCAGGTGCATATTACACAGCGAGCTCTCGCTGGAAAAAACCCTGGTTGAATTCCATGATCCTTACAGCTCTGCTCGAAATTCTTCACTTTTTTATTGTTGTATTGATCACCCGTCCAGTGGAGCCGATGTTCCAACTTGTGAAAACTATTGCCCCTGCGATGATCCTCACAAATTCGATCGGCGTGGGTCTTTTCATCGCTATATTGGAGACCGTACGCTACGGCGACAGCCTTCTCGAGGGCAACGCGGCCCAACTGGCGTTAAAAATAACAAACTGTACTTTGCCTCATCTGAGGAACGGGCTCAATCCGGTATCGGCGAAGGAAACGGCTTCGATCATTCTGCAGCATGTTGAAAGCATCGACATGGTCACGATACTCTCCGAAAAACAGATGCTTGCGTACGCTGGAACGGGAGACGCGGACGATGTGATCTCTTCCGTTGTTTCCGGATTGCTATTGCGTGCTCCCAACGTACGTAATGCTTTCCAAACAGGGGAAATTCAATATACCGATCTCTCCAGAAAGGGGCCCTCGATTTTCATGCGGGAGGGGGTCGAAATACTCATTCCGGTCAAGGACGACTGTACTGTGGTTGCTCTGGTTGTTCTCTTCGGTTTTCATGAGAAAAGGGTTTCTCCTTTTGCCCTGAAACTTGCGGAAGGACTTTCGCTTCTTTTCTCCAACCAGGTGGAGATCAGCAAGGTTCAGGCCCAATCCGAACAACTCGCGAAAACGGAGATCCAACTCCTTCAGTCGCAGATAAATCCACATTTCCTGTTCAATGCGCTCAATACGATCGTCTACCATTGTCGTTCAAATCCCGATACCGCCCGGGAGCTTCTCATCCATTTGGGAAACTACTACAGGAGCAACCTCAACGTATCGAGGGAACTTGTACCATTGGAAACCGAGATCGAACATGTACAATCGTATTTAAAAATCGAGATGGCGCGGTATGCCAAGAAACTGGTAGTCGAGTATGCTCTTGATACGAGTTGGCAGTGCCTGCTTCCTCCGCTTTCGTTGCAGCCAATCGTGGAAAATTCGGTCAAACACGGTTTTTCCGGTATAAAGGGGAGGGTCGGGAGACTAAAGATTTCATCGCAGATCAAAGGAGGAAGCGGAATGATCATAATTTCGGATAACGGCGTCGGAATCCCGCGAAAAAAAGTTGCTTCTCTTCTGGAAATTCGACAAGGCGATGAGGGGAAGGGACATATAGGTCTCAGGAATGTGAATCTTCGGCTGGTAAAAATCTACGGACCGAGTTCCGCGTTGAAAATTTTGAGCAGAGAGAACAAGGGGACTGCGGTAGTTATACGAATCCCTTTGCGCGAAGCGGCTCGGTCGGCGGAGGAGGCGTTTGTGTGAAAGCTCTGGTCGTGGACGACGAATTCCCTGCACGGGAAGAACTCTCGTTTCTTCTTGAAGAAACCGGAAAAGTCGACGTAATCGCCAAATGTGCGGATTGCGAGGAAGCGCTGCTATTTCTGAAAAAGCACAAAGCGGACGTTGTTTTTCTCGATATAAAAATGAGCGGCATGGATGGTATTTCAGCGGCGGAAATACTTCTCTCCATGCCCGATAAACCGTACGTCGTCTTTTCTACGGGATACGACACATATGCAGTTCAGGCTTTTGATCTGAACGTCGCCGATTACATAATGAAACCGTATTCCGCGTCGAGAGTCGCCCAGTCGGTCGAACGAGTTCAATCACTCTTGCGGCAAGAGGACAGGGATGTTGTCCGCAAGAGTGTTTCCGGACAGAAGAAAATATCGGTCTGGTCCGCGGACAGACTCATTGTGCTTGATTATTCGGATATTTTTTTCTTCAGTATGGCCTCGAAAGGGTGCGTCGAGATCGAAAGCGCAAAAGGCAAATTCCAGACGACAATGCCGTTGAAGCTTCTCGAAGAACGACTGGAACCAGGGATATTTCTCCGAACGCACAAGAGCTTTATTGTGAACTTGGAAAAAGTCGAAGAAATTATACCCTGGTTCAATAACACTTTTATGATACGGTTTTCAGGGTGTTCCGAAAAAACCGTGCCGGTGAGCAGGCACTACTTGGCGATATTTAAAAAGGCGATCGGCATTCTGTAATCATTCTCCGCTCTCTTCGGCAGCACGCCGTTTCAACAAAAACAATGCACGGAGTTCTGTTTAATTTCAGTACTTCCGGAATGCATGTTTTCTCTTCCCATTGCGCTTTACACGCTTGTTTTTGCATAAGATGCATTAATTCCGCTGTTTAGGAACGTTTGAGGCTACCATACATTTGCCTGTATCGAAGGGCATGGAGGTGCGGACTTTTTCGCGCGTCTCAAAATTTCCGGGAGGTGGGATCAATGGCGATTTTCGGTGTTGGCATTCTGTCCACGTGTATGTTTTTAGGCCTTATGATCGGATCCGCTTTAGGTCAACTGATAGGCGTCAAGGGGAATGTCGGCGGAATAGGTTTCGCGATGTTGCTTCTGGTTATCGTTGTTGAAAAGCTTCTGAAAAATGACCGAATATCTAAAAAAGCTCAAGACGGCATTTATTTTTGGACGAACATGTATATTCCGCTTGTCGTCGCCATGTCATGCCGTCAGAATGTCGTCGGAGCGCTCAAGGGAGGACCTGTGGCTATTATCTCGGGAGTGCTCGTAGTCATCGTTCTCTTTGCCTGTGTGCCTCTCGTGACGAAACTCATCCCGGAGCACAAGAAGACACGCTTTACTTCGCCTCAGAAAGACTAGCGTTGTTCCATGGAAGAAAGGGGTTGAAATAAATGGATTTTGCAGGTATGGCATTGAAGATTTTCACTGGGAACGGGCTTGTTATGTCTTTTATCGTTGTTGCAATTATAATGTGGGTTTCGTACACGACTTCGGATAAATTGACGCATGGACGAATTCACGGTTCCGCGATCGCGATCACGATCGGGCTTATCGTAGCGTATTTCGCCGGCCTGTCGACCGGCGGTAGTCGCGGATTGGCCGACATCGCGCTCTTTTCCGGCGTCGGTGTCATGGGCGGCTCGCAGTTGCTCAATTACGGCATCGTATCGACCGCTATGGGAGTTCGCTTTGAAGAGATCAAGAAGGTTGGTTTCGCAGGAGTTCTCTCTCTCTTCGTAGGCGTTCTTGTAGCCTACGCGGTAGGGATGGTTGTTGCGTTGGTCTTCGGTTATCGTGACCCGGTGGAGGTGTGTACGATCGCTTCCGGCACCACCGGATTCCTCATCGGCCCGGTTGTCGGCGAGGCCCTCGGCGGCAGCTCGGCTGCCGTTACGATCGGCGTCGCTTCAGGCGTTTTGAAAGCGGTCATCGTAATGATCGTCACTCCGTACACCGCCAAGTGGATCGGTCTCGACAATCCCCAGACGGCGATGGTTTTCGGAGGCATTCTGGGAACCACGAGCGGCACTGTGGCGGGGCTTGCAGCGACTGATGTGCGTCTTGTGCCGTACGGAGCGATGACAGCGACCTTTTTCTCCGGTCTGGGCGTTCTTATGTGTCCCTCGGTGCTGTATCTGGCGACGGTTGCGCTTCTCGGATAAACGGGGGATAAGGAGGCGATCGCATGAAAGTGCATGTCCTGGTGGATAACCACGCGCAGAGAAAGTTCGACGCCGAATGGGGGCTTTCCCTGTTCATCGAAACGCAAAGCGGCTCTCTTCTTTTCGATTACGGGAATACCGATCTCTTTTTGAAAAACGCGGCGAAGAAGGGACTCGACGCAGTGAATGCCGATCATTTCGTTCTCAGTCACGGGCATTGGGATCACGGGAACGGACTGGTGCATCTGCCGTTGAAAGAGCCGAAAATACAAATGATTTGCCATCCCGGTTCTTTCATAAAACGGTATAGAGGCCAGGATTATTTGGGACTTCCTCTTCCCTACGACGAATTAAAGAAAAAAATCGATTTTATTTGTACTGATACGTGGTACAAAATTATGGAAAACGTATTTTTTCTTGGTCAAATACCGCGCGTTACCTCGTTCGAGAATAAAAAAACCGATTTCACAAAAGAAGACGGAAGCATGGATTTAGTCGACGACGACTCCGGCATCGCTGTGAAAACGTCCAAAGGACTCGTCCTGATTACGGGGTGCGGCCACGCGGGCGTATGCAATACGATACTGCACGCCATGCAGCAGACGGGAGAGAATAAAATACATGCGCTGCTTGGCGGTTTTCACCTCAAAGGAAACGACGAACTGACGAACAAAACCATCGAAGAATTGAAGCGCTTTGATATCGACCATCTTTACCCTACGCACTGCACGGAGTTCCCCGCGCTGGTTCAATTTGCGAACGCCTTTGAGAGCGTTCCTTTGAAATCCGGACTTACGCTGGAATTTTGTGATTAACGACGAACGTAAAACATAAAAACGAGAGGCATATCTGCGCGTTTTTCAGGCGCTCATCTTGCCTCTCGTTTCATTTGGAACCGCGGAGCGTCCGATACGCTCCGCGGTTTTTTTCGTATGTCGTATGTCTCGTTCGTCAGATTCTGGAGTACGCCGTCTCGCCGTCGATGATCGTCGCGATGGCCCTGCTTCGCGCGTCCAGCGGGTCTCCGTTCCAGACGACGATATCGGCGTCCTTGCCCTTTTCGATGGAGCCGACTCGGTCGGCGATGCCCAGATGCTCGGCGGCCGAGAGCGTGACGGCCCGTAGCGCTTCTTCACGCGGCAGTCCGGCGCGGACGGCCAGCGAGAGGCAGACGGAGAGGTGTTCGATGGGGATCACGGGGTGGTCCGTGATGATGCAGAAGTGTACTCCCGCCTTCCAGAGGATCACCGGAGTATCCCACGTCTTGTTGCGGAGCTCCATCTTCGGTTTGCCGGTGAGCGTCGGTCCCACGGCCGCCATGACCTTGTTTTCGGCGAGGAAGGGCGCGATGAGATGTCCCTCGGTGCAGTGCTCCACCGTGTACCGGATGGAGAATTCTTTCGCGATACGAACCGCCGTGGCGATGTCGTCGCACCGGTGCGCATGGACGCAGAGGGAGAGTTCGCCGTCGAGCACCGGGAGCATCGCCTCGTGCTGGAGGTTGCGCTCTCCTGCTTCATTTTTCTCCTTCGCATGCCGCTGCTTGTTCCGGTAGTTTTCGGCGTCGACGAGGGCCTGCCGCATCAGCGCGGCGTTGCCCATTCGGGTGTTGGGGAGCTTCCCTTTTTCGGTGTAGACGCGGATCGGGTTTTCGCCGAGCGCGGCCTTCATCGAGGAGGGCGCCTTTACCAGCATCTCTTCGACGACCTTCTTCCGTCCGTTGGTCGACGTGCTCGTCTTGATGATCGCGCCCTGGCCGCCGATGATGTTGCCGCTTCCGGGGAGCGTTTGGACGCAGGTGACGCCGCCCGCGAGAGCGTCCTCGAACGCCGTGTCGTCCTGGTAGATCGCGTCCAGAATGCGGAGCTGGGGAGCGACGGGATTCACCATGTCGTTGGCGTCCGCCATGCCGACGGGAAAGCCCTCGCAGTAGGTTCCGATGTGCGTGTGCGCGTCGATGAGCCCGGGGGTGACGACGAACGCCGATGCGTCGAGCACCTCCGAAGCGTCTTTGGGGTCGAGCCCTTCCGCGATGTCGACGATCTTTCCCTTGTCCAGGAAGAGGGTCACGTTCTTTCGTGTTGCGCCGCGTCCGGTTTCAAGTGTACCGGCCAGAATTGCCTTCATGAAAAGAGTACCTCCTTGCGATGTCGGAACATCGGATACTATTGATCTTTCTTTATTCTACAGCATACACAGCTCAGGGGAAAGGCAAAGTGAGCATAATAAGCGTACGAAGATATTGACGAATAGTGACCATTTTCGACTGCGCGATACAATATGAAGAAGACCGGGCGGGGGGGTTGTATCCTCCCCTGGATAAGGGAAAAGAGGGAGAGAGGATGAACGAAGAGAAGATGCAGTTGTTCCGGGTAGGTGTTGTGCGCTCTTCCTTGCGGACGCGGGCGGACTGTCCGAAGCAGGGGGGTGAGGGAGGCAGTGGAGGCGGAGATCTTTATTGCGCCGGAATTCCGGAGAGGGGCTCGACGGCCTGGAGTCGGGACAGGATGTGCTGCTCCTGACGTGGCTGCATCGGGCGGAGCGGGATGTGCTTAAAGTGCACCCGCGAGGAAACAGGGACGCCCCGCTGAAGGGGGTCTTCGCGACCCGTTCTCCGGCGCGTCCGAATCCGGTAGGGCTGCACAGGGTGAAGATTCTAGAACTGGAGAGGGAGACCGGCCGTCTCTCTGGTGGCGCCTTTGGAAGCGCTCGACGGCACGCCGATTCTGGATATAAAACCAGTGCTCCGGGGTTCGGGATCCTTCAGCGAAGCGTAGGTGTTTTTTCAGGAAGTAGGGATCACATGGAAGAAAACCAGATATATATAGTGTAAAATGGATGTGTTCGCAAAGGTTCGGTACTTCGATATACGCAACGGAAAAAGCCGATGAGGTCGGAGTTTTCCCCTGAAGGGGAGATGTGTGTGGGAGTTTCTTCTGCTGCGGAAAGAACAGTGTCTTCGACACTCCCGCCGAAACGCGGTAATCCTGTGTATCGTGCTCTTCGGAGTGTTGTTTTCGTGGCTGGTCGTGGAGCGGACGGACCGGAAGATGCGGGACGATCTGCTCTATCAGACGCGCCTTGGCGCGCAGACGATAGACCTTGACCAGGTTCGCGCGCTCTCCGGCAGCGATGAGGACTTGGAAAAAGAGGAGTATCACAGCCTGCAGCGCCGTCTTTCAGCTTTCCGTGAGGCTGCGAATTGCCGCTACGTCTACCTGATGCAACGCAGACCGGTCAGCGAAGATCCGGCGGCGACGGAGGTTGTGTTTCTTGTCGAGGCGCAGAACGACGGGATCGAGATGTCGCCGACGTCGCAACCCGGCGACGTCTACGAGGAGGAATACATCACCGAGGAGTTTGCCGCGCTTTTCGACGGAGGAGCGCCTTTTGTCGAAGGCCGGTGGAAGACGAGTGGGGAGTCTGGATCTCGGCTCTCGTCCCCATGGTCGACCATCGGACGGGGGAGTTGCTCGCCGTCCTCGGGGTGGACTACGACGCAAAACTCTGGAAATGGACCGTCGCCTCCTCTTCGTTGCTGCCGGTATCCTTGATGCTGGTGCTCTGTTGATTTGTATCGCGATGTTCGTCTTATCCCGGCCTGTGGATCCCATGCCGCGCCCCGTTTCTGAAGAGACTGCTGCGACCATGGCGATCGCCCTGCTTCTCCTGACCTCCGCGGCGGTGCTTCTTCTGTGGCGTACGTATTCCGACAACTTGGACGAGCGGTTGAACTCCCTTCATGCGTCGATCTCAGCCGAATTCCATCTGGACTTGAGGAATGAGCTCTCCTTATCGAGTCCTCCATCGTCTCTCTTGCGGAGGCTCCCCGTCTGCAGCGGGCGCTCTTCGACGGCGACGCGGACGCGCTCTTCGCCGACTGGCTGTCGATGTTCTCCCGCCTGCGCCGGGAATACGGCGTACGCTCCTTTTCCTTTGCCGACGAGGAGTTCCGGCGTCCTCTATTCCTTTGCGCCGGGGAGCGATGAAAAACTGTTCTATGACGGGCCTGTCGTGCAGAAGGCCGAGAGAACGGGAAGGATCGCCTCCGGCGTCGAGGTCTGTCCTTCCGGAAACGTGGTGTTGCGGCGCGTCATGCCGGTTTCAAGGGCTGGAAAGCTCGTGGGGTATGCCATTATAACCAAGGATGTTCACGGTCTCCTCCAAAAAAGGTACCTTCGTTCCGGATCCCACCTGGTGCTTTCACTCAGAAAAGAACTGCTGGACAGGACGAAGTGGGAAAAAACGTGTAACCCGGACCGGCAAACGGAGTGGAGCAGTTCTCCGACTGCGTGGTCGTTTTCTCCTCCATGGAGCTCCTTCCTCCCGGTATTTTTACTTCCGGGGAGACGAGACGCCGGATTACTGCGCAGGAACGATGACGGGAAGCGGTCTTCGGGGATAAAACATGGGGGGTCTCCGTCCTTCCGTTCGAGGACGTCTCCGGAGAGATCGTCGGAGAGTTTGCGATCATGACGGATATTACGGCGGACAGGGAACATATGCGAAGCCAGGTTGCGATGATGTGGGGTATCGGCGGAACGATCGCCGCGGCGCTGCTCTCCTTCTCTTCACGCTGCTCAGGCGGGTGGATGCCGGGATCCTGGCCCAGCAGGCGGCGCTCCGCGAGAGCGACGCGCTTCTAAAAAAGTTCTCAACGCAGGTTCCCGGAGTGCTCTACCAATATCGGGCAGTATCCGATGGAAGAATCTCCATTCCCTTTGTTTCGGACAACGTCGAAAAGGTATGCGAACTTACGCCGCAGGATGTGTCCGGGATGTTCCTGTTTCTTTTCGAGGATCCATCCGGAGGATCTGGAAGCGTTCGAGAAGAGATCGCGCGATCCTTCGAGATGTTGGGTACATGGGAGAACGAGTTTAGAGTGCTGTTGCCGAAAGGGGCGCACGCTGGCTATACGGGATCGGGAACCCGGAGAAGTTGTCCGATGGAAGCGTCCTCTGGCATGGCTATATCGCCGACAGTACGGAGCGGCGGCAGAAGGAGGACGAGCTTAGAAGCAGGCGGGCCTGATTGCCTCCCTGTTGAACTCCATACCGATATCGTTTTTT